>NZ_CP034072.1:4065584-4213819 GCF_003855255.1 Mycolicibacterium nivoides | reverse complement strand
GTCAACGAGCTGCAGCACGCCATCCTGCACAGCGGTGGCGGGCCCGCCGAACAAGCCCTCGCCACCGAGCTCGCCGAACTGGTCCGGCGCCGCGACGAACAGCGGCCCTATGCCCACGCCTACACCCACGCTCACGCCGACTGGGTCCGCTCCGAGCACACCAGCGAAACCCACCACCGCCTGCTCGCCACCATCGACGAACAGATCACCGCCGCCCAACGCGACAACAAGACCGAACTCGCCGCGGTCCTCACCGAACACCGCGCCGAACTCGCACGACACACACAGGCGGTCGCCGTCGCGCTCGCCGACGCCGCCCACCAGCGCGACACCGCTCAGGAGGCCTTGATGAACATCGCCGGCGGACCCTCAGGCGTGGTCACCGAGCACGACATTCAGCAGCGCCGCAGCGCCGCCATGCGCGCTGACGCCGAACAGCTGCGCCAAGCTCGCATCGAGGCCACCGACCTCGACAACCAACTCATGCGCGCCGAACTCGCCGCCGCCCGCGTATTCGGCACCAGGCCCGGCGTGGACTACGACCTTGTCGCTGACCTTCCCGCACTGCGCCGCGAAGTCGACATGCTCGACGAGGCCGGCGTCCGCAGCCCCGCCGCCATGTACGCCACGCGCGAAGCCGACCTCGACCAGCTCGACCAACCGGCCGCCGCGGCCGTCACCGACATCGCAGGCAGCGCGCAAACCGTCCAACCCCTCCACCTGGGCGCCAACGCCGACAAGTCGGCAGTCCTCGGCGCCCTGGCCACGACCGCACTACGCAACCAGCACCGCATCCTGGCCATCCCGGCCACCCAGGATGCCGAAACCTATGCCGGACAACACCGCTACGCCGACACCACCGCCAACCCCGACCAAGCGATCGAGCGGCTCGACAACGGGCAATGGAAACTGCCCACCGGCACCCTGCTCGTCGTCGACGACGCCGACCAACTCAACCCCCGCCAGCTGCAGGCCCTCACGAAGGCTGCCGGTGACGCCAACGCCAAACTGCTCCTGGTCACCAACGCCGACAACCAGCGCGAAGCCAGTCTCACCGACATGCTCAACAACCACCTGCCGTGGTCACACCGGCTTGCGGACCCGGCCGAGCGTCCCGCGCGTACCGCCATCGACCGCGTCGAACACCACCTCGCCAGCACCACCGCCGCCGGTGAGGCGGCGCAGGAGGCCTCCGACCTGCTCAATCGCCGCGACGAGCTGGGCCGTACCTACCACGACATCACCCACTACCGGGCCCGCGCCCTCGACGCCGACCGCGATCGCAGCCGCGGCACTGACGTCGGCCTCGACCTCTAATCGGTGCCCAACAGCTGTAGCTCCCAACGGACCATGTCGAGTGCCGTCATCACTGCCGGATCATCGGGATCCACACCTTCACTGATCAGCGCGAGCCGTTCCTCGAAGTCCATAACCGTTTAGACGTCGACGACTGCGGCCCGGTTCCCTCACATCGCGGCCGCGGCCGGGTTACTGGACGGGACCCGACCGGGCAGCGGCGGCACGTAGAGAGGGTGCAGGGTCAACATCTGTCGACGGAATCGGCGATGTCCCGACCCTGACTGATTCTGGATATCGATGTGCTCGGTCTCGACCTCGATCATGCCCGCGTCGCGGAGATCTCGGATCCCCGCCAACCGGGTGTCTTCAGACAGTCCATGCCGCTCGCTGAACCCCTTGGGGGAAAACCACACCGGAGGAGCCGCCGGTGTGCGGACCCCCTCGCCCGGTGGGTGTTCGACCCCTGCCGGGCGATGGTGATACGACAACACGATCAGGTACATCGCCAGGCCCGGGCCACTGAGCCTGGCGATCGCACCGGTAGTCCACAGTCGGTCGGGCACCCGAAAATACGATCCGCTCTTGCCGTCGGGCCGCAGATACGGTTCTCCAGGCCGGGCGAGGTCATCGAGCAGGGTCACCACGTTGGCCATACCGGGCTGACCGGGCTCGATCGCGATGAAACCCCGCCGTGCGAGCTCCTGAAAGTTGGCCGTGACGGTACGAGGGCCCTTCACCGGATCGTCCAAGCCGATCAGTTCGGCCCACCAGCTCGCCGGCCTCTGCGACGAGTAGGGCGGCAGAGAGTTGACCCACCACAGGCTCAGCAGCAGCGCCAGCCGGGTCCGGCCGCCACGTCCACCGCCAGCCCCGCCGCGGGCAGCCCGCATCACCGCTTCGAGCCCGGTTTGGCTCTCACCTTCGCGTGTCACGAAGGACCGGCGCACGGGAGCGCCGCGGTGTGCAGTAGTTCCTGCGAATGTTTGCGCGGTGCGTCGCGACGGAACCTGACGTCCAAGCTGTTGAGTCACCGTCTCTCACCTGCTACTTTCGAGTGAAGACCCGCCACACTTGGTCAGGTAATTACATAGTACCGGGCGCTAGCGCAGGGGTTTACCGGGAGCAAGCGACATCTGATGTCTGGCAGCCTAGGTCAAAACGTCAAACGTGCAGTAACGTTCATGGCGCACCGGCCCACCAAACGGATTTGCTCGGCACTTGGCAACCGCGCAGTGGGCCCGCTCGCGCCAGCGGTCGCCGCCGCCCCAGGTCTGGGCGTCGGGGAAGGAAGGCAGCTGGTCTTGCGAAAAAAGGTGCCGACGACCCCCGGGCTCCTCCCGGGGGTTCGTTCGTATCTAGGCCTCTCTACTGCTGTAGGGCGGCGATGAGAATGAGTGCGTTGATGACGGCGATGATCAGGGCGGCGGCGGCCGCGACATCGTATTGCGTCGTCACCGCTCGGTTGTGGCTGTGGCAGCGCTTGAAGATGCCGGCGCGCAGACGTTGGCAGCGGGCACTGCCGTCGTTGATCCATGCCGAACATTGATAGGTCCACTGCGCCGCCAGCGCGATCGGCACACCGATGGCGATCGCGCCCAGGGCCAGAAGCCAGAGGCGGTCGTCAACGAGCCAGGCCAAGAAGAGCCAAGCAAGGAAGTCCGTGCCGGCCACCGATCCTGTCTGGCGTGCGCTTTGGTCGGCTGCCGTCAAGAGACCGTTGGCGCTGCCCCTCGATCGGACGGTGCCTCGTGAGCGAGAGGTGAGCGCCGGAGCTTTCGGAGCGCTCCCCCGCCATGCCTGTGTGCCGTGCACCGGGCAAGCCGCTCTCGCGGCAGCACTCTTGTGACCCTTGACCGGTGCTGTGCACTTCCGCATAACCAATGCTAAGCAGCTCGCAGTGCGCTACCTGGTCCAAAACTATGTGGATTTGCGTAGATCCGGTTGCGCATAGCTACCGTCCGCCGACAACAGCGGCCTGAAGTTCTCATCGAGGAACGACCGCTTCAATGCTGCCAGACTCCAGCCGAGGAAATGCGATAGCGGCACCAACGCCAGCAGGCCGACCTCAGAACGGGGAACCGCCGCCACCGGACCACGATCGGTGGCCGTCAGGATCTGGTAGCCCGGGTTCGTATCGTCGAGTTCATACCCTGCGGCTAATGATTCTCTGCCCCAACGGAGTTCGACAAAAGGAAGGTCCACCTCAGCTCGGATATCGTCACCGAACATTCCGAACAGGTAGCGCTCGAGAACCTCGATCTCCGCCACGAACAGCACCAACTGCTCATCGCCCAGTTCATCGACTTCGACGAGCTCCACACGACCCGTCGACGGCCGGCGGATCACGTATCGAATCGGCGCGTCGACCTCCGACCTGAGCTCGACAATGCCGGCGGCGTCGTCAGTGCGATGAACGAAGCCAGCGGTGCGTGCCCACCCCAAGCAATCAGGGCTGAGGATTACCACACCGGTCACGGTGGACCACCGTAGCGGCCTGACAGATGACATTCTTCACCGGACAACTAACTGTGCGCGACATAGCATTCGGCCCCTGAACGAGCAGGTCAGCGAGATCTCCCTACTGAGCGATTGACCCGCAAGTGTTGCGGACCGGGCCGACAACCTGACCAGCTGTCAGCCAGCGAGGGACGCTCGGCGGTGCGCGCGCACCCGGCAGGCAGGCGAGCAGTAAACGCGGCGGCGTCCCGATCGCGCCTGTCGAATGACCCCTTCACACACCGGGCACCGCGTTTCGTTACATGCGGGCTCGCTGGGCTCCATTTCGTTACATGTGGCTTCGGGGAGACTGAAAATGTCGACGTCAGCGGTGGCGACGGTCGCAAGTGGGCGGTTGGACCAGAGCACTTCGATGCGCCCTTTGTAGACCCCACCCTGGCTGGTCGCGGTTGTCAGTTCAACTCGGTACCAATCGGCATACAGCTCGTTGTCGTAGAGCGCGGACGCGTACCCGGAGAGGACGACGGTTGCAGCGCACGAATGCAGGGACTCGGCCAGCTCCCGATGCTCGGCCGGAGACAACATCTCATTGCGGTAGTTGCGTTCTCGGACATCACCGACATAGGGAGGGTCCACATATATCAACGTGCGCCGACCCTTCCCATACGCGGCGATCATGTCTAGACCTGCACGGCACTCCAGCGACACCGAACGAATCCGCTCGGCAACGGACTCCATTCGCCGCACGTAGCCGTCAAGGCGTCGCGGCATCGAGGTGTGCGCGAAGTCTGCGGCGTCGAAACGCCAGCCGGTTGGGAGCAAGGTTCCGGTGCGTCCCTGTGCCAGGCAAATCCAGATCCGGCGGGCCCGTTCGAGGTCATCCAAGTCTGCGGGCCGGTTCATGGCCGCTTTGCGCTCGGCGCGTGAGTGAGGGGTCAGCGCGCAGTGCCGTGTTAAATCTTCGGGACGCTCTCGCAGCATCCTCCAGAAGTGGACTATGTCACCGTCCAGGTCATTAACCGTTTCGAGCCGACTCGGCTTCTTAGCCAACAACACTGACAGTCCGCCGGCATACGGTTCGACGTAGTGGGTGTGCTCGGGAAGCATCGCGGCGATCGCCCCGGCGATCTTCTGCTTTCCGCCGAAGTATGCGAACGGCGGACGCAAAGTTGGCGTTGCCAACGCTTCTCCTCGGGTCAATCTCAAGAATATTGGGTGGTCGCGACGACGCAGGCTAGGCGCGTCAATGGCGGACTAGCTCACCGAGTGCGTGCGGTGGTATGTCGGCGACGCTGACGAGCTGCCCGGTCGTGTAACCAACGTGGTGGAACAACTAGCGGGCGGGCAGTCCCGCGTCCCCGCTTAGGACGGGGCACTGCCTGGGCGAATGCATCACGAGGCAGTAGGGGCACGAGTGATCCTCAGCGAACGGCCCGTAGCGCTCGGTTGGGGTCAGGGCGAATGTCGACGCCTCGTCGCTGGGCCTGGTGCGAATCCACCCGCCATAGTCGTAGTGCCACCGGGCATTGAACCTGTCGCGCCAAGCTCGATCACGGTGTTCAGGGCTCAAGTGCAGAACGTGTGATCCATGCGCTGCGGTCGGCATAGTTGTTCTCTCCCTCCGAGTCTCGGTAATTGGTGTCGTCAGGACATTGGCGACGGAAAATCCGGCATATCCTCGTCCGTACGCCAGTTCCATACCGGCAGTCCGGCGATCAGGGAGATCTCGTCCCCATCCGCATCGCCGGCAGGACGGTCGATGAACGCGGCGATCGCCGGAGCGGTGTCGGTGAGAATCAGGGACGCCATCGGGGCCGCGCTGCCGTTATACGACAGCATCTTGCGGAACGAGCGCTCCTCGCTAATCGCGGTGCTGAGCAGAGTGCGATCAGCGTCGCCCGTGAAAGGCAGCCAGTTGCGATCCGTTGTCATCAGCGACAGTTGATCGACGTGCGCGTATCCCGCCCGAGAGACCGAGAAGGTGCAGATCGCCAACAGCCGAACATCGCCAGCTTCGGCCATCTGCCAGAGCTCCAGTTCGGTAGTGAATCGTTTAGCGAGCTTGCGGTATAGGTCTTCATTGAGAAACCAGGGGTGTCCAGGCTGGTGCCGCACCTGCATTTTGAAGCCATGGCCGGCCGGCTCGATCGCCTTGATCTCGCCCACCCCGATCAACAGTTTCGTTGCCTTTCCTGGCTGAGGTCGAGCTGGAGCCCACGCCTTAATCCGACGCTGCTCGATGCCGGTCTTGTGATCGGCCGAGAATGGTTCGGGCACAAACAAAGACGCGGTCAGTGGATCCTTACGCACCAGCTTTCCGTCCACGGCCGCCCGCAGACGTCGGTGGACAACCGCCCAGGAGCGATGCCCGGCGAAACGCGCATGCCAACTCGTCAGCTCCGCTTCGTCCCACAAATAGTGCAGCACAGCCAGGAGCGACAACTTGTTCCCGTGGGTCTGCACCGTGTCTGACGGGGAACCGGAGGGTTCAGGAGCAGCCCGGTTTGCGGACTTCGACAGTGAAAAACCCAACCGTAAAGCCGTTGTGCCATCGGCCGGATTGTCGACGATTGACTGCTCGGCGACCGCTCCGTAGCCAGAAAGCTCACCCGGGGGAAGCCAGGATCGACACCGATGGTCGTGTGCGACTGCCGTTCCGGGCATTCGCTTGACGATGAGATCATGTCCGGCGGCCGCGATGTACATCTCCACCCCTGGGGACTGGCACAAGCACAGTGGCCGCAAATGGGCAGCTTTCGCTCGACTAAGAGTCTCCTGGGCCGCCGGTGTGTGCACATCGTCAATCCGGCTGCCGGCAACCTGAAACATGGATTGCATTGACATGGCCAGCGCTCCTGTTCTTGTTGAGGGTTGGTCGTCAGATGACCGGTGCGGACAGAAGGTTCGCGATCAGTCCCACGATTCCGGCAGCAACCTGCCCGATCATCCACACCGCGCCGAACAGCGCGATCAATAAACCGCTGAGCCACGGCACTTTTCGGGCAGTTTTTGTCGCCATCATGCAGTCTCCCTTGGTTTGCAGCTGCTCTCGTGGAGCGCAAGGTCGACGGTCCGCCCGGCTCGACCCCAATGCGCTTTGACCGACCCCTCAACCCGAACTCGCTCGGCCAGTCCACGCCGTTCCAGGGTCAGCAGGGCGCGGTAGACCTGCTCGGCCACCAGTGCTACGCCAGCCATCGTGTTGACCTGCTCTCGGATCTCGGTCGTGCTCAGAAACCCCTTGGTGGATCGCAGGACGTCGAGACACGCTGCCTGACGCGCATTCAGCGTGCTTTCCTGGCCGTTCATCGTGATCGTGCCCTGGCTCCGGCCGCGGCCAGTCCGCGTTGATGACGTTCAGCAAGTCGAGCCCAGAAACTGTCGCCCGACCGTGACGCCGGCTCCTCCAAGGCATTCTTGATCGCTCGGTCATAGAGCACGAGGAACTTCGACCATTCCGGGATCTCGGTGAGCACGCCAGCTGTCCCCTTGCGCACCAGCCGGGCATGGTCGCCGTTTGGGGGGAGCAATCGGCGGTAGTCCAGAGTGCTGCCCAGGTGCGAGGACAGTGTCTTGTGACCGGAAACTTGATCAAAGGTCTCCTGGCGCCGAGTGGTCTGCCCTTCCCACTCCTCGGCACGCTGCAAGATCTCCATCTCCGGTGCACCGAACATGATCAACGCCGACGGGAAGGTGTCGCGCAGCTCCTTCATATATGCGGTGCCGTAAACGGTTTCCAACTGGGAGCTGGCCTGCACCGCCAGCACGAGATTCGCACCGAGCCCTCGGCCCTCACTGATGTAGCGGCGAAGTGCCGGCATCGGAGCGGTATTTGCAGCTTCGTCGATCACGACCAGCAGGCGGTGCCGCATCTCGTTACGTGCGGTCTTGGCTCTGCACACGCGCACGAGGTGGTCGATCAGTGTCACCGCGGCACCGGCGATCGAGCCTTCAGCTGGCGTGAGGATATACAGCGTGGACGTCGGATCTTCCAGGATCGACTCATCGAACGCCGGAGGGAGATTCCCACGCAGCTGCAGACGCATCCACGGAGTCACCGACTTGCGCATCGTCAACGCGATGCTGTCACGCTGCTTGGGATCCATCACCAACGTCGCCATCAGCGCATCTCTGAACAGCGGAATGTCGGCCACGATGTCAGCGGCGTGCTCCCAGCCCGGATCGCTCGACTTCTGCTCGCCCTGCTTTGTCAAGCGAGTGTTGTTGACAGCCAGCAGAACCCACCCGATACCGGCCTTGTTTCCACGCGGCGAGGCCGCGTACAGCATCGCTGCGAGCGGGGTCTCAGTGTTCGACTCCCAGATACCGGCGTCGCTGACCTGGTCTGCGCCCGACCCCATGCCGACAGCCGACATCTGCATCATCGTGTTCGCGATCGTCACGGCCTGATCCGGTGTGCTGATGAGCTTCGTGGGGTCGAATGACAGCAGATCAATGTCGGGATAGTCGGCGTCGTAGTCGGGGCGAAAGTCGATCAACGCGCTCGGTCCGTAGCGTCGCTGCATGACCAGCTTTATCAGGTCGTCTTTCGGACTCACTACAACCGCGGGCCCTGTCCACATCACGGCGGCGGGAGCAAGGATACGGCGGGTCTTTCCGCTCTCGGTGGGTGCCGAGACCAGTACGTGGGCAGCCGATTCGGCCAATTTGCGGCGATTGGACTCTTCGTCGTACTCGAACCCGCAGTACGGCGTGGGCGGCGGTTTATAGGCCATCGCGATCTCGCTTGATCGGAGTGCGCTCGCCTACTGGTTGGCGCGAGCGGGTACGAAACACGCTCGGCAACATCTCGATCTCCGTGTGGAAGCCGAAGTCGACCTCGTCGTGGTCCTGGGGTGGCCGCATCGGCCACCAGTCGCGCGAACCGTCAACAGCCAACCAGCCCTCCAAGATTCCGTACACCCCGGCGGCCAGCAGCGCCGCCGGAACCTGCGCGACAATCCATGGCACAACCACCGTCGAGGCAAACGTTCCGCTGCCGGAATAGACCAACCAGTAGATGAGGGGCAGTGGCACGCCGACCGCCACCGCACTCCACATGAACGCCGCGATCGGATACGACCTCAGGTTCTCCGGGATTAGCTGGATCGTGAATGAGTAGATGCCGCGGCCGACAGCCCAGCCGATCGGCGCGAACATCGCGGCGGTTAGAACAATCACCCAGTCAACCGCCGCATAAATAGTTTCTGGAGACCGTGCCCACATCGGATGGATAATGTCATCGTCGGCAGGATCAACCCGCGCACCGGTATTCGCCTGTGCGCGGTCGCGAATTTGACGAGCGAGAATTTCGTGTCGTCTTTTCTGAAATATGAACGTGTGTTGATGCCGTGCAATCCACTTTCGTCGGACTTCGTCGAAGCGATCAGTGGGCGCCGGCATCAGCGGCCTCCTGACGGTGTGCTTGATCATCAGGATAGAACCCGCGCAGCTGTTCAGCGACACCCATCAGAAAGTCACGCAACTCCGCTGCAGTACGTCCGACCGCAGCCCTCTCAGACAACGCCACCGCGGCATCAACACGGGTTTTCACTGTCTCTACCTGGTCTGACAGTCGAATGGTCGGCTCACCCCCGTCAAGGGTGATCCTGCAGGACTCTTCCTCCCACCCCACGGCAAGCTCCAGGCGATGCATGACCCGCTCATCCATTTCACGGTTGAGCCGGGACGCCTTGTACAGGGTCGACGGTGACGGTCCACCGTGAGCGAAGAGGTCATCACGAGTCCAGCCCAACTGCACCAGTCTGCGCTGGATAAAAAACATCAGCCGGGCCGGCCCGTCCTGCGGTATTGGTCTCACAACGCAGAACGTAGCAATTGCTCATCACGTTTAGCGACAGCTATCGCAAAACTGTATTGCCACCCCTTAGCCTCAGCGTGAACTCACTAGGAGAACCCATGCGAACGATTCTCGGCGTCGCGATCGGCACCATCGCGTTCTGGTTGGCAATGCTGGCCACCGCCGTCGCCTACATCCTCGAACACAGCTTTGCTATCGGCGTGGCAACCGCACTCGTGATTACAGCGATCCTCGCCAACCGGCTGCTCGATCGGCGCCGCCAGCGCCCCGGTGCTAGGCCGCCGCAGCCCTCGTTGTCGCCGGCCCCGCGCCGCCGCAGGCCGGCCGCCGCCACGCTGGGCCGCCTGGCCAGCACTCACCGCGCACCAACCGCTCACACGCGAAAGGTCGTCTGATGACCCACCCCGACAACGCCACGCACGACGGACCGGCATGGTCGGCAACCCAGGAGTGGCTTGCCGACCTCGACAGAGATCCCGATGACACCGAGTACGGCACCGAATCTGACTACAACCCAGAGGATTACGAACCCAGCGACGAGCCGGACTATGACGATCCCGACGACGACAGCTCCGCTGCGGCACCCGACCCCGACGACATCGACGACTACGAGCTCGCCCCACCCGCCAGCGTCGACAATGACAGCGATAACGAAGTCGTGGCGATCGTCGACGACACCGACATCTACGACACGGGCAACGACGACGTCGCGTCTGGCACTGCCGAAACCGCAGACGCCCCGGCGCCAGCGCCTCGTTTCAACAAACCGCTCGCCATCGGATTCGTCGCATTCGTGGCCGTCACCACGATCGCCGTGACCAGTGTCCTGCTCGGCATGAAGAACGGCCCCGAGACCGAGGGTGAGCAGTCCGAGGCGGTCACGAGAATCACCGCCGCACCGGCAGAACCGCCGCCGCCCCCGCCAGGTGCCACCGGAGGCCCCTCAGGCATCCCGTTCACCGCGAGCGCACCCGGATGCCTACCCGGATCCACCGCGGCCCAAGCCGTCGCCAGCGGTGACCCCACCCAAGCCTGGGTCTGCGTGCGCGGCGGCGTCGACGGCCAGGTTCTCACCATCGAGCTCGGCCGAACCATGGCAGTCACCGCCATCCGCATAACCCCCGGGTGGGTGGGCCCGGACGCATCCGGAGCCGACCAGTGGCTCCAACACCGCGTCGTGACCCGCGTGTCATGGATCCTGACCGACCACGGCAACAAGCCGACAGTCGTTCCTCAGCACACCGGAAACGTCCACGGCGAAGCACCACAGCCGATGCCCGGACAAGGCGTGTTGGCCTCCACGATCACCATGATCGTCCAGGAAACCTCACGGCCCCCAACCGACGCTCCACCGCCCGACCAGGGCCCCGCAGCGCCCGGCCCGGGCGGACTGCTCGACGACGTTCTCGGGGCTCCGCTCGGTACGCCGCCGGAGTCCTCGACCGCCCCGCTTCCCGGCTTCCCGGGAATGCCGGGAGGCCCGACCGAAACCGACCCAGTCGACAACACATTCGCCGTGTCCTCGATCACCGTCGAAGGCCACCAACCCATCCCCTCCTAACCATCAAGGAAGGCGGCACAACCAATGCCCACCAAGACCTGGCAACGTCGCATCGACACCACCGGCGGCTGGATTGGCCTCGCGTTCCTCGTCGTGGCGGTCGCGTCCTGCTCCATCGTTGCGATCTCCACGATCTGGGGATGGATCTTCAACGAGCCCACCGACGTGGACGGCCCAGCCCGCAAGCAAATCAACCGCACCGAACTGGTCGGCAATTTCGCACTGCAATGTGTCGAGAAGGCCCTGACCGTCACCGCCGATCAGCGCGCATTGCTTCAAACGTGCTGGGCCAACCAGGATCAGCAGCAGCCCCTGCCGAAAAACCCCGGCGCCGTGATCAGCTCGACCGGTGTCGCCGCGGTCACCCTCGAGGACGACCTCGGCTACGCCCAACAATGGAGTGTCATCGTCTCGGTGTCCGAGCGGCCCTACGTCGCCGCGCCGGCCACCGAACAGTGCTACCGCATCCCTGTCCTCTACAGCAGCTACGGCCTGCAGGCCACCAGCCGACCAGGCAAAGCCGACTGCGCCGGCGCCGGAGCGACCCTGCCCCTGGGTTACCCGACCACGTTGTCACCCAAGTCACCGGTATTCCAAACGCTGACAGGCTTTTTTGAGAGCTACCTGACCAACGCTGGCGGACTGGACCGCTACATCACCGACAAGTCAGGGCTCGTCGCCGTCCCCGACTATCTGTCCGAGAGCGATGCCAAAGGCCGCGGTCCTCGCGTCAAAAAACTGCAATCAACCCGTGCGGTCCCCGACGACGCCATGCCGGCCGAAGGCACCACCATCCATGTGTTCGCCACAGTCGACTCCGTCACCCGGCAGTACTCGCCGCGGCGCGAGGACTACGCCCTCAGCCTCACCGTCATCAACGGTCGCTGGATGGTCGCCGGCATCGACTATGCCCCGCAACTGGCCACCGACGCCGAACTCACACCCGTCGTCCCCGCGCCGACAACTGGAAAGCCGTGATGCCAAACGCATCCGATCGATCAACCCGCACCAAATAACCCGCGAAAGGAAACCCAATGCTCCCCACGACCGGCCATCTCACGGCCCTCACCGCAAACGCCCTCTCTGAACCGGGCACCACCACAACCATTCTCGCAGCCACCGATCTGACGTCAGGGTCACGATCGCTCTACACCATCCTCATCGGCGTCTTCGTCATTCTCATCTTGATCGGCGGCGGCGCCCGTGCCACCGCGGCATTCTTCGGCGGCCGCAAAGGCGAAACAATCTTGTGGGCACTGCTGTCGGTCATCGTCGCAGTCATCGTGGGATCGGGCTACGCGATCTACGTGTCCACGAAGAAGACCGTCGACCAAAGCGGCATCACCACAGGACAGTTCGGCTAAATGGCTGTCGAATCCGCACAGGTGTTCAAAGGGGTGCACGACACCCCCACCTACACCGATCTGCTGTTCAACAAGTCACTACGCATCGGGGTGGCGGTTCCGCTCGCACTCGGCGGGACCGTCACCGTCGCGCTGCCGTTGCTGTTCCTCGATTCCGGACACGCACAAACCCTGTTCTTCGTTCCCCTGTTTCTGACGCTCATCGCCGCCGGGATTGGCGCCATGATCCCGTACGGGAAACCCAGCCTCGGATTTCGGATCCGCAGCATCTGGCGGGCGATACGACCGAAGAACGAATCCAGCCGAGACAGCATGATCCTGGCCCCGCCCGACGACGTCATCGGCCACCTGGAATTCACGAAGCACGGCGTGTACGCCAACTACCTCGTGTCCGGGCTGCGCTACTACCTGCAGCCGACCAAACACCGCCTCGGCGCCGCCGAACGGCACCGCAATCTGGCCCGCGAAGTCCCTGCAGGCGCATGGATCTACAGCATGTCGGTACCGCAAAGCCAGCGCCAACTGCTGCGCGCGATGCTGCACGGTCACCGCGACAAGCCCGAATGGATCGCCACCTGCCAAGGACTTGCCGGCCAACTCGGGCAGAAGAACCCCCGGACCCGCCTGTACTGGCTGCGATTTCCCGTCGACGCCGGCCGAGAGGGCCACACCCCCCTGGGGCAGGCCACCAAACTCAAAGACTGGCTGGCCGGACGCGACAGGGACTCCGACGAGTCCCTTGCCGCCTACCGCACCCTCGCCCACGACATCGTCACCTCGCTGCCGGAAGACTTCTCACCGGTGCCGGTGACCGAGGACATGGTCGACTGGTTTTGGCGGCGCACCGCCTGGCGCGGCACCTTCACCAACCCGCTCCCCCGACGCCGCCAAGGGACCGCTCGACAAGCACCCCGCAACTTCCCCGTGGCCGAGTTCGACGACGGCGACCAACTACACAACTCCGGCCGCAAACTGCCCATGCTGCCCGCAGCCGGCGTGATGGCCGCCCTGACTGTCCTCACCGCGGTGTTTGTCATCGTTGCCCCCGCAATACTGTTCGGCCTCACCACAGCCGGCCTCGTCGCCCTGTGGTGTGCCGGTGTGCGGCGGGTGCCGTCCTGGAAAAAAGTGCTGCGCGTCAGCAGCCCCGACGGCCTCTACCCCGACAGCTATCAAGCCATCCTGCCGGTCACCGATATGCCCAAGGCCGGTATCCGATTTCCAGGGTCGGAGTTCCTCGACGCACTCGATGACCTCAACACCGGCGCCGAATTCGACTTCGCCATCAACCTCGTCGCCCACAACCGGGAACTGGAATTCGTGCGCAACGACCGGGCCAAGGAAAACCTCGACGACCAGTTCAAGCAACGGCACGACGCCCGCGACGGGGACCGAGAACTACGCGACACCGGTCGCCAGCTCGCCGAGTACAACCGCCTACTCGCCTCCAACAGTGACGAACGTCCGATGGAGACCGCCTTCGTCATCGCGGTCGGGGCCAAAGACCCCGCAACCCTCGACCACAGCGTGAAACGCCTCAAAGAACAGCTCGCATCCTCCGGTCAGGTCTCCGTACGCCACCACCGCGGCGCCCAGGCCAAACTCTGGGCCGCATTCAACTCCGGTGTCCCCACCCACAAGAGTGCCGTCGAGCAGTTCAGCTACCGCACGACGGCACTAAAGTGGTCCCGGTTCGTTCCAATCACCTCATCGCAGGTCGGCAACACCAACGGAACACTGTTGGGCTTCAACACGTCCAACGCACTCAACAGCGCCGTCCTGATCGACCTGCCCGGCACCGCACGGCGTAACCACAACCCCTGCCTCGTCTGCAGCGGCGCACCCGGATACGGCAAGTCCTATGCCTCCAAACGCATCGCCCGCGGCGAATACCAGCGCGGCGCCCAACTGTTCATCGTCGACCCCGGCATCGAATGGGCCAAGGCATTCGCCGACGTCCCCACCGACCGCAAGGCCGTGATCGATATGGCCGGCAACAACTTCGGCTGCGACCCGCTACGGATCTTCCCCGAACGCGTCGCAGGCGGCTACTGGCTCGACTACATGATCCCGATGATGGGCCTGGACTCACGCAGCGTCGCCGTGCAACGACTGCGCACCATCCTCACCGCGCGCGCCCGCCGACAACTCAAGATCCCCAGCACGGCGGCGCTCATGGCCTACATCGCCAGCATCCAAGCACCGATCGACCAACCCGACACACGGTCCGAGCAGGTCACCAGGCTTGCCGAGGATCTCTACCCGATCCTGGTTGCCCTGCAGTCCTGGTCAACATACGACTTTACCCGCGCCATCTTCGACGACACCCTGCCCATCCCCGACCTGGCCAACCTCGACCTGACGATCTGGCTCACCGAAAGCCTCGACCTGCCCGACGCCGAGGAAATGAGCACACCCCACCTGTACAACGACCTCAGCGACCGCAAGAAGGCCTCCGTCGCCATCTACGGCATGCTCGTCCGGCTCGCCCGAACCACCTTCTTCGCCAACAAGTCCCGATTCGGCCTCATCATCCTCGAAGAAGCCGGAGGCCTGCTCAACTCCCGCGCCGGCGCCGCCGACGCACACCTCATCAGCCGCCGCGCTCGCAAGCACTACACCGGGTTGCTGATCATCACCCAGGATCCGGTAGCCGACCTCACCCTGATGGGCGACAAGTTCATCACCCAACAACTCATCGTCCCGTTCGAAAACGAGGAACTGGCAAAAGAAGTCGCGCGTAAAGCCGGACTGCGCGCTGCCGACTACGACGACCTTGAAGAGTACTTCCTTGCCGACCCGGATCCCGAAGACATGCGTGAACCGACCGACTTCGACGACGACGAGGGCACCGGTCGACCCAATCGCGGCTCTCGGATCGGCAAGGCCTTCTTCATCGACGAATTCCGCCGACCGGCCCCCATCGTCGTGGCCCACGAACCCGACGCGCGCATCCACGACGCCTACGACACCACGCCAGGTCAGGAGGCAGCATGAGCACGCTCACCAAAACGGAAAAGGTCCATCCTGCCGAGCGGTTCGGGTACTTCATGGCCACGCACCCGAGAATCCGGCGCGTCAGCGTCTTCTGGTCAGTCGGCCACGTTCTCGCACTCTGGTCGGTCGTCGCCGCACCACCGGCGTTCGCCTCAACCATGGCCGGCGTTTTGAACTGGACTGGTATCAAGGACAGCTACGGCGTTCCCCTCGGCAGCTACTACCTGTCAGTGGTCTCGGCCGGAGAAGCGATCACAGAAGCCGGCCCCGATCTGTCCATCAACCCGGCCAGCTGGGCGCGGTGGCTCGGCAACGCGATCATCACCGGTGTCAGCCATGACACCGTCGTCAGCTGGCTGCAAGCACAAGTGTCGATTTACGTCTTCATGATCACCGTCGCGTTGTGGCTGCTGCGGTTCGCCATGTCATCAACCTGGCTGTACTGGCTGGCCACCTGGTTCCGACCCCTGTTCGAGATGCTGCGCACTCTGCTGATCGACCTGTGGGTATTCCCGATTTGCCTCCTCCTGGCCCTCGGCTACGGCGCCTATCAGATGGTGTGGCACGGCCGACGCGGCCTCGGATGGAGCATCATGCTCAGTAGCCTGGCGATCGGCGTGATCGCCATGATCCTCGTGTTCCAAGGCGATCCCCTCGGCGAGCTGTCCGGGGATCACGGACTGCTGTTTCAAGCCCGCACACTGGCTTTCACAGCCGCCCAGGGAGCCGTCAACAACGGCTCCCTCGTGCCTGGCGGAGACAATGCGGCCAACTTGGACCAACTGACCGGCGTGACCGCGACGGCCGTCCTGCGCCATCCGCTGCAGATTCAGAACTTCGGCATGGTCGTCGACGACGTGGGCACCTGCGCCAGCGCCTACTCCAATGCACTGATGGCTGGGGACAGGCGAACGCTGCCGACACCAGTCGGAATGCCCGGATCGCCGGCGTCGGCCGCGACCGACGTCCTGCCGTTCCTGGGCGGTGGAGACCATTCCGGCCCCGCCCACGCGATGGCCAAATGCGGAGCACCCCAGGCGCTCGCACACGCCCAACAACTCGACTTCGGCAGCTTCGCTGTCGGCGTCGGGTTCTGCATCCTCGGTCTGCTCTTCACATTCTTCATCTGCTATGTGACGTACAGCTACGTGATGGTCTGCGGCGCAGCGTTTCTCAATTGCATACTTGCGCTCTTCGGCGCGGGGCCCGCAATGATCGATGGCAAGCCGCGCGAGCGTGGAAAGCGCCGCATCAAGGAATTCTTCAAGCACGCGTTCCTCGTCTTCGCCTACGTCGTGTACATCTCATTCACCGCAGTCATCATCCTGAAAACCGTTGCGCCGGGCGGATATGCGTCACAGGTCGGCATGACCCACCCCGTTGCGCAGCTCGTGATGATCGCGATCATGTCGGCGGTGGCCATCGGTCTGTTCTGGTGGATGAAGAAGGAACTCAACGACCACACCCGCCAAGACCTCGTGCACGCGGTGCACCAAGTCATCGACACTGCCCGTGCGGGATACGACAAGGGCCAGGCAGCCGTCGACAAAGGCATGTCCGCCACCCAACGCGGCAGAGACTGGCTGATGGACAAAGGAGCAGCCGGCGGCGGTGGGAGCGACGACGCGGACGATCAACCACTCACTGGGCAGCCCGTCCAAGGACGTTCCAGCGTCAACAAGCCCTCATCGACAAGCGCTGGAGGCGGCGGTGCTGGTGGGTTGACTGAATCGCTACCTGTACCTAGCGGTGGAGGTGGCGGTGCCCTGCCGGCGGCGGGCGAGGGTGCCGCAGGTGGTGCAGCGGCCGGTGCCGGCGGTTCGGCGGCCGGCGGTGCAGCAGCTGTGGTCGCTCCAGAAGTTGTAGCGGGTCTCGCGGTAGCCGAGAAGGTGCAGGGTGGCCGCAAACAACACTCCGCGCCCCGTGGCAACGGCAACGGGAGGCCTTCGCCTGACGCTCCCCCGGTCATCGATGCCAACGGTCCCCAACATTCCTGGGTGCCAGGAGATTACGGCTCCCAGGCTCCGGCCGACGGCCGCACCAATCAGCCGGCGAATAGTCAACAACGAACGCTGCCACCTCCACCGCCGCCGCAGCAGCAGCCCATATTCGACACCGACACCAACGACTACTGGAATGAGCCACCAGCACCCGGCAGAGGCCAGCAGCGCTGACCTTTTGTGGTCAGTTTGTCGGGTTCGTGGCCCCAGTGTCGGTCTCTTCCCTGGCAGGCCCAGGTGATGGCCACCCCAGATCGGCCACCATCTGGGCCACATTGCCTCGATAGACGTCGTTATCTGTAGGTCGGTTGCGGGTGTCCTCGACTGTCGCTGACGGTGATCGGGATGGTGTTTGCGACCGTGGGCGACATGCTTATCTGTAGTGCTGTACTCGATGATCTGCGCTCTGCGGGGCGGGTTTTGGCGGATCGGTGTGAATCGGGAATGCCGCGTGTGACTGTGGTTGAAATTTCTTAGCGCTGTCAGGTTGTGGCGGTGGCTGGTTGTGGTGTTGGTGTGGGGTGTGTTGTGGGTGTGGTGGGGCGTTGTGGCCACCAGCTGGCTTGGCGGAGCAGGGTGGCGATGGCTGGGACGGTGAGGGTGCGTACGAGGAAGGTGTCCAGCAGTAGTCCGCAGCCGATGATGAGTCCGGTTTGGATCATGATGGCTACCGATCCGATCATCAGGCCGAACATGCTGGCTGCGAAGATGAGGCCGGCGGAGGTGATGACTGAGCCGGTGGTGGCTACGGTGCGCAGCACGCCGACGCGGATGTTGTGGGTGGATTCTTCGCGGAGTCGGGATACGAGCAGCATGTTGTAGTCGGCGCCGACGGCGACGAGGATGATGAACGCTAGTAGTGGTACGGGCCAAGCGATTTGGTGGCCGAGGATCCATTGGAAGACGATGACTCCGATACCGAGTGAGGCCAGGTAGTTCAGCACGACGGTGCCCAGCAGATATAGCGGGGCGATCAGGGCGCGTAGCAGGGCGATGAGGATGAGTCCGACAATGACCAGGGTGGCGATGGCCAGTTGGGTGAAGTCGGATGAGAGCAGGCGTTGGATGTCGGAGTTGACGGCGGGGAATCCGGCGACCGAGACGGTGGCGTGGTCCAGGGAGGTGTTGGGGCGTGCGGTGTTGGCGACGTCGGTGATCTGGCGGGCCAGGTTCATCGCCTCGCCGCTGTAGGGGTCGGTGTTGGTGTCGATGGCGAAGCGGGCGGTTTTGCCGTCGGGTGAGAGGAAGTGTTTGGCGACGTCGGCGAATTGGCGGTTGTCGAAGGCTTCGGGGGGCAGGTAGAAGCCGGTGGCGGCATCGGATCCGGCGGTGGCGCGGGCGGAGTTTTGCAGTTGGGCCGCGATTTGACTCATCCCGGACAGCATTTGGATGTTGCTGTCGGCCAGGGTGTGCACGCCGGTGGCCAGGGCGCGTGCGCCGGAGGCCAGTTGGCTGATGCCGTGTTGGAGTCGGCCGATGTTGGCGGTCAGGTTTTCGGGGTTGCCGAGGGTTTTGAAGGCGTTGTTCATGGTGGCCACGGTGTGTTGCACTTCGGTGAGGGTGCCGGTGACGGTGGCGTTGGTGGCCGGGTTGTACTGGTCGCCCAGGGTGGCGAGTTGGGTGAAGAATCCGTTGTCGCGCAGGGTGGTCAGGATACTGACCTGGTCGCGGATCTGGGTGCATTGCGGGGTGGTGATACACCACGGTGAGGTGTTGAGTGCGGTGACGAGCGGGTCGAGGGCGGCGATGGCGGTCTGGGCGCGTTCGGCCAGGGGTCGGATGCCGGGGCCGGCTTGGATGGCGGTGTCGACCTCGGGTGCGGTGGCTGAGAGTTGTTGCAGCAGCGGGCCGAAGCGCTGCATGTTCTCACCGGCGGCGCCGGCTTGGGTGAGTACACCGCCCAGGGGGGTGAGCGCGGTGCGCACGGTGGTGTCGAGTTGGGCCAGGCCGTCGGCGAGTTGGTCGGCGCCGTGGGTGAGCTTGTCCAGGTCGGTGCGCCGGTCGTTGCCCTGGGCGACCGAGTCGGCCATCTTGTCGCCGATTTGTCCGTTCTGCCAGGACAGTTGGGCTTGGTCGAGGCGTTGCCCGGCCGGTCGGGTGATCCCGGAAACACGTGTCACGGCCGGGATTTGGGCGATGCGTGAGGCCATCTCGTCGAGGTCGGCCAGGCCTTTGCCGGTGCGCATGTCGGTCGGGTTTTCCACGACGAGGAATTCGGTGATGACGACGTCTTTGGGGAAATGGCGGTCCAGCAGCTGATAGCCCTGGTTGCTGGCGGTGGTGGGGGGTTGTCCTTGGCGGTCGTCGTAGCTGATGGTCATGGTCGCCGCGGCCGCTGACAGTGCCACCAGGATGGTCAGGCTGATGACCAGCAGCGGCACCGGGCGACGCACCACGGCCACGGCCACGCTGTTCCAGTAGCGGCGGGTGCGGTCGGGTTTGGGTTCGCCGATGCCGCGGGTGGCCGCCAGCGCCAGCACCGGCGGCAGCAGGGTCACGGTGGCGGCGAATCCGACTGCCACGGCGACCGCGCAGGCCGGACCGAGGCCGGCGAACACACTCAAGGTGGCGAACACCATGGCCAGAAAGGCCAGGGCCACGGTGCCCGCCGAGGCCAGGATGACTCGGCCGATGCTGGCGGTGGCCGCGATGACCGCCTGCTCGGCGGGCACCTGGGCGCGGCGTTGTTCGTGGTAGCGGCTGATCAGAAACACGGTGTAGTCGGTGCCGGCGCCGAGCAGGATCGCGGTCATGAACGCCACGGTGAACTGCGAGACCGGCATGCCGATTTCCCCCAGGGCAGAGAGCACCCCACGCCCGACGGCCAGGCTGATCCCGATCACCAGCAGCGGCAGCAGCGCGGTGAACACCGACCGGTACACGATCAGCAGGATCAGCGCGATCAGCCCGGCGGTGGCGATCGAAATGAACACCAGGTCGTGCTCGGCTGAGGCGATCTGATCGGCGAACGTGGCCGGTGGCCCTGTCACATAGGCCGTGGTGGACGTGTTGGCGAATGCCGTGTCGGTGAGATCGCGCACGGCTTGCACGGATTCGGCCGCGGTGGGATCACCGAGCGTGCCGGCCACCCCGACCGGCAGATACCAGGCCTTGCCGTCACCGCTGACCGCCTGGGTTCTGGTGACCGGGTCGGCCAGCAGATCCTGGACCAGCAGGACATGGTCGTGATCGGCGCGCAACCGCCCCACCAGATCCTGATAGCGCAGCTGATTATCGGGGGTCAGACCGGCCGGGTCTTGCATCGCGACGAACAGCATCGTCTTGGAGCCCTGCTCACCGAACGCCTCACTCATGCGGTCCACGGTCTGAAACGAGGGCACATCACGCGGGATCAGATCGACCGACTGTTGGCGCACCACCGTCTCCAGCTGCGGGAACAGCAGCGCCAGCACCACCGCGGCCGCGATCCATCCACCGATCACCAATGCCTTGTGGCCCACCGTGAACGCCGCGAGCCGACCCAACCGGGCGCTGTATTCCGAAGATCCGGACAGATCGACGCCGCGCCGGCCACGGGAAGGCCCAGCATCTCCGGTTCGATCGCCCATCCCCACGCCTCCCAAGAAACGAAACTATCGGTATCGCTACGATACTAATAGTCCCACACGAGGATCGGAAGGGCCGCGCCGACCTTTCGGGCCATGGTTGCGGCTGGGCGCGGTGGGGGGTGAATTAACTTGCGGTGTCCTCAGATTCGTCGTCGGGCAGGTCGTGGCGCACCACCCGCACCCGCCCGCGGGGCAGGCATGCCATGTAGCCGTGGCGTTTGCCGTAGAGCTCCCAGGAGGTCGCGGCCTCCTGGGGGGCGACATCGATGCGATGCCCGCGGGAAAAACCCAGGTGCAACCCGCCGCCCTCGTCGCACCACGCCCCCGTGCACACCGCGCCGGCCAGGTCCAGCAACGGACGCTGCTGGACCGAGACGTTGCCCGGGTCGATGAGGACCTGCTCTTCGGGATAAGACGATCCGATCGGCGGCAGGGTCAGCCGGATCGGGGTGGCGATCACCAATTCGTTGTAATCGTCGAGGTCGAGCACCAATCCGTCGCGCAACGAGACACGCTGAACGGTGCACCGCTCGATCCAGGGGGTATGCATGCCCGGCTCCCTTCGACACGTCGTTGTGTCGCTTTATGGTACTGGGAGTAGCGCAGCGATACTACTAGTATCGCTAAGTGGTGGTGTGGGTGCCGTGCACCAGCTGTCGGGTTGTGCGGTCGATGCGTTCGCGGGCCAGGTCCGCATCGATCCGGCCGCCGATGACGGCGATCAGGTTGGCCAGCCACACGTCGGCGATCAGGCTGGCCACGTCCCGGTCATGTGCGCTGGGTGTGGGCCCGCCCAGGGCGCGGGCCAGCATGTCCTCGATCACCGCGACAGCGTGCTCGATCGCGCTGGTGGCCTCGGTGTCGGCCACGACGAACGCACGCACCATCGCCTCGGTCAGGTGCGGGTTGGCCTGCCAGGCTGTGTGCAGGTGGGTGGTCAACCGCCCCAGCCGGGCCTGCGGCGCCAGTTCACCGGTACTCCAGACGAATTCGGTGTCGAGACGTTCGAATTCGCGGGCCAGCACCGTCACCAGCAGATGGCTTTTGGATCGGAAATGCCGATACAGCGAGCTGGCGGCAATGCCGGCCTGCGCGGCCACCGCACGCATCTGCACACCGTCAAAACCGTGTGCTGAGGCCACCGTCCACGCGGCATCCAGGATCGCCTCGCGACGCGCCCACACCGAGGCCGCCGGCCGGCGCGGGCGCCGCACCCGGTCCCGGGGTGCGGCGGTGGGCGCGCTCACCGCGACCCCGCGTCGGGGCCGGCGCCACCGTAGCGGGCCAGCTCGGCGAACAACTCCCCGAAACCGCTGATGTCACCGTGGGCGGCGAAATGGGCCGCATCCACCGTGATGAACACCGCCGAGGCGGTGAACCGGGTGACACCGTCCACGCCGACCCCCACCCCGTCCACATGCAACGCCCGGCCCTCGCGGGTGGCGATCCGCGCGGTCAGCCGATGCGTACATCCCAACGGCACCGGCTGCAGATAGTCCACCGTCAAACGGCGCGTCACCGCCGGGGTGGCCGCGATCCACAACGAAAACCCCAGCACGTCATCACAGGCCGCGGCGATCGCGCCACCGTGTGCGAGCCCCGGCGCACCGATATGACGCTCATCGAACACCAGATCAGCGAACACCTCATCGCCGCACCGAAACACCTCCAGCTGCAAACCGTGCGGATTGTCCGGCCCGCAGCCCATGCAGGTCGGCGTGTGTGACGGCAACCGCTGCGGCTGATCAGCACCCATCACGGCCTCCTCACACCCGGGCAGCCCCGCCACCGCGTCCCGACCCGGGACCGCCGGTACTAGCAGTTTCGCTGCGCTACTATCGGTACCATAACCGGGAGAGCGGGGGCAACGCACCGGCGATCGGAACACCAGGAGGTCAGGTGGGGACAGAACCCGCGGCGGCACCCGACGACGAGGACGACGTCGACCCGCGCCGCACCCGATCGCGCACCCGACTGCTCGACGCCGCGGCCAACCTGCTCAAAACCGGTGGGATCGAAGCCGTCACCATCGACGCGGTCACTAAAGCCTCCAAGGTCGCCCGCACCACCCTCTACCGCCACTTCAACAGTTCCTCACAACTGCTCGCGGCCACCTTCGAACGCCTTCTGCCCCAAGTCATCCCGCCCGCCCCGACCAGCGGCACCCTGCGTGAGCGGCTCATCGAACTGCTCTCGCGCCAAGCCGACCTGTTCGCCGAAGCGCCGCTGCACGTCACCACCTTGGCCTGGGCCGCGTTGGGCCCCACCGAAACGCACGACAGCGACAGCGATACCGGCCAACACGCCACCGCCAGCATGCTGCGCACCCGGGTGATCGAGCAGTACCGGCGGCCTTTCGACGAAATCCTGCACAGCCCCGAAACCTTCGACCAACTCGGCGAACTCGACATCGAACTGGCACTGTGCCAACTGGTCGGCCCCCTGGTCTTCGCCAGAATGACCGGCCTACGCGCCATCGGCCACCACGACTGCACCCGCATCGTCGACGACTTCATCACCGCGCAAACCACGCAGCGACCCGCACAACCAGCCAGCTAGGAGTTGGTGTCCGGGTGGGGTTTGCCGGCCAGTTGCCCGTGCAGGGTCGCGATGATGTGGTCGCGTTCGCGCAGTTGGGCTTTCAGGTCGGCGATCTGGGCGTCTCGTGCCTTCAGGCGGGTCCGTAGCGCGGTGATGATGCTGCTCTCGGTGTCGGTAGCCGGTGGTGGCGGTGGATCGGGGGCGGCGGCCAGCGGCTGGGTGGTGCGGATCTGTTCTCGCAGTTGGGGGCGGCGGTGGATGACGCTGCGTGACACTCCGGCGTGGCGGGCCAGGCTGCTGACGTTGATGTCGAGGCCCTGCTTGCGCATCTTCTTCAGGGCCCGATCGATACGGGCCTCGACGTCGGCGCTGCGTTTGCGGGCGCTGGCCTCAAGGGCGGTGAGGGAGGCGGGGGTGACGGTCATGCGGGTGTGTGAGGATCGGCTTTGCGCAGTGCTGAATCGTGCGCACCGCGGGTGGCCACAGGTTGCAGCGGGATGCGGTTGGCCGTCCCGGCCCCGGCGATCGCCTCCTGATGGGTGCGTTGATCTGCGGTCAGGCGGTCCAGGATGGCTTGCAGGGAATGCAATTCGCGCAGGCGTTGGGCGACCCATACGTTGTCATCGGTGAGTTCGCGGCCGGTGCGCTGGCGGTACTGCTGACGTCTGATCTCGACCAGCGCCGTGGTCTTGGCGTGCTGATCTTTGAGTTCGTCGAGGTGGGTGGCGTCGGTGGCGAAATGCCCGCACGACAGACAGGCGTTGCCCTTGTCGCAGGTTTTCAGTGGCGGCAGCAGGCACACCCCGTTGGGCAAGACCCGGTCGGTGCGCACTGAGAGCTGGGTCATGTCCAACATGTCAGACGGGCTGATTCCGATGTCGGTGCCGTGAGCGCCGATCTTCTTGTGTTTGAGGAACTCCGCTTCGGCGGTCGCGGCCAGTGTCGCGGCATAACGCATGGTCATCTCGGGGCTCTTGTGGCCCAGGTAGCGCTGGACGACGTGGATCGGCACGCCGTCGTTGAGCAGTTCGGTGGCCCGGGTGTGGCGCAGCCGATGCGTTTGGGTGAACCGCAACGGGTTTCCCGCAGCATCGCTGAGACCATGGATGGCATCGAGCTTGTCCAGGGAGGCCCGATACGTTGCATACGGGCGGGGCCGGCGCCCGGCCAGGTTTTGTTTGACCGCGATGAACAGGTATTTCGGGGTGAGGCTGGGGTGGGTGTCGGCGAGCCAGCGCTGTTGCTCGGCGATGACGTTGACCACGGCCTGCTCGACCAGGATGGTGGGGATGACCCCGTCGACTTTGGTCTGTTGGTAGCGCAGTTTGGCCACGAACACATCGGGGTCATCGGTGGCGGTGGGCCGCGCCGCGCCGGGGATCGCTTCGAGCGGGTGGTGATCGAGCATGAGAATTTCTGAGGCCCGCCGCCCAGTCAGTGCTTGCAGCAGCCAGATCCGGGCGGCCTGGGGGTCGCCGAGGCCTTTGATCAGCGACACGGTGCCATCGGGATGGGTCACCGACACCAGGGCGCCCCGTTGGGCGGCGAGCACGTCGAGGTAGGCCAGCATCTGCTGCAGTTCTCCAGTGGAGTACCAGGTCAATTCCCGGGTGCGGTGGGCGCGGCGGGTGCGAAACGCCGGCCCCCACAACCGGGTGTGCGCCGCGGACAGGTTCTCCCAACGCGCATCGCCGGTGGCTGCCGCGGCCTCGGGTGCATGGTCGAGCATGAACGTGTAGAAGCTCTGGATCTGAGATTGGCTGTCGCCGATCGCCGTGGCAGACAACGGCTTGTCAGGTCGGGCAGCCGCGGCTGGGGAGCGCAGGTATTCGTTGTAGGTAGTGAAAATCAGGCGTAGCTGCGCCGGGTCATCGGATAAGACGGGATCGGTGTAGCCACGCGCGATCACGAATTCACCGAAATGGCGCGCCATCTCGCGGGCACGATCGACTGCCGATGACCAGCGCAGCAACTCCGCATCCAGGCAGGTGCGCAGCCAAAACCGCACCCCTTCGCGCAGCCACGCTGGTTCGATCGCGCCGATGCGCACCGTCTTCTCGTGGCACGGTTCGTGTTCGCGTTGCGGGATCCGTGGATCGGCCCGCAGATCCCAGGTGTCATAGGCCCACCAGTCGATGGCGCTGGCCCGCACCGACACAAACAGGTGCAGATGCTCGATCAGGCCCACAATATTGCGGCGTGTGCCGCCGGCGGGCAGCCGCGCATTGCGCCGCTCGAACACCACGACCGCGTGGCGCACCATGTCGTTGACCGCCAGGTCGGTGATGCTCACCGGGTGGCGGCCGTGCGCACTGCGGTACTCGGCCGCGGCGGCGCTGATGGCCTGGGTGGCCCAGCGCAGCAGGGAATGCTCGATCTTGCGCAGCCCCTCGTGGTAGCACACCCACACCCACCAGGCGATCTCGTCGGCGAACCGCGCCGGTGTGGCCTGCGGGGTGAAGTCGTACACCCCAGCGGTCGCAGCGGGCGGCAGATCGTTCTTGCGGGACAGGAACACCCGATCTGCCGGGGGCAGATGCACCTGATAGGCCGGGCGGCGCCATTCGGCGGGTACCTGGGCCCACTGCGCCTGCCACGCCACCGCACCGAGGTCGCCTACCGGTGTGGTCAGGCGGCCCTCATTGCTGGCCATCGTGAAGTCCTTTCCATCCGGCGACATAGTTTTTCCACTCGGCCAGTGAACGCATCGCCGCGTCCTGGGTGACCCAGCCGTAGGTGGACAGAGTGGTCTGCACATCGGCGTGGCCCAGACGCCGCATCACCACATGCTCAGGCACCCCCGCCAGCAGCAACGCGGTGGCGTGAGTGTGGCGCAGCCAGTGCGGTGACCAATCCGGCGGCAGACTCCGATGCGCTGTGCGCAGCCCGCGCACCTTCTCGTAGATGTTCTCCTGGCGCATCGGCGAAAAACGCGGTCCCCGTTGCAGATTGACGAACACGAAATGATTCGACAGATCATCGACCACCTGGTCGGCGTTCATCGCGACCAACTGCCACACATACTCTGAATACAGTGCCTCCAGGTCATCACCGACATAGATCCGCCGCGGCCCGGTCTTGACCCGAGCACCATGGGGATGATCTTGGCGCTCCACAATGTCGATCCACGGGGTCGCACCGGCGCCGATATGAAAATCGTTGTGCCGCAGTGATAAGGCCTCGCCCAGACGCATTCCCGTTTCGGCCAGTACTGCGAAAAACAATCGGTTGCGCACCGCGGCGGCCCCGCCGGTCCAGTCCCCGTCGCGCTGCACCGAGCAGCCATCGAGGATCGTGGCCACCTGGGCAGGCGACAAGACAGGGGTAGCCGATCGCCGCGGGGTGCGCACCGGGTAGATCGGGTGCTCGCCGTCGCGGTGGGGCCCGACGTCGAGCATCGTGAACCACCGCGCCAACCCCGCGGCGTAGCCACGCACCGTGTGCGGGGACGCGCCCCCCTCACGCAGAAACCTCAGATACTCCGCAGCCGGGGCCACCGGCAGATGATCGGCGCCAACGACCGTGTAGGTGACAGGCTGGTCGGCAAAGATCACCCGCTGCACTCGCGCCACCGGCCCCCCTTGTGTTCTAGCCGCGCCGGCTTCGCTGCCGCAACGGAATCACATTGCTGCCCGTACTGGGCGCCGATGACCCGGGTCCGACCGTCGCTCTGCCGCTGCCGGCGGCCACCCGCACCGCCGCCGCGCCCGGGGCGGCCCGCTGCCCGGCCATGAAGTCCTCCAGCAGATCCTGCGGCCACACCAAGTCATAGGGGGCCAGCATCGCCGCCGAACGCGCCGAAAACGCCATCTCCAGCCACTTGCTGATCAATCGTGGCCGCTCCACCTCACGGTCATTCCAGCCCGGCTCCACCCGACCCCACGTCGTATCGGTATCCGGATTGACCCGGGTGTAGAGCTGGCGGCGCAACGCCTCAAACCGCGCCCCAGTCAACAACTGCGAGGTATGCAGATGCTTGATCAACGCCCCCAGCGACACACCCCACTTTGCTTTCACCGGCAACAACTCCGCCAGCGACGGAGCCCGCGACACGTCCTTGGCCAGCACCGCCGCCGGCGCCAACAACTCCGAGGCGAACTGCGACGCCTGCTCCTCGCAGGCCTCGGTGACGCTGCCCGAGGCATGCAACACCAGATGACCCACCTCATGAGCCAGCGTCCAGCGGG
The DNA here is from genome assembly GCF_003855255.1 of Mycolicibacterium nivoides. NCBI lineage: Bacteria > Bacillati > Actinomycetota > Actinomycetes > Mycobacteriales > Mycobacteriaceae > Mycobacterium > Mycolicibacterium nivoides. The sequence goes on along the minus strand of NZ_CP034072.1, from coordinate 4,186,023 downwards.
TCCGTTCCCACGAATTCGATTGCCGCACAACGATCAACGGCCGGGTATTGAACTCCCCGACACGCACCGAATAACCCAAATGCTTGTCGATCTTGCCGGTGGAATCCCCGTCACCCAGGATCCGCCGTGACGAGGAGGTCAGCAAGCGGCGCACCACGACCACCACACCGCTGCGCTCGATCTCATGCGTCAGGTACTCGATCGGCTGATCGTGCTCCAACCCCCAACTGGCACGCACCGCCGCAGCGGCCTGGGTCACTGCGGTGTCGATCGGAAGTATCGGCAACTTCACCGCAGGTAACTGAGTGCGGCCATTGAGCTCGTCGAGAAACTCCCCAGCCAATGCCGCGAACTGCGCCAAATACTCCCGCTCGGTCGCCGTGATCGACCGCGGCGCACGGAACAACAGATCCGACTGGTGCACCCGCGACGTCGGAGCGGTGGTGAAAAATTTCGCCGGGAACCGCAACACCGCCACCAGCCGGTCGAAATCCTTGATCGGCAACGCCGTCGTGGTCGACTTCTCCAACCGGTTCAGCCGAGAATGCTTCCAGCCCAACGCTTCCATCACCGCAGTGGCAGTCATCGCGCGCATGACCCGGGCCTGGTTGACCCGCAACCCATACACGTCCACGGTCGTCGTCATTGCGACCTCGATTCAACAGCCACCCGCCGACATTCGCATCGACCCCCGACACCACGACCCCTTAAGCCGGCTCCTCGGGATCCTCGCCCGTCCCCAGCGCCGGCGGCTCGTACTCGCCGAAGTCGTCCCTGGGCCCCTGACCCTGCGCCGACGGAGTCACCAGCGGAGAGTCGGTGACTGGAGGCAGCGGCTCGGTTGCCAAAATCTGCACCCGCGACGCATTGTCCACATCCACCACGAACGCCAACACCGCCTCCGACAATCCCCACCCATCGTCGGTCGGCCACCACAGGGCGAAGATATCCGGTGTACCGGCCGGAGTCACAATCGGCGACGGAAACAACTGCGCCGGCTCGTCCTCGTCCAACAACATCTGCTCGTCGACCTGAGCCTTCGGCGGCCGCAGCACCCGAAGATCGCCGCCCGTCGGATGCGTCACCACCCGAACTCGCTCCCCGTGCAACACCTTCGACGGCCACCGTCGCGCACGAAAATCCATCCCCCGCGAATCGGCGATCTGCACCGACAACCCACTGCCACGAGAAGTCAACAACGTGTCCCCAGGGATCGGCTTGCGAAGCTCGCGCATCCTCAACACCATCTGGCGCACACACGTACAAAACGCCTGACCATGAATATCCAACGGATCCTCGAACAACGGCTGCCACATCTGGCCAACCTTGGGGATCACCACCTCCAAGTCGTAACGCAGAGTCGCCAACGACGGCCCATGATCCGACACCGCCTTGCGCAACCGCTCTTGTAGGTTCACACGGCGAATTTCGCACACAAAAACAGAGAGCGCAAGCAACACGCCGCATCGGCGTGGCGAGAGGGTTGATATTGCTACGCACACTCTTAGAGTACATGTACCCGACGATAAATACGCAGTTCAACACGCATTGTGCGCCCACATTGTGTAGTTAACTACTGATAAGCCGTGAACCGTTCATGCTCAAGCAGCCGGCGCGCAGCACCACCGGATCACTGCCGGCGTGCAGCAGGACGAACACCCCAACAGCCAAGGCACCAACCACCTGTTCAATTGCCGGGGCCCGCGTCGGCATGAACCTCGGAATCGGCCGCGGACCCGGACGGAAGGCGGGGTTCAGAGTGGTGATCGCTCATGCTCCGAGACAATGCCCCGGAGCCATTCTTCCAGTGGACGGATAGCGCGGGTTGATGTCCGCTCGCTTAAGTGTTCCCTCAGCAGCGCCGACGGCAGATGGGGTTTCGCCTTGCCGGATTTTCTGCTGGTGGAGTTCCAGCCCTTGGAACCAAGCCAAGAAGCCAGTTCCTCCTTGCCCTGGCCCCCTTCGGCGAACCGTGTCGCGGTTGCTCTGTCGACCTGATTCACACCGTCTGGACCGAGCTTCTCCGCAAGGCGCTTCTGCCCCACGGTGTCAAGCAGAAGGCCCTCTAGGTCAGATGCAAGCACGAACACATCCCACGCATTGAGCTTGGCGTTCAGCTCCTCCTGCTGCTCTAACGCTGCCGTCAGTTTGGACACATGCCTGTCGGCCAGGACACACAGCTGTGAGACCTCGCTTTGCGACGGTGGAGAATCCTTCGCCTTCAGGATCCCCAGCACCTTGCGCTTGCCGTCGCCAGCCTTGTGCATCCCGTCCTTGTCGGTGATGCAGTAGGCCTGCACCCCGAAGAGCTGCGCGAGGCGGAGCAGACGGGGAATGTTGTCGATGCTCGACGCTTCGATCACGGTGATGCCGATGGCATAGTGCCCGCCGGCCCCGCCTGTGATTCTCTCCAGTAGGTAGTCAACGAGCAGTTTGTCGCCGTGCCCCTCGACAAGAATCACTGCGCTCGCGAATATCAACTCGCTGTTGGTCGCGTCGCAGTCTCGCGACAGCCGCCCCTCTTCGGCCTCCGACAGCTCTTGCCGTTTCGCCTCGTAGTTGGTCCCGGACGGACTCAGCGGCAGTCGGACGATGCGGCGGACGGAGAAGGAGTCCACGAGGACCGGGCTGTGGGTCGTCACGAGAAGCTGTGCGTCGCTGGATATATCCCGGAGGATTTTCGCCATCGCACGCTGAGTTTGTGGATGGAGGAACGCCTCAGGCTCCTCGATGACGAACACAACTTTGCCCGCTGTCTGGTTGCTCCGCGATGCGACATACCGGAGGATGCCGAGCACCATTGCAGACTGGAAACCCGTACCGCGCTCGGCGATGGAAACCTCGATCTCGTCTCTGCTCGTGATGACGGCTTCGCTGAGCATGCCACGCAGCGCGTGCCGGGAGTCTGGCAGCTTTATACCGAGATCGCGCTCCCGGAACGGCAATTCGGAAGCGACTGCCTCGATCGAGTCGCTTAGCACTCTGTGTACGAGTTCCTCGACCGGAGCGATCGCGTCTTCGAACTCCTTCTGCAACTGGGTCTTGCGCGAACCGCCTGAGCGCACCAGAACGCCTTCGAGGGTCTCATGCAGACGAAGCAGCGACTGGTCGTTCTCCCCTTTGCCTGTCTCGCTCACACGGACAGATGGGATCTTGACGAAGCTGAAGGATTCCAGCACCCGTTGGTAGATGTCGCGGGCGCGTGGCGAATTGCGGCTCGTGTGGTAGCTGATCGTCCCGCCCCGGGTGCAAGAGATCTTGACCCAGAAAGTTCCGTTTCTCCTTACCACCGCATCGGAGAAGTCAGCTGCTTCGTCCTCGGTTAGGCCAGCAAACTGCACCTGAATGCTCGACATCATGCGCGGTCCGCCGTGAACGTAATAGTCGTGTAGCGGTTTCAGCCGCTGGAGGTCCATGCTTGACGGGTCCGCGAAGAATGTCTCAAGCATACGGAGCAGTGAGGACTTACCGGCGTTGTTCGGACCCGCGATGAGCTGCAGCTGGGGGTCGACTTCGATACTCAGCCGCTCAAACCCCAGGAACCGCTCGACGTCCACACGATCGATATGCACGTCGTCAACCTACTTGCGTAGGTTGCCTCGCAAACATCGTTACCCTCAATCCTGTGCTGAAGCACCCCTGAGTCGCACATCGCTGTGAAACAGCCCTGCCAACAGGTGTGGCGCTGGCGACATGAGCGGGCGGTGTCTGCGGCTCGGAATGGGTCAGGCTGTGGTCGAAATGACCGAGTCGAGATCGACGGCCCCCGGGACAGCGGTGGCCAGAACTGTTCGCAAAGCCGCGGCGATATCGCGCTCGGTGATAGTGGTCATGGTCGTGTCATCGACCTCGCCGGTGTCGAGTTCTTCGGCGATACGCAGCATCTGCTCGTCGAAGCTCTCCTCGATCACGTTGCGAATGAAGCGGCCGTTGCCGGCGACGTCGAGAACACGCCGCGGTTTACCGGGTTGCCCGTCGGAGTCGATTGTCTCCACCTGGTGCTCGGCCAGCTTGGCGCACACCCGCTCCAGAAGCTCGCTGGCCACCGGGTCGATGGTCGACTCTTTCTGGGCCGCTATGGAAGCCGCGATCGCACCCAGCTCGGTCGGGATGTAGGACGCGAACCGGATCCGCCGCGGTACCCGGCTTCCCAGACCTTCGTTGGACGCCAGAAAGCGGTCGATCTCGTCGTCATAGCCGGCGATAATCACCATGAGCCGATGCCGATCGTTCTCCATGCGGGCAAGGAGTGTGTCGACAGCCTCCTTGCCGAAGGCGTCCCCGCCCGACAGGCCTTCCTGGATCAGCGTGTAGGCCTCGTCGATGAACAACACCCCACCCAAGGCCTCGTCGATCTTCTTGTCGGTTTTCTCGGCGGTCTGCCCGAGATAGCCGGCGACGAAGTCAGCGCGTTTGGCCTCAACGACTTTCGGCGTGGGCAGAATCCCCAGGCCGCAATAGATGTTGGCCACCACACGGGCGATGGTGGTCTTACCGGTCCCGGGTGGCCCGGTGAACGCCATGTGGTGACTGCGGACGATCAGCGGCAGACCACGCTCCTCCCGAACCTTGTTGACCTTCGCAGATGCCCGCAGCTTGTGCACCTGCCGCTTGACCTCGACCAGGCCGATCTGCCTGTCCAGTTCGGCCTCAGCCTCGGCAAGCAACTCGGCTTGCTGGTCGGCCTGCTCGGTCTCTGGGGTGGGTTCGGTGTTCGGATCCCACGGGTCGGTACGAGCTTCGATCGTTTCAGGGTTGGTGATCGTGAGCCGGCGGTCCTTGTCGTCTTGCGCCTGGCGTGCGGGTGCGAACTTCGGGTCGCGTGCGTACACGCGCCGCAAGAGCTGCGCAGCGTCGTCGTGCTTGCCCAGATGGCGCAGACACATGGCCTGGGTGTAGAGCGCGATCGTGGCCGCGTGCGGCACCAGTTCGTTGTCGATCGCCGTTTGAGCTCGGCGATAGGCGTCCTCGAACACCCCCAATGAGGCCAGCGCCGTGCTGGCCATCGCTGCGGCCGCGGCGCCGTAGACCGGTTTGCGCCAGACCTTGTCGACGGTGAAGAACCGCAGGACGTCGGGCCATCGTTTGGCCTGGAAATGCAGCACCCCTTGTGCGTAGGCGTGCAGGTCGGCGTCGAACGGATCGGTCGGCGACAACTCGTCGAGCACCTCGCTGGCATCGGCGTAGCGGCCTTCGCGGGCCAGCGCCGTCGCATAGCCGGTCAGCAAGGAATCGCGGGAGGTGATCTCCAGACTCACGAACAGTCCATCGAAAACCATTGGGCAGAAAGAGGACTGCAAGATACCGAGACGCTGAAATTCCCACCCGAACGTTGACCGTGCCTCGCAGGCTCCCGCCAATGTCTTGGCCGAGTCGTCGCCGGCGTGGATGCGCGCCAGCCAGGCGTCACACATCGACGGGTCGGTGTCGGTGGCGATCCGGAAAGACTTGGCCGCCACCTCGGGATTGTTACTGGGCATCATGTTGTTCACACTCACGCCCGAGGCCAACAGCCCTCGGGTGAGCGCCTGACGGGCCGCCTCTGCGCTCTGCATGTTCGCCACGGTCATCAGGCCACCCGCCCCCGCTTCTGTGTCCGGATCAGATTCCGCTCGGTGCTCAGGTCGGAGTTCAACCGGTGAGTGAACTCAGCGGTGCGCAGGACGCACGTATTTTCCGAGTCCTGTTCCAGGTGAACGTCAGCGACGCTGGCGGTCCGCGCCGGCACCAACCGTACCGTGATGGCAGCGCGCGGGCCGGCGGCAGCGCGGGCCGCGCTGGATCCTGCCGAGGAGCGCGGATCGTCGTAGATCACCATCACCCCGTCGCCGTTGTTGGGCAGTTTCGGTGGCAGGCCGGGAACGACATGCAAACCTGCGCCGGTGGCATCGCGCCACATGTCCGGTCGCGACGAACGCACCAATACCTGGTAGCCGATCGCCGCGTGGCTCATCGCCAGTTGCAGCATCTGGGCGACTTCACTGGCCACCGTGACGCTGGCCGTTGATGCGGGTACCGCGTTGGCGAGGCTGACCAGCAGCAGGTGCCCGCTCATGGTGGAACCGATGATGACGCCCGTCGAGCCGATAGGTGCCCGCAGATCCTCGCCGGCGCGCAGGAGCCGATGGGGAACTCTCAGACGCGGTGTGGGCGCGTCGGCCACGCTGGCGCGCACACCCAGGTCATGCCGCCCCGACAGAGGGTTGAGGCCAAGGATGGGTGGTTCGCGTAGCGGACCTCCGGTGGCGTAGCGCACCAACAGCCCGACCTCGGTGGACTGGTCCGGTCCGGGCCGCAGCTGCAGGGCGGTGGCGGTGTAGTCGCAGTCGGAAACCCAGACCCGGTCGAGCGTCTCGCTCGAAATGTCCTGCGGGGACACCCAATACGCAGTGACGGAGCCGCCATCATGATGCAGGCCCGTCCAGCCCGGGCGCGACGGTTCGCCAATGCCGGAGCCCAATACGGTGTCGATGTCGGCGAGCTCGGCGGCATCGACCACCCGGGCAGGGCAGTGCTGAGCGGTCAGCTCGGCCGCTAACCGCTGCGCACATGCAGTCAACGTGGCGGCCACAGATTCTCGGCACCGGACCGCGTCGACGTTGTCATGGCTGTTCATCCGCAGCACGCAGACGGTGCGGCGACTGCCCATCGCACCGTGATCGCCCACCTTCCTCGAGTAGGTCGCCGCATAGGGGTGGTGCTGGTTGGGTGCCCGGCGCCGACCGACGCTGAGCACGTCAATCCCCGACAGCGTCACATCGAACTGCCGCAGGGCCTCGGCGACAACCGCGATCGGCAGACTGGCCGGTGATTGCACGCGGTTGTGGTCAAGCACCGACGGAGTGTGTGAGCGCCCGTCCACCGCAACCACCGCGATCAGCTCTGCGCCGTGGGCACGCACCGCCGCCGACGTCGGAGGCCACTGCGTCGTGTGATCAGCGGCCTCAGTCACCGCCAGCAACCCCGTCGCCGGCCGTCGCCGCAGGAGACGACCGACCAGGGTCAACACATGCTCGTGACGCCACGTCAGCAGGACAGCGGCGACCACCACCACGGCGACCCCGATCGACACCCACACCGCGGCCGGACCGGCCAGGGTCGAGGAGACCCCTGCCAGAACCACTACAGCGGCGAGGAACGCCACGGCCAGCCGCGCCCAGCTCGCCCGCACACCGAGTGCGAACATCGGCTTCATCGGACCCTCCTCGATCGCATCGCGGTCAACCCCACAGTGATCACGCACAGTGCGAGCACGCCACCGATCCCGCCGAGAGCGACCCACACCGGTGTCATGTTCCGCGGTGGCGGAGCAGGCGGGATGAACAGTGGCGACGAAAGACGTTCCGGCCCAACGCGAGCGCCCGGATCCTTCAAGTCCCACGTCAGTGCGGCGACCGGATCGACGATGCCGTGACCGACCTGGTTGTCGACGCCGCGGGCCGGCGGCCGAGCCGTACTGATGAGCCGATTGATCACCTGATGAGCTGTGAGCTCCGGGAATTTGGCTCGCACCAGCGCCGCGACACCGGACACGATCGCCGCGGAGAACGACGTGCCGGCCGGCGCCACCATGGCGTTGTCGCGGCCTTCCGTGGCGTTGATCAGCCCGTCGTCGCGGGGCGAGAGGCTGACAACGTCGGTGCCGGGAGCGGCGAGACCCACCCACGGGCCCGCGACGCTGAGATCGGTCAACGGATTGCCCGCGGAGTCCACCGCCCCGACCGTCAGGACGTACTGGTCGAACCACGCCGGCGTCACCACGGTCTTGACCTGGCCCCAGTTGCGCGGATCATCCGGTGTCATCGGGTTGTACTGCGGGTTCTGCTCGCAGTCAGTGTTGCCACCCGACCCGGTATTGCCGGCAGCGGCCACAATCACCGCGTTCTTCTCCACCGCGGCGTAGCGCAGGGCGGCACCCAGCGCACCCTGGTCGATCACATTCAACGCGTTCATGCACGACACCGCACTGATGTTGATCACCTGGGCGCCCATGTCCGCGGCGTGACGGACCGCGCGAGCCATCGTCTGGATGTCGCCGGCCTTCTTCCGCGTGGCCGGATCCTGATCGCCGCTGAATGCATCCTTGGGGCTGAACGCTTTTGAGGACTGCCGGATCGAGATGAGCTCCACATCCGGTGCCACACCGGAGAATCCGTCGGCCGGCGGCAGTGGTGGTGGCGGCGGCGGGGCTGGCTCGGCCGGCACCTCGATATCGTCGACCGGTTCTTGCGGGATGTTGAATCGGTTGCTCACCGCTTGCACCCGCAGGGTCGTGCCTGTCGGCTGCCAGGCAGACGGCGCGATACCCGGTTCCCCTGGCGGGGGCGGGCCAGCAGGCGCCGGCGGCGGCGGAGGTGGTGGTGATGGGACTTGCACGATCACCGTTTGCGGCGGCGGTGGCGGCGGCGGCGCTTCGCTCGTCGGAACCGTGTCCGGCCGGCGGGGCTGGCGCGGCGGCGGCAAGGGGGTCTTGCCGTCCATCGGTGCCGCGGCGATCAGCGATGCCACCCACGTGCCGTGCGCATCGCAGTCCGACAGACCGTCACCGCCCTCCATGACGTAGTCGCCCCCGCCGATGAGGTTGGGCAGGCGAGGATGTGGGCTGACGCCGGTGTCGATCACGGCGACCTTGACGCCGGCGCCGCGCCCCCACCGCCACGCCTCGGGCAGATTGAGCATGTCCATGTAACGCGGCTGCACCCTGTAGTCGGTGTCGGGAAGCGTGGCCACACGGGTGCAGTAGGCGCCCTGGCGCATCGGTTCTGGCGGCCCGGGCGGACCGTCAGGCGGCAACGCGCCCGGGTCGACGCTGGGCGGTTCGATCGCCCAGGCGGTCGGCGCACCCCACAGCGTGGAGGTGGCCACCAAACTCATCGCGGCGACGGCTGAAACCATCGGCGCCAGAAGGCGGTTCATGAGCGGTACCTGATCGCAGAGAACACTTCCATCGCCCAGAACGCCAGCGGCCACACCGCCGCCAGCAGGAGGTACTCAATCCATTCCACGAACTGTTCGAACACCGGCGTGTAGGTGCTGCGCGGGACAATCACGGCGGCGATCAGGCCGACGGTCGGAAGCGCCACGATCAGCCCGCATCCGACGAGCAGTGCGGGAAGCGACCACAGCTGCAAGACGTAGCGCAGCGCCACCACCACGATGATTGTCACGGCGGTCACTGCGAGGATCGACGACTGCCACCGATCGGTGTAGGACCGGCCGTGAAGCAGCACCGCAGCGGCCACTACACCGGCCAGCGCCACCATCAGCCACCGCCGGGGAGCCTGTGGATCGCATAGCCCCAGGCAAGCGATCACCAGAAGAATGCTGAAGGCCATCAACATGCCCGTGATGTAGACCCGGGACCGTTCGGTGTTGCGCGCCACCTGCTGTACCGACTCCGGGCCTTCCAGCACCGGACGGCCCCCCACGACCACCACGACCTCACTGGGCAGATACGGCCGAGTCTCAAACACCCACGGCCGGCCTGGAGGCGGCATGACCGGCAACCGGATCTTGCCAGCAATACGGGCCAGGCCCGGGGTGACTTTCATCCCGACCATGGCCACCAGAAGCACACTGGCCAGCAGCACCGGAGCCGATGTCACCAACAGCATCCGCACCGCCCCGGTCACCAACGCCACCAGCCCAAGAACGATCACCGCCGTGCACAACGAGATGTGACGGCCCGTGTACCGCAACGTCAGTGCTGCGGCGGCCAGCGCCACCGTGGCCCCCAGCGCACCGTGAGGAGCCCCAAGCGGACCGGGCACCACCAGAGCAGCCGCGACAGCTGCAGCAGCACAGCCAGTGAGCCGTAACGTGTCGGCCACGGCGACCTCGGTCTGCCATTCCGACCACGCGTGCCGATCCGACGAGTCGTCTTCGACGAGCGCCCGCCGCGTCACCCCGGCCCGCATCGCCAGCACGGTTGCGGACACCAGGAGCGCCAGCGCAACCATGGCCGCTGCCGCGGCCGGCACAAACCCGTCGTGGCCGTAGCGCCAGCGCGCCAGCACGGCCAGCACCACGAACACGCTCGCCGACAGCAACCCAACACCGATGCGGGCGGCCAGGCCCGGGGTGATCTTCTGCCGGTTGCGGCGCAGCTCGGTCGCCGCGGCCGTGGTCACATTCTCGATAACCGGGGTGCGGGATTCGGTGTCGTCGACGAACTGCAGCCACAGTTTGGTGCCGTCGACCACGCCTTGCTCGGCCAGTGAACGCGACGGCCGCAGCATGGTGCCGTCAACCCAGCACAGCGCCCACCGGCCCCGCACGACCTTTCCTTTGCCGTCGGTCGCGCCGGCCGGTTGCAGCTTGGGACGTCCGATCTGGTCGAGTCGCTGGTTGGACAGATCGACTAGGGCCGACATGTGTCGCGACACCGGGGCCACCGCATCGAGCACGACCCCGAACTGAACGTCGGCGACCATCAACGCCACCTGGACCCGGTTGGCCGAAGGCGACGGGTCGGCCGCCACCCCGCTTACGTGTGGCTGCACAGCCGTCATCGGGGGCTCACCCCACCGGGAGTGGGAAAGCCTTCCGCCACCCATGCGGCAATTTCGGTGTAGGCCAACCGAGTTGGCTTGCGTAGGGCATCGAAGTCCAGGACCGCCCCGTCGCGAAGGTGCTCGTCGAACGGAACGAACTTCACCGCACCGACCCGCTGTTCCAGCGAGTGAGTGACGGCGGTGACGAATTTCTTTTCCGCGCAGTCGTATACGTCGTTGAGCACGACCACCGACCGGCGGAGCAGGTCATGCTTACCCCTGGCGGTGAGCCAGTCGATGGTCTGTTCGGCTGCCGCGGCACCGTCGAAGTTCGCCGTTCCGACGATCACCAATGCGTTGGCCGCACGCAACACCGCGGGCATCACCTGGTGCTCGACATTGGCGCCGCAGTCGATCAACGCCAGCTGATAGAACCGGCGTGTACGAGCGAGCGTCGTGTTGAACATGTCCGAGGTCAACCCCAACGGGTTGGCTACATTCTGGTTTCCGGCAAGAACTTCCAGGCCCTGCGGGTTCTGGCCTGTGCGTGCGCGCGACTGCGGATAGGTGTCGGTGTAGTTGCGCTTCGCGATCTCCTCGCCGTCGGCGAAGTACTCGCGGATGGTCGAGGTGGCGCGGGGATCGACGACGCGGCCGAGCGCCCCGTAGGTCGGATTGGCATCGATGGCGATGACTGGCTCATTGCGGTACGTCGCGAACACCGTGCCGATCCCCGCCGTCGTGCGTGTCTTGCCGACACCGCCCTTGATCGAGAGCACCGCGACTTGGTAGTTGCCCGGAATGTTGCCTGCGATCTGGGCTTGGCGCTCCAGCTGCAGGCGTTCGGCCGGACCCGCTCCGAGGTTCACTACGTGCCCGCTGCCGACGTACACCGCGTGCCGCCAGCCTTCCTCGGGTGGTATCCGGCGGGTCTTGACCAGATCGTCGTGACGAAGATGACGGGTTGCCTCGGTGGCCCAGGCCGGCGTCAGTGATCCGTCACTGGCCGCCGCCCAACTCGCGATCTGCAGCGGCGATGAGGATTCACTGTCGGTTCCGGGCCGTGAGACCGCAACACCGTGGGCATCGGGGTACGGCTGTCGTGCGTGCCACTGTTGCCCGGTCTGGGAGCTCTGATTCGCCTGTGGCTGCTGCCCGTTGACGGGCTGGTGCTGGCCCGGATGCTGATATTGCACCGGGGGCTGCTGGTACTGCCACTGGGCAGCCTCGGCATTGGCAGATGGCGCTGGTAGATGCCGGCTCGCTGGAGCATCGTTCTGCCGTTGGTCGGCTCGTCGGGCCGCGTCTGGTTGAGCCGCGTGCCGCGCGATCACCTCAGCGACCTCGGCAGGCATCGGGCCGACGATCGTCGGGTCGTCGACAACGGGCCGACTGGGCTCGCTGACCTCGGGCTCGGGAGGCAGTGCGGGTTCGGTCAACGGATCCTTCTTCCCCTCGGCCGCCTCGTCCGCGCTGTCGCTGCTACCGGCTTGATCGCTGAAATAGCGCGTTGCGAAATCCTGGTTGTCCATTTCTTAATCCACCCCAATTGCTCACTGTGACGGGCTCTGCACCAATCCTATGGCCCGCAAATACCGGTTAGCGACGGTCAACCGTGACTTTCCGTGATCCATTTGCCCGATCGTGCTTTGTCCACCATGACCAGCTGTTATCGGATCGCATGTCATGCGCGGCGATGCGTCTCCCATGACCGAACCCCCACCCCTGTCAGCACCGTCTTCACCCCCTGCTCGATCTGGGCTGCGCTGCCCGGGGCGATCGTCATCCATTCCTGCGCAGCCCCGCGGACCGAGGGCAACTGATAGAGCACAACCCTGCCAGCATCGCTGTCGCGGACGTCCAGCGTGGAGGAACTGGTGTGTACTGCCGCTTCGTCGTAGGCCCGCGCATACAGCACCGCCTCGGCCGCCGGCGCATCCATGAGCTCGCCGAGCTCGGCGAGGTCGGCCGCCCGCACGCCCATGGTGCGCAACGCGGTGTCACGCTGCGGCGAATCCGCTTCAAGCCCGGCTCGTTCGGCGGCGGCCGTCAGGATCTCCTCCAACGGCACATTGATCGCGGTCATCCGTGACGGGCCACAAGGATGCACAGTGTCGAGCAGGCCGACGACCAGGCCGACCAGCCATCGAGCATCACCGCCGCCGTCGACGTCGTCGATCGTCACGTCGTCGCCAGCGCGAACGGCCGACACCCAGTGTCCGTCCTGTCGAGCGAGCACCACCCTCAACTCCCCGTCCGGGATCGATCGCCATGTGCTCGGATCGTCGAGATCGGGAATGGACTGTTGCCGCGCGCCCGGGCCCACCTGAACTGCCACCTCGACGTCGGGAACTGCCAGAACGCGAAGCCGCCGGGCCAGTGATTCGATGACACGTCCGTCAGGGCCGACCATGCCTTGCTCGCGTAGGCCTTCGACCGCGGGATGGCCGTTGAGCCACTCGTCGCTGCGGGCGGCGCCGTAGGGCCACGCCTCCAATTCCGGTGCCAGACGTGGGATTCCGAGCATCGCTTGCAGCACCCACAGGGCTGGCATGTTGACGGTCACGTCGGCCGCAGACTCGCGTGTCGCGCTCATTGTTGCTCTCGTTTCTCGATGTCGTTAATACGGCAAAGCGGCGGCACCCGTGTCGCAGGGTGCCGCCGCTTCTCGCCGCGATGAGTCGTTGGGCGTGGGCCTAGATCCACGAACCGCCGACGGCGCTGTCGGTGTGCGCCATGTTGTTGCCGGCTGTGCGCACCTTGTTTCCGTGCTCGCTCAGCGACTGGTAGATGGTCTGGAAGTTGCGGCCCAACTCGGTGACGAACTGTTGGTAGGCGTTGCTGCCCGCGCCGCCCCAGAATTCCGCGGACGCTTCGACGTCACGCAGGATGGCCTGATGCACCGCCTCCAACTGCCCGGCCTGGGCGGCCAGGGTCATGCCGTGATGGTCGACATCTTCGAATCCGTACTTCATCGGTTGTGACATGGTTGATTTCTCCTCAGGGATGCCGGGTTGTCGTTAGCTCGACAGAATCTGCGTCGACTCGTGCTCGCGCTGTTCGTACTCGTCGGCGCTGCGATTGAGCTTGTCGCTGACGCCCTGCGTCATGTCGACGATGTTGCGGAATGCCCGCATCATTTCTTCGAGCGTCCCCGTCGACGTCGTATTGGCGTTGCCCGTCCAGCCTGCGCCGGCGATACCGGTCGCCGAAGCCCAGGCCTTCTTCGACTCGGCGTCGATCGTCTGGGAGTTTCCGTGGAACCGGCCGGCGTAGTCGCGCATCGCCGCGGGATCGCTGAGGAAGTTTGCCACCGTGCTCATGTGTATCTCCTTGTCGGAAATGGCAGTTCAAATTCGTGTTTGCTGTCCGCAATTCGAAGTCTAGTGGCGGGATATGCCACTGCAACGGTCAAAAGAAATTGGTTGGAAAAATCTTTGACCCCCTCTTTGTGTCAATCACATAGGATCGAGTTTGCCTGCTCGTCATCGCGGATCCGGCAGAACCCGTACCACCGACCCGTAGCGGGGCTGCCCGCCGTCCCCCTGGCCGTCACGGCCTCCCATCGCACCCACCGGGGCGCCGGCCATGCCGGTACTCCCGGATGCTGGCACCGCGCCGGTCGGTGTGGTCGCCGACGCTGGTACCACCGTGGTGTTCGTCGTCGCACCGTTCTGGGTGCCGGCCGCCCACGTCGCCGGCACCGACAGCCCACCGATGCTGCCGCCGCGCCCAAGGGCCGCTGACACCGGACCCGCGCCCCCGCTGACCAGGCCCCCACCCCCGCCGCTGAGCGCCGAAAGGGCGCCCGTAGGCGCGGCGGTGATGCCTGAGGCGTTGACGGCGCTGGTCAAGCCGGGGTTGTTCATCGCCCCCATGAGCGGGCTCAGCAGCGATTGAAACTGGCCCATGCTCTGCAGCGGTGCGGTCGCAGGTTGGGAAAGCCCTTGCAGCGCTTGCGGAATCATGCTCATGAACTGTGGGCCCATGGACAGCATGGACTGGGCATCCATGTTGCCTGGCATCGAGGTGGTTTGCAGGCTCGCGTTGGCGACTTTCTCGCTGGCGTTGCCGGCCGCCTTCCCGCCCGCCTCTGTGACCGCCAAGCCCTGCGCGGCCAGGCCCGCCGGGTTGGTGTTCGGAGGCGGTGGGATGAACGGCGTCGCCGCCAGACCACTAGACACCCCCGCGGCGTCCGCGGAATATCCGTAGAGGACCGTGGCGTCCTGCACCCACATCTCGTCGTATGCCGCGATGGTGGCCGCGATCGCGCCGCTATTCACGCCCATGAAGTTGGTGGCGATGAGGGTCTGCAGGGCATTGCGGTTGGCTTCGATCGCCGCTGGTGGAACCACTCCTGCCCGGGCGGTTTCGAACACCGCGGCGGCCTGAGTTGCGGCCAGACCTGCCGCCTCTGACTGTGCCGCGGTGGCCAAGATCCACGTCACGTACGGTGCGGCCGCGGTCGCCATCGACAGTGACGACGGTCCCTGCCAGGAGGTGGTCAGCAGGGCATCGACGACAGCCTGATAAGCCGCGCCGACACTGCCCAGCTCCGCGGCCAGAGTGTGCCAGGCCGTCGCGGCCGCGACCATCGCGCCCGAACCAGGTCCGGCATACATCCGGCCGGAGTTGATCTCCGGAGGAAGACCACCGTAATCAGTCATCTGCTAGTCAGATCGAAGGTTCGCCGCTGCTACATCGACGCAAGAACGTTGAGGGCCTCGGTGGCTTCATAGCTGCCGGCCCCCACACCCATCGTGGTCACGAACATCTCATTGACCGCCGTCGCCACCCCACCTGCCGCCTGGTACACCCCGCCATGAGTGGCGAACGACAGCGCAAGCAGCGCCGAGGTGGGATCGGCCGCCGGCGGGAGAACACCGGTGGTCGGAGCGGCGACGGCGCCATTGGCTGCCGTCATGGTCGAGCCGAGTCCCTGCAGTTCTCCGGCGGTTGCCAGCATTGCTGCCGGACTGGTGTTGACAAACATGAATTTCCTCCCGACGTCACGATGTGAGACTCAGCATAACGGCGGTCTGCAGGTTGCGCCGTAGCCAAAATCAACCATTCTCAGTACCCACCGGAACCCATCCCACCTGCACGTATGATCCCGATCCGCCGGTACCCATCAAGAATCCGCGCCCTTGAGGCATCGGATGACCTTTCCACCTTCCGCGGACGAACCCTTCGTCCGAATCGGAATCCATCACCAGCAAATCTGCGTTTGCTTGCATCATTGTTGCTAGCAGGGGATCGCGTCCCGCCACGCTCATCCAGCCACCGAATTGACGGCTGTAGATGATGTGAAGT
The DNA here is from genome assembly GCF_003855255.1 of Mycolicibacterium nivoides. Classification (NCBI taxonomy): domain Bacteria; kingdom Bacillati; phylum Actinomycetota; class Actinomycetes; order Mycobacteriales; family Mycobacteriaceae; genus Mycobacterium; species Mycolicibacterium nivoides. The sequence goes on along the minus strand of NZ_CP034072.1, from coordinate 4,170,217 downwards.
CCGACATCTTCGGCGGCGTTCGCCGCCTCCATCAACGGCGTGAACACGTGGTTGTAACCCGCCGGCAGGCGCTCGGCATCGTCGATCACCAGGAAGATCTCCGGGCCCGTCCAAGACTTCTCGAACGTGGCATCCATCGCCAGGTCAGCCTGCGGGAGCCGGTCAGCCAAAACCGTGCTGAGACGTTCGGCCAGCTGTCCAGTGGTGTCGGTGCGGTAGGAGAAGACCTCCACATAGCTGTCATCGAGCACCCGCAGCAGCTCACGACTCGGACTGATCAACCAGACCTGCGCCGACGGCCGGGTGTCGTCAGCAGCCCGCACCGCTTTCGATGAACCGGGCGCATAAACCCGGCCGATCTCGGACATGATCGCCGCACATGTCGTCGTGCGACCACATTGCCGGCTGCCCGTGACCACCAGGAACGGCGAGCGAGCGTTATCCAACCCCACTGGCAGCGAGAACTCGTTGACCGCCCACACCGCACCAGCATGGTTATGAGATGCGGCGGACTTGCGCAGCTGCGCGAGCTCGACGCGATTGGGAAGCTGGCGCACACGCGGGGCAGGCCGGTAACCCTCGGCCAGCTGGGACACCCTCGCCACCACGCTCTGTGCTTCGAACACCCGCTCTCCAGTTCCGCGCAACGCTGGGCGCGCCATCATGGTGTGCAGGCCGACCACATCCCACCCCTCTCGCAGATAGTTCTGCTGAACCATGCCGCGGCCCGGGCGGTTACTGGGAACCTTCTTGGCTTCCGAGGACTTCACCAGCCGCACGTTCGTCTCGTCAGCCTTCAACTCGATACGACCCTCGTTGAACAAGTCACGCATCTGGGGCGACAACTCCTGGGGCTTGCTCACCGCCACCACCACGTGGATGCCGAAGCTGCCACCTTCGCGGATCAACTTGTTGATCTCGTCGACGAGAACCTCTTTGCCGCGGAATGTCGACGCCTGATCGGTCAGGGCTGCGAAGTTGTCGATGACCAAATAGACATCGCCGAACCGGTCCTGGGCCACCGGATCGTCGGAGGCCTGCTCCCCCGCTTGCCGGCGCACAGCGGCTTTGCGGTTGCGGAACTCCTCCATCGAGGTCACACCCCACTCGAGGAATCCGCGACGACGCACGGTAAGCAGCTCCAGAAGTTCTGCCACAGTCCGTCGAATGGCGTCTTCTTCCAGCATGGTCGCGACCCGGCCCACGTGCGGGAAGTCGCGCACGCTCGCCGCCAGGGAGGTGCCCGACAAGGCCAGAACGTAGAACTGCACCTGTTCTGGCGTATGCGTCATCGCCGCGGCGCAGATGAGGTCCACCAGCGTGGTGGTCTTACCTGAGCTCTGTCCACCCAGCACCATCAAATTGCCTGTGCCATCTGCCAATAGGGGTTGCTGGTCCTGCTTGAACGGTCTGTCGACGACGCCGATCGGAAACACCAGGTCGGGCTGGGCAGCGTAGCGCTCGTCCCACGGTCGGCCCAGATACATCTCGACGACCTCGTCGATCGTGCTCGGCTTGTCCAACGGCGGACCGAACAACCGATGGGGTTCGAACGGAATCGCGCGGAGCTGGTCGATGATGACTTCACCGACCTTGGGCTTACGAATAGCGCTGTCGTCGTCGGAAGAGGACGACGGCGGGATGTCGGTCTCGACGAGCTGCGCCGTACCCTCGTCCACGGCGGGCTCGTCGACAATGATCGGTGCCACCGTGAACAGCTGCGGCTCAAAGTATTCCAGCGAGCTCGTCGACAGATCGGTATCGCCGTCGTCATCCTTGACCGCGCCGGGTTTGCGGTAGTCGCGCCACATGTACTCGAACTGAATCTTGGTCAGATCGTCCGTCAGCCCGACACGCAGATAGCCCAGTCCCTTCTTGTTCGGCAGGTTCGCCGACGCCGGCACTCCGGACGCAGCTGCACTGGCCGTTGAGTCGGTTCGCAGAGCCAGCCGATACCGAATGTTGGTCGTCAGCTTGTCAGCTCGGGAGTCCACTTCCTGGCTGGCCAGCAGAAGATGGACCCACAGCGAGCGGCCCTGGCGCACGATCTGGTCGAAGATGACCGGCAAGTTCGGGTCCATCTTGAAGCCCTCGGTGAACTCGTCGACCACAACGAACAATCGAGGCATCGGATCCAGCTGAGGACCGTTAGGGTTGCGGGCCGCGTCGGCTCGACGGCGGTTGTAGTCCTCCGCATCTCCGGCATTGATGTCATCGCACATCTTCTTGCGTCGGGCGATCTCGCCGAACAGGGCGTCTACGAACCGGCCCAGCTGCGTTTGGTCATCTTCAAGGTCGGTCATCACACATGACACGTGAGGTGCACCGAAAAACGGTTTCACACCAGCCCCGCCCTTGAAGTCAGCCAGAACCAGCTGCAAGATCTCCGGCGAGTGACCCAGAATCAAACTGAGCAGGAACGTTTTCAGGCCCTCGGTCTTGCCGGACCCTGTTGTGCCGACCATGATTCCGTGTGGGCCGGCGGCAGTCTCCTTGATGTCGAGTGTCAGCAGCTCCCCGGTGTCTGCTCGCGTGCCATACGGAGCGATCATCCGGTCCTCGGACAAGATGTCTCTGCGCGAACCCCACAACGCGTTGAAGTTGATGTTCGCGGGGTCATCAATGTCGTAGTAGCTGAGGATGTCGCGAGCCGGCCCGTTGCTCGGATCCTCAGCGACATCGATCATTTCGTACGCCTGAGAGAGCCGCTGCCGCGCCATGCCAAGCGCGAAATTCTCTGCCTCTTCCCGGTTCATCTGGTCGGCGCGGGCGAAGAATGTCGGCTCGTTGTCGAGTTCGGGGGCGAAGGTGTTGAGATCGCGCGGGACCGCGTCGACATCGCCGGTCGGACTCACCCGCAGCAGCCGCTGCGGATTTGCGCTCGTGGGCACCACGCCGCGTAGGTCGAATACCGTGACACCCGCGACACCATCAGGGTTGATCAACGAGCTCCACGTGGACCCATCGGACACGTCGCTGATGATCACCGTGTGCGGAAGCGGCTGGATCTGATCTTTGGCCGCGCCGTGGCGCGGATTGAACCGGTCGCGGCCCTGCAGAACAGCACCGTATTGCGCATCGTAGAAGTCCCGCACCGACGGGTAGACCATCCGCAACCCGCCGGCGGCGTCCTGGACGCGGTTGTCGGCGACATGGGGAAGCCACTTGAGCCAATCCCACTCCTCGACGTCATCGGTGACAGCGATCAGCTGCAGGTGATCGGGCCCATGAGAGAACACCATCTGGCACACAATGGCCCGCATCAACGCCAGCGCGCGCTCACGATCGCCATCCAGCCGCCAACCCGGCTCGACGAGCAGTGAAATCAACGCCGGTGTTCCATAGGTGACCTGCTGGGCGCGAACGAACTCCTGCAGCGCAACCCCGGTCGCGGGCTCCATCTCGATATCGGTGGGCATGTCGGCCGGCTCGGCGAAGGACACCGCTTGCGCCTGCTTCAACGACGTCATACCCACACCCACCCGAATGACGCCGAACCAGGTATCGCGGCCGGCCGGGCTGCGTTCCCACATCCTGCGTCCACCGAGTGCGGCTTCCAACGTCGACGTCGGCGGGTGATACCAGCGGAAGTTCTCATCCAGATCATCTGCGGCCCGGTCCGAGTCGCGCCGCAGGTCATCAAGTTTCACCATGAACTGGGCGCGTAGGGCATCCATCTTGCCTCGCGACATCTGGTTGCCCCCGCCGAACCGGCTACCGAACAGCATCGCGATGATGCCGCCGACCATCATGATCGGAAACAGCGCACCTACCCCGTTGAAGGTTCTTGCACCGCTAGCGAACGAGACCACCACGATGCCACCGACCAAGCCGATGACGCCGATGGCCACCACGACCAGCCACCACGGCTTGCCCTCGGGCACAGGTACTTTCAACGGAGCGAGCAGATTGATCTGCCTGGGCGTGATTTTGCGCGGGGCCTCAAGAACCGTTTCGCGACCAAAACTCTTTTTCACTTCGGCTGCCTCAATTCCCCTGGCTGCTGATCTGTCGGCAAAATGTCATGGGTTACCGCCGCATCCGCTTTCGACAACACCGGGCCCAGCGTCAACAACTTGAGAACCACCCACGGAGCCGGGATGGTCGCTGTGCCAAATCCCAGCGCGCGCTCTGTCTCCTGATCGCGGGGCACCCCGAAACGGGCACCCCACTCCGAGATGAACCACTGCGTTTCCACGGTTGCCGCGGCGGGATCGTTGCCCGTGGAGGCCACGTAGTTCGCCGCATCCGGCCCGAAGTACACCTTGTCGGCCAATGCGCCGGACGGATCAGGCTTGGCTCTGGCCACGACCCTGTCCACTTTGTCGGCCGCGATCGGCACCGTCGGGCCCGACACCAGCGACGTCTGCGCACGGCCCTCCCCGATCGTCTTCTGCCACCACCAACACGTAGCCGGGTTCGCCTCGGTGTCCACCAGCCGCAACCGTTGATCCGGATAGGCCGAGACATCCAAGCTGTCGGTGACAGGAAGGTCAGCGAGCGCGGGGCCGGCCAGGACCGGCATCCCCGCGCCCGTTCCGTTCGCGTTCTGCAAGATCTGCGCCACCACCGGCGAGACGGTCTGCATTCCGTTGGCCAGCACCACCGAGTACGTGAGGTCACCGCCGACCTGCGGAGTCGACACCACCGTTCCCACCGGGCCCGGGGCCTTCGGAAAGCCCGCTGGCTCACCGAGTTTGGGAATCATCGGCACCGACAGAGCCGATCCGACCGGGATCGCATCGAACAACGCTTTGCTCATCGGCCGCGCCGAGGAGATGTTGTCGGCGCTCACCCCCAGCGCCAGCAGGACTGGGCGCTGGGCCGGGTCAACCTTGGAGCGGCGGCCGTCGCGGATCAGCCACACACCGTCGTCATAGCGCAGCAGCACCGCATCCTGCGGGTCGAGCACCCGCCGGCGGTCAGATAGGTCAGGCTGACCGTCAATCACGGTCACCGTCACCGGCTCTGGGGCGCCGGCGCCGAACGCCTTCGTGACCGCATCGCACACCAGCCACGACGATTTGGGCGGCGAGGTCACAGCCAGCTGGTCCGGTGCGCCGGGGATACCCACCAGTGTTCCCCGCGGCCGCGACTCGATCTCACTGTTGCGGACCCGCACAGGGTTGTCCGCAGATCCCGCGATCAACCGCGCCGACGCCAGATTCAGAACAGGACGCAAGGTGTCGCCGACCCGCACATACAGCGCGTTCGTGTTCTGGTCGGCAATGATCTTGGACTGCCCCGCCGATCCCGCCGGCCGCAGAAACGACCAAAACAAGGCACCCAGGCAGATCACCACCACGACGGTCGCACCGGCCAGATGAGCCATCGACTGCCTGCGATGCTGATCGGACTCCATACCGACATACCAGCGGGTCAATGCCGTGACGGCACGCCGCGCATTGAACTGGTGCGCGGTCACCTGCACCCGAGTTGCATAGCCCAGCCCGCGGCCCCGCCACCGCGACCCACCTGAAGTCGCGTTCTGATCCGGTTCTTGCTGCTCAGCCACCCCGTCTACCTCCCCGTCCGCCCCAGGCGAACGCAATCGCGTATCCCCAAACTAACGGTGGCCAGCACCCTCAACCACACCAAAATCCATCGAATCCCGCCCGATCACTGCGCCCAGTGACCGAGGCTGATCGGTGTCAGGCGACCCGCTTGACCACGATGGGGCCCGAGGGTATCGGCGAGTACTTCACTACCTCGCGCGAATTCGGCGCTTCAATCTGCATCGTCGGCGATACGGCCAGCGCCACATGCTCAGGAACGCCGGGCGCCGAGAAATTCTGCAGGATGATGTCCCCGGCTCGTATATCGCTGCGCGACACCGGCATACCAACACCAATCTGCTCATATGTCGTGCGCGGCAACGAAACCCCCGCACTCGCATAGGCCTTTTGGACCAACGACGAGCAGTCCCAGACATCAGGACCATTCGCGCCCAGACGATACGGCTCACCCAGCTGAGCTTTGGCGAACGCAATGGCTCGCTCGATGGTCCCGTTGGGCGCGCGACCCTGGCCGAACAGTGCATTGACCTGCTGTTCGGCACCGGATGCGCCGCGGTGACCATTCTGGCCGCGGCCGAGTGAGGACAAGGAGCTCAAGGCTCTTCTGGCAGGCGTCATCCTCGCGGCCATCCTGCTGATCGCCGACCCGCCGCCGCAGCGCGCGCCGGTCACGCCGGTGACCACTTCTGTCGAGCCGACCGTGCCTGCCGCGACGAGCATCCCGACGTTCACGCCGACGGTGCCCGAGGACGAGGGGGACCAGGGTCCCGGGATCGGCAACGGCCATGGGAATGGCAAGGGCCACGGGAAGAAGGGCCATCCGCATGAGTGACGTTGACGACGCTCACCGGCACAGCAGCCGCAACAGTGCGTTACTCGCCGATTCGGCCGGGTGTGGATGCTTCTACTGCCTGGCTATCTATCCGCCCAGTGAGATTGCCGACTGGACCGACGGTGGCCGGACGGCCCTGTGTCCCCGATGCGGAATCGACAGCGTTATCGCCGACCGCTCGGGGTATCCGGTGACCCGGCAGTTCCTGGAACAGATGCACGCCCGCTGGTTCTGATCAGGTAAACGCCTGTCCGATGTCAGAGGGTGGCGAGCCAGGCTCTGATGCGGCCGCGGGCATTGGTGTACGGCGATGAGGTGTTGAACGAGATCATGCGGCCCATGGTCCATTTGCCATACCAGGGTTCGCCGTAGAGATCGTCGTTGGAGTAGCTCTGAATCAGCGTGACGATCCGGTTCTTCGCGTCAACGAGTTGAGTGCGCAGGCTGTCCCAGCTGTCATTTTGGTGTTCGGCGTAGTAGCGCTGGGCGAGCAGTCCGAGTTCGTTCCATTTGATTCCGGGGGCGGGGAGCTGGTCGGGCAATCCCGCAGCGCGGCAACGATGCCAGGTGAGGACTTGCTGATTCCAGCCGATCAAATAAGCCACCAAGTCCGCGGGACTCATCATGGTGCTCTTGACGTGCCCCTCTAGGACAGGCTCTCGGGCGGCCTCGGGTGGAACTCGGTCGAGGTCGCCGCTGAGCTGTGTGAAGGTCTTCTCGATCGCGGAGAGGAGCTCGCCTTTGGAGGCGGGAACAGCCATGCAATCCTCAGATCTGCGCGGTCTGAGATGCTGGGTCGCGCGTCGGGTCTCACCCCAGATCCTAAAGAGAGAGTCGACGCCACACCTTTCCGGTGCAGCAGGCGTCCAAGGAAGCCGCAAGCAAGAAGGCCCCGAACTGGATATCCAGTCAGGGCCTCTCACCTGTGAACCCACGAGTCGGGGTGGCGGGATTCGAACCCACGACCTCTTCGTCCCGAACGAAGCGCGCTACCAAGCTGCGCCACACCCCGCGTGAAGCTTCGACAGCCTATCGCACCGGGTACCTCGAAAGCCAAACGGTCCCCGCGGCGTACGTCACTGCCCGGGAACGGGAAGCAATAGGCGTGTCGGTGGTGTTCTACACAATGACATCACCGGAATCGACTGGAGTACTCATGACCGTCTTGGGCGCCTTCATCTACCTGGGGTTCTTCGCCCTGGCAGCGTTGTGGCTGTTCCTGACGGCCGAGACCGATCAGGACCAGCTGCCCGACCGCTCGAACTCCGAGAGCACCTCGGAGGACTCCGAGGTGTCCAGCCCCTGGGCGCTGAGCCAGTCCGCATCGAAGTAGGTGTCCGCGTAGCGGTCGCCGCTGTCGGCCAGCAGGGTCACCACCGACCCGCTGCGGCCGTGCGCGACCATCTCGGCCAGCAGCTGGAACGCGCCCCAAAGATTGGTTCCCGTCGACGGCCCGACCCGGCGACCCAGCACCCGGCTCGCGTGGTGTGCCGCGGCCACCGACCCGCTGTCGGGCACGGCGATCATGCGATCGACGACCCCGGGCAGAAACGACGGCTCCACCCGCGGCCTGCCGATGCCCTCGATACGTGAGGACGCACCAGTGACGACGTCGTCGCGGCCCTGTGCGTAGCCGGGGAAGAACGCCGAATTCTCCGGGTCGACGACACACAGCTGCGTGGCATGCCTGCGGTAGCGGATGTAGCGGCCGATCGTCGCGCTGGTGCCGCCGGTGCCTGCCCCCACCACGATCCACTCCGGGACCGGATGCGGTTCCAGGCGCATCTGCTCATAGATCGACTCGGCGATGTTGTTGTTGCCGCGCCAGTCCGTGGCCCGCTCGGCGTTGGTGAACTGGTCCAGGTAATGCCCGCCGGTCTCCTCGGCCAACCTGTGCGCCTCGGCATACACCTGCGACGACTCGGCGACGAAATGGCAACGGCCACCCTGGGCTTCGATCAGCGCGATCTTCGATCCGCTGGTCGAGGCGGGCACCACCGCGATGAACGGCAGACCGAGCAGCGCCGCGAAGTAGGCCTCGGACACCGCCGTCGACCCCGAGGACGCCTCGATGATCGTGGTGCCCTCACCGATCCAGCCGTTGCACAACCCGTACAGGAACAGGGAACGGGCCAGCCGGTGCTTGAGGCTGCCGGTGATGTGGGTGGACTCGTCCTTGAGATACAGCGCGACATCCACTTCCTCGCGCCACCCGGCGGGCAGCGGATAACGCAGCAGATGGGTGTCGGCGCTGCGCTTGGAATCGGCCTCGATCAGCCGCACCGCATTGTCGACCCACCGGCGGGGCCGGGGGCGCGACGCGGTACAGCCAGGTTCGCTCACCGGGCCGAGACGGTCGGGCTGGATTGCCCGGCCCTGATCCCGACGTGCCCGCCTCCGGTCGGCGCCGCGACCAGCGTCAGCAGAGTGGCCTCGGGGCGGCAGCAGAACCGCACGGGCGCGAACGGCGACGTGCCGATGCCCGCCGACACATGCAGCTGCATGTGCGATCCCCACTTCGAGGCGCCCTTGGCCCGGGACCGGTCCAGCTCGCAGTTGGTGACGATGGCCCCGTAGAACGGCAGGCACAGCTGCCCGCCGTGGGTATGCCCGGCCAGCACCAGCTGATAGCCGTCGGCCGCGAAGCGGTCCAGCACCCGAGGTTCGGGGGAGTGGGTGAGGCCGAGTGTCAGGTTGGCCGCTCCGTTGGCCCGGCCGGCGATGGTGTCGTAACGGTCGCGCTTGAGATGCGGATCGTCGACGCCGGCCACCGAGATGTGCAGCCCGGCCACCTCGATGTCGCGGCGGATGTGGGTCATGTCGAGCCAGCCACGCTCGGTGAAGGCCGCGCGCAGGTCTTGCCACGGCAGCGGCTCACCGTGCGTCCGGTGCTGCGGGTTGGTGACGTAGTTCAGCGGGTTCTTCAGCCGCGGCGCGAAATAGTCGTTGCTGCCGAACACGAACAGGCCGGGTGCCGAAAGCAGGTCACTCAATGACTGCACGACGGCAGGCACGGCCTTCGGGTGGGCCAGATTGTCGCCGGTGTTGACCACCAGGTCGGGCTCAAGGCGAGCCAGATCACGCAGCCAGGCCTGCTTGCGGCGCTGGTTGGGACGCATGTGGAGATCGGAGAGATGCAGCACGCGCAGGGGCGACGAGCCCGGGGCCAGTACCGGCATGGTCGCTTCCCGCAGCACGAACGCATTGCGCTCGATGAGGGACGCATAGCCGATCCCGGCAACCAACGAACCGGCGGTGACGGCAGCTGCCTTCTTCACTGACATGCAGGCAAGCCTACTGCGATCCGGCCGTCACGGGGGTGGCGGAGGCCCGAGCACCGGCACGGTGATCGGAGGCAGCCCGGGGATCTCGACCACTGTCTGACCGATCTCCGGCGGCGGGCCACCCGGGAACGGGAACGCCACCGGGGGCGGCGGCGGGGCCGGCGGGATCCCGTTGCTGATCTGGATGGTGATGATCGAGCCCGGAATCGTCTGCCCGGCGGGCGAAGTGCCGACCACGGTGCCGTAGCGCGAGCTGCTGTTGACCGAGGCGGCGCCGTCGGCCACCTGGAATCCGGACTCCTTGAGCCGCTGGCGCGCGGCCGTCTCGTCCAGGCCGTTCACGGTGGGCACCACTGAGCCGGGGCCGCCGTCGACATAGCGGGGATCGGTCGGCGGCAGGGCGACCGGCCCGAAGTTGTTGGCGATCGGCTTCAGCGCGGTGAACCAGGTGCGGGCCGGCTCGTTGCCGCCGAACAGGTCGCCGTCCCCGCACTGGCGCAGCGGGAACGAGCACAGCTCGCCGGGGGTGGTGGAATCGTCATAGATGTAGTTGGCCGCCGCGTACTGGTTGGTGAAGCCCAGGAAGCCCGACGAGCGGTGCGCCTCGGTGGTGCCGGTCTTGCCCGACATCGGCAGATCCCAGCCCACCGAACCGGCCGACCCGGAGGCGGTACCGCCGGCCTGGTCGTCCTTGCTCATCGCGTTGGCCAGGGTGTTGGCCAGACCTTCGGGCACCGCCTGCTCGCACGTCTCGGTGGTCACCGACACCTCATTGCCGTGCCGGTCGAGCACCTGGCCGATCGGGTTGGGCGGGCACCAGGTCCCGCCCGAGGCCAGCGTGGCCGCCACGTTCGACAACTCGAGCGCGTTGACCTCGATGGGGCCCAGCGTGAACGAGCCGATGTTCTGGCGCTTGACGAAGTCGGCGAGGCTCTCGTTGCTCTCCGGGTCGTAGTCGCGGGCGGTGCCGGGCAACGCGTAGGACCGCAGCCCCAGCTTGACCGCCATGTCGACCGACCGCTGCACGCCGATCTGCGAGATGAGCTTGGCGAAGGCGGTATTGGGCGAAGTGGCCAGGGCATCGGTGACGCTCATCGAGCCCCGGTAACCGCCGGCGTTCTTCACGCACCAGGTTTCCTTCGGGCATCCCGGGGTGTCGCTGCTGCCCAGCCCCTTGGCCTGGAAGAAGCCGGGCACCGGAAGCTGGGTGTTGATGCCCATCCCCATGTCCATGGCCGCGGCCGTGGTGAAGATCTTGAAGATCGACCCGGCGCCGTCGCCGACGAGCGAGAACGGCTGCGGCTGCATGGTCTCGCCGGCATCGGTGTTCAGGCCGTAGGTGCGATTGCTGCCCATCGCCAGGACCGGATGAGATTCCTTACCCGGCTTGATCACGCTCATGACGCTGGCGACACCGGGGGCATCCGGCCGGGCGATGCTGTCGATCGCCGACTTCACCGAGCCCTGCACATCCGGGTCCAGCGTGGTCTTGATCAAATAACCGCCCTTGGCGACCTGTTCCTTGGACAGGCCGGCGCGGGCCAGATACTCCAGTGCGTAATCGCAGAAGAACGCCCGGTCTCCGGCTGCGATGCAGCCGCGGGGCAGCTCGTTGGGTTGCGGCAGGATGCCCAGCGGCTGCTGCTTGGCGGCCCGCAGCGCCTCGGCCTCCTGAGGGATGTTGTCGATCATGGTGTCCAGCACCAGGTTCCGCCGGGCCAGGGCGCCGTCGGGATTGGTATAGGGATTGAGCGCGCTGGTGGACTGCACCATGCCGGCGAGCAGGGCGGCCTGCTGCCAGTTCAGCTCGGAGGCGTTGACACCGAAATAGGTCTGTGCGGCGTCCTGAACGCCGAACGCGCCGTTGCCGAACGAGACCAGGTTGAGGTAGCGCGTCAGGATCTCGGGCTTGGTGAACGTCTTGTCCAGCGTCAGGGCCATCCGGATCTCACGCAGTTTGCGGGCCGGTGTGGTCTCGATCGCGGCACGGCGCTCGGCATCGGTCTGGGCGACGACGAGCAGCTGGTAGTTCTTTACGTACTGCTGCTCGATGGTCGAACCGCCGCGGGTGTCCGAGTCGCCGCGCATGTATCCGGTCAGGCCAGTGAGCGTGCCCTGCCAGTCCACACCGTTGTGCTCGGCGAACCGCTTGTCCTCGATCGAGACCAGGGCGAGCTTCATGGTGTTGGCGATCTGATCGCTGGGCACCTCGAAGCGGCGCTGTGAATACAGCCACGCGATGGTGTTGCCCTTGGCGTCGACCATCGTCGAGACCTGCGGAACCTCGCCGTCCACCAGGGCGGCCGAGCCGTTGGCCACCACGTCGGAGGCCCGGTTGGACATCAGGCCGAATCCACCCACGACAGGGAACATGAACGTGGCCACCAACACGCTGGCCAGCAGGCAGCACCATGCGAGTTTGATGATGGTGACCGCTTGGGGTGGCTGCGCGGGCGGTCGTGTCGGCGGCTCCGGCATGGGTACAGAGTAGCTATCTCGTTGAGGCGGGCTTCCCGCGAGCGGGACTCACCGGCATATCGCGCTTGCCTGCAGAAATACCGCGGTGCGCCCGAAAGCGGGTCAGACGGCACGGCCGTCCCAAAAAAGTGGTTCGCAAACTGTTGCGTTAATACCCTCTGACCACCTAGCTTGGACACACAGTGCGATCCAGGTAACACAGGCTGGCGCAATGTGGCGTAGATCGCAACGGCGTTCTACACCGGAAGGTTCGAAGCCTGCCATCTGGGGAGATGGCTGGAACGAAGGGATCGCTGGTGTCAGGTACACGAACTGTCGCAGACAAGATGAACGCTTCCGCCCCAGCCGCCAACCTGGTCCACCGAGGCGAGGGCGAAGCCCGGATCGCCTGGGTTTCGCAGGCGAGGTGCCGTCAGGCCGATCCGGACGAATTGTTCGTCCGCGGTGCCGCACAACGCAAAGCCGCGGTGATCTGCAGGCACTGCCCGGTGATTCTCGAATGCGGTGCCGATGCACTCGACAATCGCGTGGAGTTCGGAGTCTGGGGCGGGATGACCGAACGTCAGCGTCGTGCCCTGCTCAAACAGCATCCCGAAGTCATCTCCTGGTCCGAGTTCTTCGCAGCCCAGCGCAAGCACCACCGTAGCGCGGTCTAGCCTCCGTGTCCTTACGCGGGCTCACTGGCCCGCGCGCGCCAAAGTGCGGCCGACGGTAGTGTATTCGGTTGTGGCACATGGTAATCAGCAGCAGTGAGTGAGCCTGCCAGCGTTCTTCCGTTGTCGGCGATGGTTTCTGGTGCCGCCGGCATGCTGATACCGCTGCCCGCGGCGGAAACCGGCGACGATCCGTTGTTGAGCGACGTTGCCCTGCACGAGCCCGGCACCCCGGCGGACTACACCGGCACCATCGTGTTCGTCAGCACTCGCATCGAGGACCGCTTCGCGCTCGGGTCGTTGCTCGATGAGGTGGGAACCGCTGCGGCCGTTGTGCTTCCACCCGACGCGACGACCGACGTGTCGATGTTGCCCAGCCACTCCACCAGACTGTTCCGGCGTTCGCCATGGGTGGGCTGGAGCGAGCTGTTCCGGGTCCTGGTCCGGCTGCTCGGTGCGGGCCGCATCGTCAGCCCGGCCCCGCAGGTGGACAACCTGCAGGCCCTGGCCCGTTGGATCAGCAGCCAGACCGGCGCTCCGGTGACGATCGAGGATCTGGATTCCCGGGTCCTGGCGTACGCCGTCGTCGGACCGGGTGTCGACCCGATCCGGAACCAGACGATCCTGGGTGGCGCGGTACCCGCGTGGCGGGTCGAGCGGCTGATGTCCACCGGGTTCTTGCCTGCGGTCTGGCGATCCGATGACGTGGTCGTGCGCAATGCCGAGGATGACGACCCGGCCCGCATGGTGGTCGCGATGAAATCGGGCACCGAAACGCTCGGCACGATCTGGGCGGCGTTGGACGACGACACCGATCGCGAAGAACTACGGCAGCTGCTGCTGCAGGTGCGTCAGACCGCCGCGGCGATGATGCTGCGAGAAGTCCACCGCGACCAATACGAACGCCGGCTCCAGGAGTCGGCTCTGGTCGACCTGCTCTCGCGTGGGGTGGATCCCGGAGTCCCGGCGGCGTTGCTCGGGCTGCAACCGGACAGCAGACATGCAGTGGTCGCGCTGGGCTCCGATACGCCCGCGTCGCGCTCCCTGATGTTCCATGTTCAGGCGCTGCGGGCCGGCGCCCGGACGGCGCGGGTCGGGGACGATCTGCTCGCCGTGCTCCCGGTGCTGGACGACGAGTCCGCCGAGGCGGATCTGGCTGACAACCTGTCGAGGCACTTGACCCGGGTCTCGGCTGCGCACGCCGGCCCGGTCGCGGTCGGTCCCGTCGTCGACGCCATCGCCTACTTGCGGAATTCCGCGATCGTCGCCCGTCAGGTCCTCGACGCAGCCGCACTCGACGTCGCACACCAGCCGCGCGATCCGCGGCCTGTGCTCACCGCTGCCGACGTGCAGGACGCGCTGACCCTGGTTCGGGTGGCTGATCTGCTCGATCCGATGGCCGACACGATCGCCGAACCGCTGTCTGCCCTGCGCCGGCACGACACCGACCACGGCACCGCGTTCATCGACACCGTCGCGGCCGTGCTCGACCACCCGGGCAATCTGAGCGGGGCGGCCCGCGAACTGGGCATCCACGCCAATTCGCTGCGGTACCGACTGGACCGGATCCGTGTGGTCTCCGGTATCGACCTGCAATCGGCGGCTGCCCGGCTCCGCACGTCGCTGGGGCTGCTGGTGTGGGAACGACGCGGTGAGGTCCGCACGGGCCACCCGCCCGTCGACATCGACAAGAAACGTGGATCCGGTTAGTGCATTTCGGAGATACCGCCATCAGGGTCTCGGGGGATTCCTCCGAATCCGACGAAGATCCGCGCGAAATTCCTCAGCCCGCATGGCTCTCCCCACCAACGGCTGAGTTCATAGGGTTTATCTGTGATTGATGCACCACTGCGTACCGGGCAACCACTGCCGGGTCCGGACACGCTCCTGCGCCGGCGCGGCGAAATTGTGGCCGGTGTGGTTCGGCAGGGATTCATCGGTGACCTGTACCCGATGTGCGGCGTCATCGACCTGGACACCCTCGATGAACTGATGCGGTCGCTGACCGAGGCGTACCCGCCGAGCATGCCGGCGTTGCACACCATCGCGGCCAAGGCGATCACCCTGCGCCCGGTGCTCGCGCGTTTCGCCCAGGCGGGATTCGGATGCGAGGTGGCCAGCCCCGGTGAGCTCGAACTGGCGCTGGCCGCGGGCTTCCCGGCAGAACGCATCGTGTTCGACTCTCCGGCCAAGACCACGACCGAGATAGAGCGGGCCCTCGCACTGGGGGTCTCGTTCAACATCGACAACTTCGAGGAGCTGGCGCGGGTCGATCAGGCGATCGCCCGGGTGGAAGGGCATCGGTCGGTCATCGGGATGAGGCTGAATCCCCAGACCGGCGCAGGCACCATCGGCGCCATGAGCACGGCCACCACCACCTCCAAGTTCGGGATCGGGCTGGCCGACCATCGCGACGAAATCGTCGACGCCTTTGCGGACCGGCCCTGGTTGACCCAGCTGCACGTGCACAGCGGATCGCAGGGCATGAGCCTCGCGCACGCCGCCGAGGGCGTACGGCTGGTGGCAGAGCTCGCCGCCGAGATCACCGCACGGGTCGGCGTCCGGCAGATCCAGCGGATCGACATCGGCGGAGGATTGCCGGTCAACTTCGAATCCGACGACATCACACCAAGTTTCGCCGATCACCGCGCCGCGCTGGAGGCTGCGGTGCCGCAACTGTTCGACGGCACGTACGCCTTGGTGACCGAGTTCGGGCGGGCGCTGACGGCCAAGGCCGGCACCATCGTCGCCCGCGTCGAGTACACGAAAGTCACCGGCGGCCGGCCGATCGCCATCACCCACGCCGGTGTGCAGGTGGCCACCCGCACGATCTTCGCGCCCGAGGCGTGGCCGTTGCGGGTCGAGATCTACGACCGGCAGGGGCGGCGCCGGGACGGCGGTATGCGAGTACAGGACGTGGCCGGGCCCGCCTGCTTCACCGGTGACATGCTTGCCGTCGGCCGCGAATTGCCGTTCATCCGCGGGGGAGACCTGGTGGCCGTTCCGGATACCGGCGGCTACTACTTCTCCACCCACTTCTCGTACAACGCGCTGCCCCGACCCGCGGTGTACACCGTGGGGACCGACGCCGAGGGCGACCGACGCTGGTCGCTTGCCCGTCGGGCCCAGACGATCGAACAGATCGTCACCGAGGCCGGCGAACCGTCTCTTGTGCCGTTGCCTCTGCTCCCGTCCGCCTGACCCTCCGACTGATTGCGACCGCCCACATGCTCGAATCGACATCCCAGTCGTCCTCCACCGACGAACCCCGCTCCGGCCTGGCCAGGTCGCTCAAAACGAGACACATGACGATGATCGCGATCGGCGGTGCCATCGGTGCCGGGCTGTTCGTCGGTAGCGGTGCGGTCATCAAGACCGCCGGCCCCGCCGCGATCCTGTCCTACGTTCTGGCCGGTGCGCTGGTGTTGTGCACCCTGCGCATGCTGGGCGAGATGGTGGTCGCAAAGCCGAGGACCGGTGCGTTCGCCGACTACGCCCGGATGGGGATCGGGCCGTGGGCGGGCTTCACCCTCGGCTGGTTGTACTGGTACTACTACGTGATCATCATCGCGGTGGAAGCCGTTGCCGGGGCGAAGATCCTGTCCGTCTGGGTCGGTTTGCCGCTGTGGCTCATGGCCATGCTTTTGATGGCCGTGATGACCGTGACCAACCTGATCTCGGTGCGGTGGTTCGGCGAATTCGAGTTCTGGTTCTCCGGCATCAAGGTCGCCGCCATCGTGTCCTTCATCGTGCTGGGCCTGCTGTGGGTCCTGGGGTTGTGGCCGGGCGATACCAGCGGACTGAGCAATCTGGTGTCCCACGGCGGCTTCGCGCCCAACGGCGTCGGGGCGATCCTGGGCGCCGTGGTGGTGGTGATCTTCGCCTTCGGCGGAGCCGAGATCGTCACCATCGCAGCCGCGGAGAGCACCGAGCCCGCGAAGTCGGTGGCCAGGGCCACCACCGGAGTCATCTGGCGGATCATCCTGTTCTACGTCGGGTCGATCTTCCTCGTCGTGTGCATCCTGCCGTGGAACGACGCATCGGTGCTGTCCAGCCCGTATGTGGCCGCGCTGGACAAACTGGAGATTCCCGGTGCCGGCGCGATCATGAACTTCGTCATCCTCACCGCGGTGCTCTCGGTGCTGAACTCGTCGATCTACACGTCCTCGCGCATGCTGCGGGTCCTCGCGTCACACGGCGACGCGCCGGAGTGGTTGGTGCGCACCAACTCCCGCGGCGTACCGACCCGGGCCGTACTGGCCAGCACGGTCATCGGCTGGATCTCAGTGGTGCTCGCCTACATCGCTCCCGATTCACTGTTCCTGTTCCTGGTGAACTCGTGCGGCGTGGTCGCGATCTTCATGTACATCATGATCGGCATCTCCGAACTGCGGGTGCGCCGGGCCATCGAACGTGAAGACCCGTCCAGGCTGACGCTGAAGATGTGGTTCTTCCCGTATCTGACCATCGTGGTGATCGCGTGTTTCGTCCTGGTGTTGCTTGCCATGCTGTTCGACGTCGATCAGCGCGTCCAGCTGCTGGCCAGCGTGCTCAGCCTCGTCGTGGTCGTGGTGGCCTACGTCCTGCGCAAGCGGTTCGGGCGCGTGCCCGTCGACGCCGAGGTCGCCGAACTGGCATGAGCGCCTTCTTCTCCTGGGCCTCGTCCTGGCTGGCCGACGTGGCGAACTGGTCGGCCCGCGTCACGGACCTGAGCACCGGCCAGACCTTGTGGGAGCACACTCCCGACCGCGTGCTCAAGACAGCGAGTGTGGGAAAGGTCTTCCTGCTGGCCGAGGTGGCACGCCGGTTCGACGACGTGACCCTGGACCCCGGTGAAGTCGTCGCCGCCACGGCCGAGGACCAGGTGGCGGATTCCGGCATCCTCTACCTGCTCCGGCAGCAGGACCACCGGATCGATGACCTGTGCCTGCTGATCGGTGCGGTCAGCGACAACATGGCCACCAACATGCTGCTTCGCCGGCTCGGACTCGATGAGGTCCAGCGCGCCACCCGCGACCTCGGGTTCACTGTCAGCGGGTTGCGGGACCGGGTGCGGCTGAACCGATCCCAGGATGATCCGCTCACCCTCTCAACAGGCAGCGCGGCGGAACTGTGCGACTTCGTCGGACGTCTGCATGCGGGTGACATCCACGGCGCCGCGGCGTCCGAGCGGGTGCGGCGATGGCTCGGCGTCAACACCGATCTGTCCATGGTGGCGCGGGCATTCGGCCTGGACCCACTGGCCCACACCGAGCCCGACGCCGGCTTCGAACTCTGGAACAAGACCGGGACCATCTCCGATGCGCGCATCGACATCGGATGCGTCGGGCACGCTGCCAGTGGACGCCGCGTGGGCTACGCCGTTCTGGCGAACTGGGCCTGGGGTGAAGACCATCGCGACCCCTGTCTGGAGGCGATGGGGCTGCTGGGCAACGAGATCCGCCGATATCTGGAGGACACCGGTCAGGCGGCGTCGGCCGCCTCTCCGGTGATCTGATCGGCGATCGCGCGCAGCGCGTCGAGATCTGACACATCGAACGGCAGCGACGGCACGCCGACGATCGCCACATGCGGGTTGGCCCCGGTGAAGCGGGACAGCAGCCGCACCTCGCGCTTGGCGGTGTGGGCCCGGTCGGCGTGGATGCGCAGCACCGCCGCGGCCAGCGAATCCGGATCCTCGGCCGCCAACTCGTCAGCGGCTTCCTCGGCCTTCTCGGCATGCAGGTCGGACAGCGTGGGATGGGTGCGGTTCAGGATCAGCCCGGCCAGCGGCATGTGCTCGTTCGAGAGCCGGTCGACGAAGAACGACGCCTCACGCAACGCATCGGGCTCGGCCGCCGACACCACCACGAACTGGGTGCCGCGCCGCTTGAGTAGTTCGTAGGTCTTGTCGGCCTTCTGCCGGAAACCGTCGAACGTGGCGTCCAGCGCCTGAACGAAACCGGCTGCGTCGGAAAGCATTTGCGAACCCAGCACGGTGGACAGGGCCTTCATGGCCAGGCCGACCGCGCCGGTGACGAGCTTGCCGATGCCCCGCCCCGGCGCCAGCAGCAGGCGCCACAACCGGCTGTCCATGAAGCTGCCCAACCGCTTGGGGGCGTCAAGGAAGTCCAGCGCATTGCGAGACGGCGGGGTGTCCACCACCACCAGATCCCACTTGTCCTCGGCCAGGAGCTGGCCGAGTTTCTCCATCGCCATGTATTCCTGCGTGCCGGCGAGCGACGTGGCGACGGTTTGGTAGAACTGGTTCTCCAGAATGGCGTCTGCGCGGCCGGGATCCGAGTACTGCACCACCATCTCGTCGAATGTTCGGCGCATGTCCAGCATCATCGCGTGCAGCTCGCCGGTCACCTCCGGTGCCAGCGGAACCCGCTGCGGGGTGTTGCCCAGATCCTTGATACCCAGCGCCTGGGCCAGTCGCTTGGCCGGGTCGATGGTGAGCACCACGACGGTGCGGCCGTATTCAGCCGCCCGCAGGGCCATCGCGGCCGCGGTGGTCGTCTTGCCGACACCGCCTGCGCCGCAGCAGACTACGACGCGGTTGGCGGTATCGGACAGGATCGCGTGCATGTCAAGGGCGGGCGGTTTGGCACTCACTATCGGACCCCCTGCTGTTCGAGTGCTTCGGCGAGTTCATACAGGCTGCCCAGGTCGACGCCGTCGGCCAGCGCGGGCAATTCGAGGCGGGGTACGTCGATGGCGTCGAGCTGTTCGGCGCTCTCGGCGCGGGCCGCGATCCGCGTGGCGTGCTGGATCGACTCGGTGAGCAGGCCGGCGAAATCATCGTCCGCCAACGTGATTCCGGCCTTGTCCAGGCCGGCGCGGACGGCGTCGGCGTCGATGTCGCCCTCGGCGGCCTTGGCCAGATCCCCGGCGGGCAGGTACGCCGGGATGTTGCGGTTGACGATGACGCTCCCGATCGGCAGCCCCATGTCGGTCAACTCGTCGATCGCCTCCAGCGTCTCCTGGATCGGGAGTGCTTCCAGCAGCGTCACCAGGTGAATGGCGGTCTGCTCGGAGTGCAGCAGCTTGACCACGCCATCGGCCTGGGAGTGCACCGGCCCACCCTTGGCCAGGTCGGAGACCGCCTTGGTGACGTCCAGGAACCGCGAAATACGGCCAGTGGGAGGAGAATCCACGACAACGGCGTCATAGACACCGCGCTTGCCCTTGGCGTCCTTGGCGGTCCGCGTCACGATCTCTTTGATCTTGCCGGTGAGCAGCACGTCACGCAGACCGGGCGCGATGGTGGTCGCGAACTCGATGGCCCCGATGCGGCGCATCGCCCGGCCGGCCAGGCCGAGGTTGTAGAACATGTCGAGGTATTCCAGGAACGCGGCCTCGATGTCGATGGCGAGCGCGTTGACCTGACCGCCGCCATCGGCCGTGGCGACCTTGACTTCCTCGTACGGCAGCGGCGGCACGTCGAACAGCTGCGCGATGCCCTGGCGCTCCTCGACCTCGACCAGCAGCACCTTGCGGCCGCCTGCGGCCAGCGCCAGGGCCAGGGCCGCCGCGACGGTCGACTTGCCGGTGCCGCCCTTGCCCGTTACGAAATGCAGCCGGGCCTTGGTCAGCCGCGACGGCCAGCCGACGTGTTTGGCGCCGCTCTCAGTGGTTGCCACCAGTGCATGCTAACCAAGCCTGTGTGTCCGACCGATAAGCTCAGCCCATGAGCGAACCAACCCGGTGGGAGTACGCCACGGTGCCGTTGTTGACCCATGCCACCAAACAGATTCTTGACCAGTGGGGACAGGACGGCTGGGAGCTGGTCTCCGTGCTGCCGGGCCCGACGGGTGAGCAGCACGTCGCCTACCTGAAGCGGCCGAAATGACCGTGACGGCACGGCTGGCCGAACTCGGTATCGAACTGCCCGACGTGGTCGCGCCGCTGGCCGCCTACGTACCCGCGGTGCGCACCGGCAATCTGGTCTACACCGCCGGTCAGCTGCCGATCCAGGGCGGCGAGCTGCAGGCGACCGGCAAGGTGGGCGCAGAGATCAGCCCCGAGCAGGGCAAGGAGCTCGCCCGGATCTGCGGCCTCAACGCGCTGGCGGCGGTGCATGCGCTGGTGGGCATCGATTCCGTCGTCAGGATCGTCAAGGTGGTCGGGTTCGTCGCCTCCGCCCCCGGGTTCAGCGGACAGCCCGGCGTCATCAACGGCGCCTCGGAATTGTTCGGTGAGATCTTCGGCGAGGCAGGCGCACACGCGCGTTCCGCCGTCGGCGTGTCGGAACTGCCGCGCAACGCGCCGGTCGAAGTCGAGATCATCGTCGAAACCGCGTGAGTGACAGCGTGACCGAACACCCGGCCTACGGGCTGCTGCGGCCGGTCATTGAAACAGACGCGGTATCGGCGTCCGTTCTGCTCTGCGACAACCCGGGTCTGATGACGCTGGAGGGCACCAACACCTGGGTGCTGCGCGGCCCGGGCAGCGACGAGATCGTCGTCGTCGACCCCGGTCCCGACGACGAGGCCCACATCGCGCGTATCGCCGAGTTGGGCACCGTCGCGCTGGTGTTGATCAGCCACAAGCACGAGGACCACACCGGCGGGATCGACAAGCTCGTGGATGCCACCGGGGCGGTGGTCCGCTCGGTCGGCAGCGGCTTCCTGCGCGGTCTGGGCGGTCCATTGACCGACGGCGAGGTGATCGATGCGGCCGGCCTGCGGATCAAGGTGATGGCCACTCCGGGGCACACCGTCGATTCACTGTCGTTCTTGCTCGACGACGCGGTGTTGACCGCGGACACCGTGCTGGGGCGCGGCACCACCGTCATCGACACCGAGGACGGCAGCCTGCGTGACTACCTGGAATCCCTGCACCGGCTGCAGGGGCTGGGCGCCCGCACTGTGCTTCCCGGGCACGGACCGGACCTTCCCGATCTCCACGCGGTGACCGCGATGTACCTGGCCCACCGCGAGGAGCGGTTGGACCAGGTACGGGCAGCGCTGAGGGAACTCGGAGAAGACGCCGGGGCCCGACAGGTCGTCGAGCACGTCTACACCGACGTCGACCAGAAGCTGTGGGATGCCGCCGAGAAGTCGGTGCAGGCCCAGCTGGACTACCTTCGTGCTTAGCGGGCTCGCCTTGCGAGACGCTCGCTGTCGCTGATCAGCACGCTCTTGCCCTCCAGCCGGATCCAGCCGCGGTGGGCGAAATCGGCCAGTGCCTTGTTGACGGTCTCGCGCGACGCGCCGACGAGCTGGGCGATCTCTTCCTGCGTCAGGTCGTGCGTGACGCGAAGCGCCCCGCCTTCCTGGGTTCCGAACCGCTGGGCCAGCTGCAGCAGCTGCTTGGCAACGCGACCGGGAACGTCGGTGAAGATCAGGTCGGCCAGGTTGTTGTTGGTGCGACGCAGACGGCGCGCGAGAACGCGCAGCAGCTGCTCGGCGATCTCCGGGCGGTCGGCGATCCACGCGCGCAGCGCGTCACGGTCCATCGACACCGCGCGCACCTCGGTGATGGTGGTGGCGCTCGAGGTGCGGGGCCCCGGGTCGAAGATCGACAGCTCGCCGAACATGTCCGACGGACCCATGATGGTCAGCAGGTTCTCCCGACCGTCGGGCGAACGGCGGCCGATCTTCACCTTGCCGGAAATGATGATGTACAGGCGGTCGCCGGGCTCGCCTTCGGCGAAGACCGTATGCCCGCGCGGGAAGTCGACGGGCTGCAACTGCTTCGTCAGCGCCGAAACGGCGGTCGGTTCGACGCCCTGGAAGATTCCGGCCCTGGCCAGGATCTCGTCCACGTTGCCCCTTAAGCTATTGGGTGTGTTGTCCTCTTACTGATACTTCCTGCTCAGTCTAGAGGTACGCGGTTTCGCGACTAGCCCACGCTACACACGATTGACAGGTCGAGACGCAGGAAACCCGGTATTGATGGCCTGCGGCTCGTAGTACCGCGTCGGCAAACGCTCACTATCGAGGTCGATGATCACCGGCTTGACGCGTGGAATGACGGTCGCCGGCGGGGCCGGTTTTCGGTCCAACCCCGATTCGAGTCGCTCGAGCCCGAACGCCGCCAGCATGAGCAACCCCGGGGTGAGCGCTACCAGCAACCACGACACAAGGCAGTAGTTAACACGGCGTAGGTCTCAGCGGGGTCACGAATCATTACCGGTCCGCGCAGGAGAATGTCCGGCGAGGTCAGTACGCTGATTGACGTGACTGCGACTGCCGCCCCAACTGGGAAAACGCGCCGGTCCAAGAAGTGGGACAACGAAACCCACCTCGGCCTGGTTCGTCGGGCCCGCCGGATGAATCGTGAACTGGCCCGGGCATTTCCGCATGTCTACTGCGAGCTCGACTTCACCAATCCGCTGGAACTGGCGGTGGCGACCATCTTGTCGGCGCAGAGCACCGACAAGCGGGTGAACTTGACGACGCCCGCGTTGTTCCTCAAATACCGCACGGCGCTGGACTACGCGCAGGCCGATCGCACCGAGATGGAGGAGCTGATCCGGCCGACCGGCTTCTACCGGAACAAGACCAACTCGCTGATCCGGCTGGGCCAGGAGCTGGTGGCCCGGTTCGACGGCGAGGTGCCCGACAACATCGACGACCTGGTGACCCTGCCCGGGGTGGGGCGCAAGACCGCCAACGTCATCCTGGGCAATGCCTTCGACATCCCGGGGATCACCGTCGACACCCACTTCGGGCGGCTGGTGCGCCGCTGGCACTGGACGACGGAGGAGGACCCGGTCAAGGTCGAGTTCGCGATCGGTGAGCTCATCGAACGCAAGGAATGGACCTTGCTCAGCCACCGGGTGATCTTCCACGGCCGCCGGGTCTGTCACGCCCGCAAGCCGGCCTGCGGGGTGTGCGTGCTGGCCAAGGACTGCCCGTCGTTCGGTCTCGGGCCCACCGACCCGGAGACCGCTGCCGCGCTGGTCAAAGGTCCCGAGACCGAGCATCTGCTGGCGTTGGCGGGGCTGTGAACGCACGATGAGTAGATCGGCCCGCTGGACCGTGGTGGTCCTCGTGGTCCTGGTGGCATTGGGCACCGCCTTCTGGATGGAACTGCGCGACGAGCCGGCGCCGCAGGCCGGGGCGGGGCAGTCCACGTCGCGCGATCACCGCGACGCCGATACCCCGGAGGCCCTGGCCGGTCCTCGCGCCCGCGCGGATCTGGCGCCCTGTCTCGGTGAGGACAAGGGGGCCGGCGCTGCTCCCGGTTCCGGGCCGCTGCGCGGCATAACCCTGGACTGTGTCGGTGACGGGAAGCCTGTCGACGTGGCGTCCGCGCTCGCGGGCCGGACCGTGGTGCTCAACCTGTGGGCCTACTGGTGCGGGCCGTGCGCCGACGAGCTCCCGGCGATGGCCGAATACCAACGCCGGGTCGGTGACGACGTGCTGGTGGTGACCGTGCACCAGGACGAGAACGAGACGGCCGCGTTGGTGCGGCTGGCCGAACTCGGAGTGCACCTGCCGACGCTGCAGGACGGCCGGCGACTGGTCGCGGCCGCGCTGAAGGTGCCCAACGTCATGCCTGCGACGGTGGTACTGCGCGCGGACGGTAGCGTGGCCGGGACCCTCCCCCGTTCGTTCGTCAGCGCCGACGAGATCGCGGCGGCGGTCGACGAGAAGATCCGCTCTAGCCGATAGGAGCACCCGGGGTGAGATCGACGCGCGACGGGCTGTTCCCGGATGCGGCCCCGGCCTGGCTCAAACCACTGGTGGACAACCTCGACCGGGTGCCGGACGCCTACCGCCGGCGGGTGCCCAAGGACGTGCTGGCCGGGATCGTCGAAGCCAACAATCAAGCCGCGCAGGCCGGCGCACGCCGCGACGCCGCGGTGCTGGTGCTGTTCTCCGGCCCGCCGGACGGCGCGCCCCCGCTGCTTCCCGAGGACGCCGACCTGTTGGTGACGGTCCGCGCCTCGACACTGCGCCACCACGCCGGGCAGGCCGCGTTCCCCGGCGGCGCCACCGATCCCGGCGACCAGGGTCCTGTCGGCACGGCCTTCCGCGAGGCGTGGGAGGAGACCGGCATCGACACCAGCCGGCTGTACCCGCTGGCCACCCTGGAGAAGATGTTCATCCCGCCCTCGGGGTTCCATGTGGTCCCGGTGCTGGCGTACTCGCCCGACCCGGGCCCGGTGGCCGTCGTCGACGAATCCGAGACCGCCGTCGTAGCGCGGGTTCCGGTGCGGGCCTTCATCAACCCCGAGAACCGGCTGATGGTGTACCGCGAGGCCAACACCAGCCGGTTCGCCGGACCGGCCTTCCTGCTCAACGAGATGCTGGTGTGGGGTTTCACCGGCCAGGTCATCTCGGCGATCCTCGACGTCGCGGGCTGGGCCAAGCCCTGGAACACCGAGGACGTCCGCGGACTCGATGACGCAATGGCCCTCGTCGGGCATGACAACGGTTACGGTGAAGCCCCATGTTGAAGTGGATATAGATGACACCCTCGGTCTGGCTCGATTTCGCAATCCTCGGCATCGGCTTCGTCGCAGCCATCTCCGGTTGGCGCTCCGGCGCGCTCGGCTCCCTGCTGTCGTTCATCGGTGTGGTGCTCGGCGCGGTGGCAGGCGTGCTGTTGGCGCCGCACGTGATCCCGCACGTGAGCGGTGACCGCACCAAGCTGTTCGCGACGCTGTTCCTGATCCTCGCGCTCGTGGTGATCGGTGAGATCGCCGGCGTGGTGCTGGGCCGTGCCGTGCGCGGCACCATCCGCAACCGGCTGTTCCGCGCGTTGGACTCGGTGGTCGGGGTGAGCCTGATGCTGGTCGCGGTCCTGGTGGCGTCCTGGCTGCTGGGTAGCCTGCTGACCTCCTCGGATCAGCCCAATCTCGCTGCGGCAGTGAAGAATTCGCGGGTGCTCACCGAGGTCGACAAGGTGGCGCCGGACTGGATGCGCTCGGTGCCGAACCGGTTGTCGGCACTGCTGGACACTTCCGGGCTGCCCGATGTGCTCGAACCGTTCGGCCGCACCCCGATCGTCAACGTCGACGCCCCCGACGCCGCGCTGGCCACCGATCCCATCGTGACGACGAGCCGGCCCAGCGTGGTCAAGATCCGCGGCATCGCGCCGAGCTGCCAGAAGGTGCTGGAGGGCAGCGGATTCGTGGTCGCGCCCAACCGGGTGATGTCCAATGCCCACGTGGTGGCCGGCGCCGACAGCGTGACCATCGAGGCCGACGGCAAGACCTACGACGCTGGCGTGGTGTCCTACGACCCCAACGCCGACATCTCGATCCTCGACGTGCCGGATCTGCCGATCGCCCCGCTGCAGTTCGCCGAACAACCGGCCCCGAAGGGCACGGACGCCGTGGTGATGGGTTACCCGGGTGGCGGCGATTTCCTGGCCACCCCGGCCCGCGTGCGCGAGATCATCGAGCTCAACGGACCCGACATCTACCGGAGCACCACCGTCACCCGCGAGGTCTACACGGTCAGGGGCACGGTGCGGCAAGGCAATTCAGGTGGGCCGATGATCAACCGGGCGGGCAAGGTGCTCGGCGTGGTGTTCGGCGCGGCCGTCGACGACGCGGACACCGGGTTCGTGCTGACCGCCAAGGAAGTCGAGCGTCAGCTGGCCAAGGTCGGCAACACCCAGCGGGTGGCGACCGGGACGTGCATCAACTCCTGATCACCTGGCGGGCAGCTGGGCCAGGAAACGGCTCAGCTGCCCGTTGACCGCCTCGGGCTGTTCTTCGTGGCCGAAATGCCCTGCGCCCGTGATCGATACGTATCGGCCGTGCGGTGCATAGCGCTGGGTCCGGTGCACCGGGTCGGTGAGGACGTACGGGTCGGCGTCTCCGCGCATGTGCAGCACGGGCACGCTGATCGGGCGTTTCATCGAGTGCATGAACCGCAGGCCCTCGCTGCGCAGTTGGCTGCGCACCGCCCACCGCTGGTATTCCAGCGCGCAGTGCGCGGCTCCCGGAATCTGGATGGCCTGGCGCAGATGGCCGATGGTGTCGGAGAAGTCCTGGCTGGTCTGCCATTTGGCACCGGCCCGGCCGCGGACCAGGCGTTCCAGCTCGGCGCCGTCATGCCGGGTCAGCGCGTGTTCGGGCCACGCGGGCACCTGATAGCGCAGCATCGACGGCAACAGGGCCCGGCCCTGGTCACGGCGGGTCAACGTGGAGGCCCGCAGCGCCACCGGATGCGGTGAGCTGACGAGGGCGATCGCGTCGACCACGCGCGGATGCAGCACGGCCGTCGCCCAGCACACCAGGCCGCCGTCGGCGTGCCCGACCAGCGTCGCCGTCTTGTGCCCCAGCGCGCGCACCAGCCCGGCGGTGTCCCCGGCCAGGGTCCAGCCGTCGTAACCGCGTGGTGGTTTGTCGCTGTCGCCGTAGCCACGCAGGTCGACCGCCACGACCCGGGCGCCGGGCAGTGCGGTGAGTTGGTGACGCCACGACCACCAGAACGAGCCGAACCCGTGCAGGAGGATCACCAGCGGCCGGTCGGGCTGCGGGCTTTCGCTCTCGCCCTCCACCACGTGGAACCGAATGCCGTTGGCGTGCACCTGCAGATGCCGCCATGGCCCCTCGATCCTGGTGATCGACGGGTCGGGTGGGGGCATTACCAGCCTGACGGGTCGGTGGCCGGCCTGGTTTGGACAGCTGGCAGCGCGGCCTTGTCGTGGCCGGGCGTCAGTGCCTCGCGTGTCTCCTTGACCGATTCGATGGTCTGCTGAGGACCCTTGATCCGTCGCACCTTCAGGAAGCCGAACACCGCGAGCGCCCCTGTCGTCAGCACCATGAGCCCGAACACGATCAGGAAGGCCACCCAGCGCCAGAGCCAGGTGTCGAGCAGCTCGGCCAGGAAGAAGAAGAAAAAGAAGGTCGAGTAGAACAGGACCACCAGCGCCGCGATGAAGAACACGCTGCCGGTCAGGCCCTTCTTCACATCTCGGGTGATCTCGGCCTTGGCCAGCTCCACCTCGGCGCGCAGCAGGGTGGATACCTGCGCGGTGGCGTCCTTGACCAGGTCACCGATCGAGGGGTCCGGCTTGGGGGCATGCGGGTCGACGAGCGGAATCGAGGTCACCGTCGTCGGAACGCCGTCCCTGCGGTCGCCTGTGCTCATGGCGTTCATGTTGCCATGCGGCGAAGCCGTTAACGATCCCGGCCGACATCCGCGTCTTAGTAGACTGACCGCATTCTTGAGTTGCGCGGGTCGGGCGCGTCGATCGGAGGACACTTGACGAGCAGACGCCGCTGGCAGTGGCTCATTGGCGCACCGATCATCGCCGTGGTGGCGATGCTGACCCCGGCCCCGGCGCTTGCTGATCCGCCGGTGGTCCTGGGCGGCGGATCGGGCATCGTGGTCAACGGCGATGCGTTCTGCACGCTCACCACGATCGGGCACGACAGCGCCGGCCGCCTCATCGGTTTCACGTCGGCGCACTGCGGGGGTCCCGGCGCCGTGGTGTCAGCCGAAGGTGCTCCGAGCGCCGGGGTGGTGGGCACGATGGTCGCCGGCAACGATCTGCTGGACTACGCCGTCATCCAGTTCGATCCGGCCAAGGTGACTCCGACCAACAACGTGAACGGATTCCAGATCGACGGACTCGGGCCGGACCCGGTGTTCGGCGACATCGCCTGCAAACTGGGCCGCACGACGGGGTCTTCGTGCGGTGTTACCTGGGGTCCCGGACAGGACCCGGGCACGATCGTCAACCAGGTCTGCGGCCAGCCCGGTGACTCGGGCGCGCCCGTCACGGTCAACAACCGGCTGGTCGGCATGCTCCACGGCGCCTACACCGAGGAATTGCCGACCTGCGTGGTGAAGTTCGTGCCCCTGCACACGCCGGCCGTGACCATGTCGTTCAACACGCAGCTGGCCGACATCACCGCCAAGAACCGACCGGGAACGGGTTTCGTCCCGGTCGGTTAGGCGGACGTCTTACTTGCTGGCGCGGATCGCCTCGAACACGCTGGGGTCGACCAGTGTCGAGGTGTCACCGAGCTCGCGGCCCTCGGCCACGTCGCGCAGCAACCGGCGCATGATCTTGCCGCTGCGGGTCTTGGGCAGCTCGGGCACCACGTGGATCTCCCGCGGCTTGGCGATCGGGGAGATCTCGGTGGCCACCTGGGCGCGCAGTTCGTCGATCATGTTCTCGGCGCCTCCGTGCGCGGACGCCTTCAGGATCACGAACGCGCAGATGGCCTGGCCGGTGGTGTCGTCGCTGGCGCCGACCACTGCGGCCTCGGCCACCCCGGAGTGCCCGACCAGGGCCGACTCCACCTCGGCGGTCGAGATGCGGTGCCCGGAGATGTTCATGACATCGTCGATGCGGCCCAGTACCCAGATGTTGCCTTGCGCGTCATAGCGGGCGCCGTCACCGGCGAAGTACCAGCCCTGCTCGGCGAAGCGCGACCAGTAGGTCTCCTTGAAGCGCTCCGGGTCGCCCCAGATGCCGCGCAGCATCGACGGCCACGGCTGGTCCAGCACCAGGTAACCGGTGACGTGTTCGGCTTCGTCGGCGCCGGGCACCAGCTCGTTGCCGTCGTCGTCGACGATCTTGGCCGAGATGCCGGGCAGCGGCGTCATCGCCGAGCCGGGCTTGGCCGCGGTGACACCGGGCAGCGGGGAGATCATGATGGCCCCGGTCTCGGTCTGCCACCAGGTGTCCACGATCGGAGTCTTGTTGGCGCCGATGGCTTCCCGGTACCAGCGCCAGGCCTCGGGGTTGATCGGCTCGCCGACCGAGCCCAGCAGCCGCAGGCTCGACAGGTTGTGCTCGGCCGGGATCTGGCGGCCCAGCTTCATGAAGGTGCGGATCAGCGTGGGCGCGGTGTAATAAATTGTGACGCCATACTTTTCGATGATCTCGAAGTGGCGGTGCTCGGTGGGCGAGGTGGGGGTGCCCTCGTAGACCACCTGGGTGGCGCCGTTGGCCAGCGGGCCGTAGGTGATGTAGGTGTGCCCGGTGACCCAGCCGATGTCGGCGGTGCACCAGTACACGTCGGTCTCGGGTTTGAGGTCGAAGACGTTGTAGTGGGTGTAGGCCGCCTGGGTGAGGTAACCGCCCGAGGTGTGCACGATGCCCTTGGGCTTGCCGGTGGTGCCCGAGGTGTACAGCAAAAACAGCGGCTGCTCGGAGTCGAAGGCTTCCGGGGTGTGCTCGGTGGAGGCGTTATCGACGGTCTCGTGCCACCACAGGTCACGGCCGTCGGTCCAGTTCACGTCGATTCCGGTGCGCCGCACCACCAGAACATGCTCGACCGACGGCTGATCGGAGACCGCTTCGTCAACCGCGTCCTTGAGTGAGGCCGCCTTGCCGCGCCGGTACTGGCCGTCGGTGGTGATGACGAGCTTGGCCGCGGCGTCCTCGACGCGGGCCTTGAGCGCACTGGCCGAGAAGCCCGCGAAGACGACACTGTGCATGGCGCCCAGGCGGGCGCAGGCCAGCATCGCCACGATCGCCTCGGGCACCATCGGCATGTAGATGGCGACACGGTCGCCGGCGGTCAGGCCGAGCGCGGCCAGCGCATTGGCGGCCTTGCTGACCTCGTCCTTGAGCTGGGCGTAGGTGATGTCGCGGGCATGGGCAGGATCGGGGCCGACCGGTTCCCCCACCCAGTGGATCGCGACCCGGTCGCCGTTGCCCGCCTCGACATGACGGTCCACACAGTTGTAGGCGACGTTGAGCTTGCCGCCCACGAACCACTTCGCGAACGGTGCCTGCGACCAGTCGAGCACCTCGCTGAACGGGGTCTGCCAGCTCAGCCGGTTGGCCTGGGCGGCCCAGAACGCCAGCCGGTCCCTCTCGGCCTCTGCGTACAACTCGCCCGTCGCGTTGGCGTTGGCCGCGAAATCGGCAGGCGGCGGATAGGCTGACGGAACTTCGGTAGACGTCGCTGGCGCGTTTGACATGGGTGTGAGCCTAGTCACCAAAGGTTGCAGCGGCGTTGGGAGCTCACAAGGCGGTTGCCGGGCGGCTGTCCTGATGCGCCCAACGGTCGGCGAGACGGCGTTCAGCGGTCGGCTAGCGTTTGGCCCTATGACCGATCCACTCGCACCGCTGGTCGACCTGCCCGGTGTTTCTGCGGCCAGTGACGAGGCGCGTGAGGCCCTGGGCCGGGCGCATCGACACAAGTTCAACCTGCGCGGCTGGCCGCAGACCGCGGCCGAAGCGGCGTTGCGTGCGGCTCGGGCCTCGGCGGTGCTCGACGGCGGGGCCGTCCAGCTGTCCGCCGACGGTGAACCCGATCCGGTCACGGCGGGCGCCATCCGTGTCGCCGAGGCACTCGAAGGCGGCGCCACCGCGCTGGTCGGCGTGTGGCAGCGCGCCCCGATGCAGGCGCTGGCCCGGCTGCACGCCCTGGCCGCCGCCGACCTCACCGACGAAGAGCACCTGGGCCGGCCGCGGACCGACCCCGACGTCGGCCGCCGCCTCGAGCTGCTGACGGAGATCCTGGCCGGCGGTTCCAAGGTGCCCGCTCCGGTCCTGGCCGCCGTCGCCCACGGCGAACTACTCAGTCTGGCTCCGTTCGGCACCGCCGACGGCGTCGTGGCCCGCGCGGTCTCACGCCTGGTGACCATCGCCAGCGGGCTGGATCCGCACGGGCTCGGGGTTCCCGAGGTGCACTGGATGCGGAAGTCAGGGGAGTACCGGGCTGCCGCACGGGGATTCGCCTCGGGTACGCCCGACGGGCTGACCGCATGGCTGCTGCTCAGTAGCGAGGCACTGAAGGGCGGAGCGCGGGAAGCGTTGCAGATCGCCCAGTCGGCAGCGGGCTGACGCTCCCGGTCAGAGGGTTCTCAGCAAACGAAAGCGGGCGACGTTCCGAAACGAGTTTCGGCTCGTCGCCCGCTAGCACGGATACCGGTTACCAAGCGTGCCAGATGGGTTGCGTGGGTGGCCTCGGCGTCCTTGCAATGCGCTTCGGCTGCAACCCTACCCAAAGGG
This sequence comes from Mycolicibacterium nivoides, assembly GCF_003855255.1. Taxonomy (NCBI): domain Bacteria; kingdom Bacillati; phylum Actinomycetota; class Actinomycetes; order Mycobacteriales; family Mycobacteriaceae; genus Mycobacterium; species Mycolicibacterium nivoides. The sequence continues at coordinate 4,138,581 of NZ_CP034072.1, read as the reverse complement.
CCGTCGTAGCCGTCCGCTCTTCGCAATCACGCAGGCCCGCAACACTTTTGCCTATTCCGCGGCATGTGCTCCGCGTGGGTGCCGGGACCCGTGCTGGGGAGCCTGGTTCGGGAGATCTAGCCTTCTCTTCCGGCTAACTCTTGGCCTCATCCAAGCTTCCGTGGTTCCTTTGTACTACGTGACCACGGTCACAGCAAGGGTGAAATGCACCCGACTTCTGATCGTTACGCCGGGGTGTCAGCTACTGCATCCGGTAGGTCAGGAAGTGAAGCGGCGCAGGAGTGAATATGTCAGTGCGCCCGCCGCAAGAGCGCTGATCCCAACGGCCGCGGTGGTGGCCACCGCGGCTCCGGACGGCGCCGGAAGCCGGTCGCGTAAGGACACCGGCCTGGTGAATGTCAGCACCGGCCAGCCGCGGGAGGCGGCCTCCTTGCGCAGTCCCCGGTCCGGGTTGACCGCGGTGGGGTGACCCACGGATTCGAGCATCGGGACGTCGGTGATCGAATCCGAATAGGCGTAGCAGTGGTCCAGTGCGTAGCCCTCGCGGGCGGCCAGGGCGCGGATCGCCTCGACCTTGCCCTCGCCGAAGCAGTAGAAGGCGATGTCGCCGGTGTAGCGGCCCTCCTCGACCACCATGCGGGTGGCCATCGCGTGGGTGGCACCCAGTGCCCTTGCGATCGGCGCGACGATTTCCTCGCCCGAAGCCGACACCACCACGACGTCGCGGCCGCACAGCTTGTGGTCGGCGATCAGCTCGGCTGCCTCGGCGAACACCAGGGGGTCGACGATGTCGTGCAAGGTCTCGCCGACGATCGACTTGACCTGTTCGACATCCCAACCGGTGCACATGTTGGTGATGTAACTGCGCATCCGATCCATCTGGTCGTGGTCGGCGCCCGACATCAGGAACAGAAACTGGGCGTACGTCGACTTGAGAACGGTGCGGCGGTTCAGCAGGCCCTGGTTGAAGAAAGGTTTGCTGAAAGCAAGGGTGCTGGACTTGGCGATGACGGTCTTGTCGAGGTCGAAGAAGGCCGCCGTACGCACTGGTCGACCGTCGTGTGGCCCGGATTGCTGTGCGATCAATTCCCCGGCAGCCCGATCGGAAGCGGTCACAAGCGCCAGCATAGAGGCACGTGCACCCCGCTATCTGACCGGTGACGCAAAATGGCAGTTCACGACACATTCTTCCGGGCGGTGACGACGCAAACCCGCTGGGTAGCCCGCACAGGTGTCTCTTGCATGTTTTGGCAGTTCCGTGTGTATAGTGAGCATTACTCGGCTTATGCCGAGGGTGTATCAGCCCGACCCCCCGGGGCTGATACACGACGACCTCCGCCTCCTCCCCCCCTGGCGGGGGTCGTCCCTTTTTCAGGGGAAGAATCCTTGGCCGTCTGGCCGCATTGGTTGCGGAACCGTATTTTCACCTGAACTCGGCGGTACGTTCGCGGACCGTGGTTCATCCCCAGCGCGCGCTTCATCCACAATCCGTGAATTGGTGATGGTGCCCAGTCCGTGGTTGCCCGCAGGGTGGGCATATGGCCGTCCCGAACCCCACGATCACCCCGACCGGCACGGTGCTGGCACTGGTCGGCGACCCACTGCTGCGTGACGATGTGTCCCGGGTGGCCGCTGCCGCCGGCGTCGGTCTCGTCGTCGTCGACGAACCCTCGGGACGGAAGGCTTGGATGGCGGCTGCCGCGGTCGTACTCGATGCCCCGTCCGCGCAGCGATGCGCCGCGCGGGCGCTGCCCAGGCGCACCAGGGTGATCTTGGTAGGCAGCGACGCCCCGCGGCCGGATGACTGGCAGGCCGCCATCGCGATCGGCGCGCAACACCTGGTGACGCTTCCTGGACAGGACGCCGAGCTGGTCGCTGCTCTGTCCGAAGCCGCCTCTCACGACGAGGCGGGCCGAGGTCCCGCAGTGGCGGTACTGGGTGCCAGAGGAGGCGCCGGGGCGTCGGTGTTCGCGGTGGCACTGGCGCAATCTGCGCCGTCCGCGCTGCTGGTCGACGCCGACCCGTGGAGCGGAGGGATCGACCTGGTGGCCGGCAGTGAGGATCTGGCCGGCCTGCGGTGGCCGGATCTGGCGCTGCAGGGCGGTCGGTTGGGCTATCCGGCGCTGCGCGACGCGCTGCCCTGTCGTGACGGGGTCAGCGTGCTCTCCAGCGGACGCTCGGGTGCCGATATCGAGGCCGGGCCGCTGGGTGCCGTCATCGACGCGGGGTGCCGCGGTGGCGTCACGGTCGTGTGCGATGTGCCGCGACGTGCCACCGAAGCGGCCGAAACCGCTTTGGATGCCGCCGATCTGGTGGTCCTGGTGACACCGGCCGACGTGCGGTCGTGCACTGCGGCGGCAGCCGCGCGACCGTGGGTGCTGGCCTGCAACCCGAATGCCGGTGTCGTGGTGCGGGGTCCGTCGCCGGGCGGGCTGCGGGCGGCCGAGGTGGCCCGCATCGTGGACCTGCCGATACTGGCCGCGATGCGCGCACAGGCCGGGATCGCGGAGGTCCTGGAACGTGGCGGGTTACGGGTGCGCCCGCGGTCGCCGTTGGGCGCGGCAGCGCGCCGGGTGCTCGCGGTCCTGGCCGGTCATCCCGTGCAGGAGGCGGCATGAGCGCCTCACTGATCGACCGGGTCCGCGAACGGCTCGCGGCTGAGGCCGCTCCACTGAATCCGGGTGCGGTCGCCGCGGCAATCCGGGCTGAGTCCGGCGGACTGCTCGGCGATACCGAGGTGCTGAGCAACCTACGGCTGCTCGAGACCGAACTGACCGGTGCCGGTGCCCTGGAGCCACTGCTGTGCGCCCCGACGACCACCGACGTGCTCGTCACCGCACCTGACGCGGTGTGGGTGGACGACGGCAACGGATTGCACCGCAGCACAGTACGTTTCCCTGACGAAGCCGCGGTCCGCCGACTGGCACAGCGGTTGGCGCTGTTGGCCGGGCGGCGGCTCGACGAGGCGCAGCCCTGGGTGGACGGTCAGCTCACCGGCATCGGCCCGTTCACCGTGCGTCTGCATGCGGTGTTGCCTCCCGTCGCCGCCGCGGGCACCTGCCTGTCCCTGCGGGTGTTGCGCCCGGCCACGCAGAATCTCGACAGCCTCTCCCGGTCCGGGGCGATCCCGCCGCAGGCCGCCGACCTGGTGCGCGCGATCATCCGGGCCCGGCTGGCTTTCCTGATCTCGGGCGGCACCGGCTGCGGCAAGACGACCCTCCTGGCCGCAGCGCTCGGTGCCGTCCCCGCCCATGAACGCATCGTGTGTGTCGAGGACGCCGCCGAATTGGCCCCCTCCCACCCGCATCTGGTCAAGCTGGTGGCCCGGGGTGCCAACGTCGAGGGCATCGGTGAGATCACGGTGCGCGACCTGGTCAGGCAGGCCTTGCGGATGCGCCCGGACCGGATCGTCGTCGGGGAGGTTCGTGGGGCCGAAGTAGTGGATCTGCTGGCCGCGCTCAACACCGGGCACGACGGCGGGGCGGGCACCGTGCACGCCAACAGTCCGGCCGAGGTACCGGCTCGATTGGAGGCCCTCGGTGCGCTCGGCGGCTTGGACCGCTTCGCGTTGGTCAGTCAGCTCGCGGCGGCCGTGCAGGTCCTCCTGCACGTCGGCCGTGACGGCGCCGGGCAGCGCAGGCTCGTCGAGATCGCGGTGCTGCGCCGAGCCACCCGGGGCGATCTCGAGGTGGTGACGGCATGGCATGCCGACAGTGGATTGGGTTGCGGAGCGCAGACTCTCGATGCCCTCATCGAACAGCGGGCGGCGTCGTGACAGCGAGCGCGCTGGCACTGGCGGCCGCGCTTCTGCTGTGGCCGGCCACGCCCCGACGGGCGGCCGCGCTGCGGAGAGCAGACCCACCGGGGCGGCGTCGAGTGCGGGCAACACCGATCGTGGTGGTGGGAGTCGTTGTGGCCTGGCTGGTTCCGCTGCCGGTCGCCCTCGCCGGGGCGGTGGTGTCCGGAACCGTGGCGATACGCCGCAGACACCGCGCTGTCCGGCTTCGGCGACAACAGGAATCCGCGGCACTGCAGGCCGCCCTGGACGTGTTGGTCGGTGAACTCCGCACCGGAGCCCACCCGGTCAGTGCTTTCGGCACCGCGGCCGGCGAGATCTCCGGCTCGGTGCGCCAGGGCATGAGTGCCGTGGCCGCTCGCGCGCGCCTGGGCGCCGACGTCGCGGCCGGTCTGGATGATGTTGCGGCAACGTCCCGGTTGCCGATGCACTGGGAACGGCTCGCGGCGTGTTGGCGCCTGGCCCACGTGCATGGGCTCTCGATCGCCACCCTGATGCGCACCGCGCAACGCGACATCGTTGAGCGTGAACGCTTTTCCTCGCATGTCGAGGCGGCGATGGCCGGCCCGCGGGCGACGGCGGCGGTGCTCGCCGGGCTGCCGGTGGCCGGGATTGCGCTGGGTCAATTGATCGGGGCGCGGCCGTTGGCGTTCCTGTGCGGTGCGGGAGCGGGTGGCTGGCTGCTGGTCATCGGAGTCCTGCTGGCCTGTGCCGGGCTGATGTGGTCGGATCGGATCACCGAACGGACCCTGAGATGAGCTGGGCAGCAGTGTTTCTCGCCGCCGCCCTGCTCGTCGGTGCAGATCCGGCCCGTGTGCGGGCCCGCGCCGCGCCCCGACCAGTCGTTCGCGCACGCCTGCGCCCGGTGCGGGCTGACGATCCGCTCGGCGCGGCCTCGACGTTCGACCTGTTCGCTGCCTGCCTGGCGGCCGGGATGGCGGTGTCGACCGCGGCTGCGGCCGTAACCCCGTCAGCTCCACCGGCACTGGCGTCGCTGCTGCGTCGCGCGGCCGAACTCCTGGCACTCGGGGCGGACCCGGCCACGGCCTGGGCCACAGGAGATGTTGCAGCGCCCAAGGACAAGAACGCCGAAGCCCTGTTGCGTTTGGCCCGCCGGTCGGCCGCCTCCGGCAGCGCCTTGGCCGACGGGGTGGCCGAGCTGGCCGCCCAGACCCGGCACGACGCCGCCACCTCCGCCGACGCGGTGGCAGAACGCGCCTCGGTGCTGGTGGCCGGCCCGCTGGGGCTGTGCCATCTGCCGGCGTTTCTGTGTCTGGGCGTCATACCTGTGGTCGCCGGCCTTGCCGGCGACGTGCTGGGTTCGGGTCTGTTGTGAACACACATCGCAAAGGAAGGAAAGGCCATGGCAGGAAACATGATTCGGAGGGTGAACGCCAAGGCGGCGCTGTTGATGCTCGACGAGTCGGGGATGTCCACCGTCGAGTACGCGATCGGCACCATCGCCGCGGCGGCGTTCGGGGCGATCCTGTACACCGTGGTCACCGGGGACTCGATCGTGAGCGCGCTGACCAACATCATCAGCCGGGCGCTGAACACCAACGTCTAGATGACCGGGGCGCGGTCACCGTCGAGGCCGCCTTCGCGATCGCATCGCTGGTGGCGGTCCTGGTGTTGTGCGTGGGCGGCCTCAGCGCGGTGGGCATGCAGATCCGCTGCATCGACGCCGCGCGCGAAGCCGCCCGCCTGGCGGCCCGCGGAGAGGGTGAGGCGGCAGCGGCGGCCGCTCGCCGGGTCGCCCCGTCCGGCGCGGTGGTGCACGTCGGGCAGGACGGCGGCTTGGTGGTGGCTCGGGTCAGTGCGGCCACGGCGGTGCCGGGGTTCACGGTGTCCGCCGAGGCGGCAGCAGTCACCGAACCCGGCGTCGGGTGAGCGGGGATCGGCCACGCTGCTGGCCGCGGCCATGATCGCCATGGTGGTCGTGTTCGCGGCCGGCGGCGCCTATCTCGGTGCCGCGGTGACGGCCCGGCACCGGGCGCAGGCCGCGGCGGACCTGGCCGCCCTGGGCGCCGCGGGCGCGGTGGTGTCCGGTCCGGATGCGGCGTGCCGACAGGCCACGCAGGTTGCCGCCCGAATGCGGGCGGCTCTCGCGGACTGCCGGATCGACGGCCTCGATGTGGTGCTGGAGGTTTCGGTTCCGGTCCGCCTCGGTCGTTGGGGAGTTGGTCCGGCCCGGGCGGTCGCGCGCGCGGGGCCGGTGGAGGTCGCCGGCTAGCCGAGTTGGCCGGTTAGTCGAGTTCGTCGAGATCTGCCGCGGTGACTTCGTCGTCGGTCGGAAGCCGAAGGGCGATCAGCCCCGCGAAGGTGTCGTCGTCGAGTTCGATCCGGTTGATGGTCATGTGCACCGGTTGCCAGCCGCCGTCCTCGGCGCGCATCCGCAGCACGGCGGAGGTGACGCCGCCGGAGAAATCGGTGGTCATCCGGGCCATGTGCCGGGCGTCGGCCGGGTGGATGCGGGCCGGCCCGCCGTCGCGGTTACGCCAGTCGAAGAACGGTGCGGGCTCGTCGAGCCACTTGAGCAGCTTCCAGTCATCGAGGCCGACCAGGGCCCGGTGCACGCCGGGCCGGGCGAGCCCGTCGAGGATGCGTTGCGCCAGGTTATCCGGGCGGACAACGGGAGTCTCGCGCTCACTGCGCCAGTTCATCGCCCGGCAGATCAGCCGGTCGGAGCCGTCGTCGTGCGGTTCTGTGACCACCCGGGCCACGAAACCCACGGTGATCGTCTCCCCGCGATGATCGGTGACGTCCCAGGTGGTGCACAAGGTGTTGCCCACCACCGGCTTGATCGTCATGGCCAGCACCTTGGCCTCAGTGCCGTTGAGGTCGCGGGCAGGCAGGTCGTCGGCGAACGTCCGGTCGTGCGTGGCTTCGGTCTCCGGGTTCATGCCGCTGTTGTGCAGGGATTCGGCGGTGTCGGTGGCCACGCCCGCGGTCAGATCCCAGACCAGCGGGCCGGGAACCGGCCGTTGCGGCGGTTCGGCATCGGCCGGCCCGATCCAGACATGCACCCCGTGGATGTGTCCGTCGGACATCCGCACCACCTCGGTGCGGATTACGCGGTCGTTCTTGGGTGTGATGCTGCTGAGGCCCTGGCCGGCCTGCACGGTTTCCCTGATGGCACTCTGAATTGCCATCAGGTGCGGATTTCGGCGCAGAAACACACTGATCGGGACGAGGTTCTTTGTCTGCAGACCTCGTGCGACCACAACAGGCTCGCTACCCAGTGTCTCCACGAGCAGCCAGTCGTGGGTCATGCGCGGCATTTTACCGGCGCTGCCCATAGCTGCCGTCACGCCGAGGGCGACGGAATCCGCACCGGAAAACTGCGGATTACGGTCACGGGTTTCCGGAAGTACCGTCTGTCGGGTTGCAAACATGAGTGAGTTCACGTAATTTGCCACTGCGCCCGGCCTCCGGGATTGGGAACGGATCGCGTTGTCCGACCGTTCGTCGCAACGTCTGTGTGTTCGGCGTGGCCGAATGCAGCCACGTAGTTGTCGATCCGCGTAGTCGGCCGTCGAGGGGTCGGTCGTCAACGCGGTCGGGGGATCACGCTGAGGAAGTACTCAGCGCGCCGAGCACCAGGCGGAGCACTTTCATTGCACCCGTTTTGTCCAACGGGTCGTTGCCGTTGCCGCACTTCGGTGACTGCACGCACGAGGGGCAACCCTGCGGGCACTCACAGGCCTCGATCGCATCGGCCGTCGCGCCCCACCACGTACCCAGATTGCGGAATCCGCGGTCTGCGAAGCCGGCACCGCCCGGATAACCGTCGTAGACGAAGATCGACGGCAGACCGTCCACCGGTCCGACAGCCGTCGAGACCCCGCCGATGTCGCCGCGGTCGCAGCTGGCCACCAGCGGCAGCAGACCGATCGAGGCGTGTTCGGCGGCATGCAGGCTCCCCGGCACCGCAAGAGGGTCAATGCCGCTGTCTTGTAAGGCTTCCGGGGTGATGGTGCACATCACCGCCATGGTGTCCAGCGTGCTCGGCGGCATGTCCAGTTCCACGAAATCGATGACTTCGCCGTCGATGCGGCGGCGCAGGTAGCCGACCACGGTGTTGGTCACCGAAACCGGAACCAGACCCACGGTGACCGGGCCGAACGTCCTGCGCTCGCCGGGCCCGGTGACCGATATGTCGGTGAGCTCCCTGGCGAACGTGCTGTACCCGGGGTCGGCCGCGTACACGAACGCCACACCGTCCTCGAAAGACAGTGAGTCGACGAGGTAGGTCTCGCCCTGGTGCAGATACACCGCGCCGGGATGCAGAGATGCCGCTGCCCGGCCCGCGCCGGTGCTGCCCAGCATCCGGCCCGTATCGGCCTCCAGGATCGCGATCTGGCCGCCGCTGGATCCGCGAATGTCGACGGCCGGGTGCGGATCCACCCCGGGAGCGGGGAAGTAGCCGCCCGGACGCTTGCGCAACAACCCGTCGTCGACCAGGGTCTCGGCGACTGCATCGGCGTTCCACAGCCGGACCTCGGCCTCGGTCAGCGGCAGCTCGGCTGCGGCACAGAGCAATTGCGGGCCCAGCACATGCGGATTCGTCGGGTCGATCACCACCCGCTCGATCGGCTTGTCCAACAGCGCCGCCGGATGGTGCACGAGATAGGTGTCCAGGGGGTCATCGCGCGCGATCAGCACGATCAGCGCGCCCTGCCCACGTCGGCCGGACCGGCCGGCCTGCTGCCAGAACGAGGTGACGGTACCGGGAAACCCGGCCAGTACCACCGCATCCAGCCCGGCGATGTCGATGCCGAGCTCCAGCGCGTTGGTGGTGGCCAGACCGCGCAGTCGTCCGTCGGCCAGTGCGTGTTCGAGCTCGCGGCGGTCTTCGGCGAGATAACCGGCCCGGTAGGACGCCACCAGATCCGCAAGCTCGGGTGCGGTGTCCTCCAGCCGGGCCCGGGTTCCGAGTGCGGTGAGCTCCGCGCCGCGGCGGGACCGGACAAAGGTCAGGGTGCGCGCGCCCTCGGTCATCAGGTCGGCCATCACCCGCGCGGCCTCGGCACCGGCCGAACGTCGCACCGGCGCGCCGTTCTCGCCGGTGAGGTCGTCCAGCAGGGCCGGCTCCCACAGCGCGATCGTGCGTGCGCCCTGCGGGGAGCCGTCCTCGGTCACCTCGGCGACCGTCTGACCGATCAACTCGGCGGCGGTCTCGGCCGGTGACGCCGTGGTGGCACTCGCGAAAATCACGGTCGGCCCGGAATGGTCAGGGGAATAGCGCTCGCACAACCGCAGGAGCCGGCGCAGCACCATGGCCACATTCGAACCGAAAATGCCACGGTAATAATGGCATTCGTCGATCACGATGAACTTGAGGTGACGCAGGAACACCGCCCAGCGCGCGTGGTTGCGCAACAGCGACAGATGGATCATGTCCGGATTGGAGAAGATCCACCGTGAGCGTTCCCGGGCGAACCGGCGCACTTCGGTCGCGCTGTCCCCGTCATACGGTGCGGGCGCCACGTCGCGCAGTGCGGCGACGGTTTCGGTGAGGCTCTGTGCCGTGCGCAGCTGGTCATGGCCGAGCGCCTTCGTCGGGGACAGGTACAGCACCCGCGCCTGCCGATCCTCGGCCAACGCCGTCAGGATCGGCAGTTGATAGGCCAGGGACTTGCCCGACGCGGTTCCGGTGGACACGACCACATGCCGCCCGTCGTGGGCCAACTCGGCGGCGGCGAGTTGGTGCGACCACGGCGCGGCGATCCCGCGGTCGACCAACGCCTGGACGACCTCCGAATGGGCCCATTGCGGCCACTCATGTGGTTTGCCCTGTCGCGGAGGGATATCCGCGACATGGCGTAGCGGATTTTCGCCGGAAGGGGTGCCGTCGACAGCGCAAGCCAGCAGCTCACGGCCGAAATCTGACCCCTGATCGAGCACCACTGGTCCTCCTGCGATCTACCCCGCCGACATCGGCTCGGATTTGTAAACGAATTGTTCACCACGCGCCGCATCCCGAGACTGTCGCAGCAGCCTTCGACATGATTGACTGATCACGGTCGCAGCTTCTGTGTTTGTACTCGCACTCGCAGGATCGTCGTTGCGATCGCGGTTCCTGCGAGGGTTGTAGGTCGGGTCTAAGTTCCGGGCGACTCCACGAAGGTATGGCGGTCGGAACGGGCCCGGTACATCGGAAGTCGGTGGACCGCACCCGGTTGAAAAGAGAAGGAAAGAACAAAAGATGCCACAGGGAACTGTGAAGTGGTTCAACGCGGAGAAGGGCTTCGGCTTCATTGCTCCGGAGGACGGCTCGGCTGACGTGTTTGTCCACTACACGGAAATCCAGGGCAGCGGATTCCGCACCCTGGAGGAGAACCAGAAGGTTGAGTTCGAGGTCGGCCAGAGCCCCAAGGGGCCGCAGGCCACGGGTGTTCGGGCCATCTGAGCCAAACAAACCCAAAGAGACACCCCCGTGTGAGTCCGCATCGGACACCGCGGGGGTGTTCTCGTTTTTGCGGGCCGCGCTGGCTTAGTGTCGATTCGTGAGCCAGCTGTCCTTCTTCTCGGCCGAGTCGGTGCCGCCCGCGGTGGCCGACCTGACCGGGGTTCTCGCCGGGCCAGGGCAGGTTGTGCTGGCGAGCCACGGCGGCCAGCAGGCGGCCCGGATTTCGGTGGTCGTCGACGAGCTGTGGCGCGCCAACGGTCTGGCCGAGATGATCAGCGAGGCCGGCCTGGTGTCGGAGATCTCCCGGACCGACGAGAACAATCCGCTGGTGCGCACCGCGCTGGATCCGCAGTTGATGCTGATCGCGGGGGAGTGGACCAGGGGTGCGGTCAAGACGGTGCCGGCCGGATGGCTGCCCGGTGCCCGTGAGTTGCGGGCCTGGACGCTGGCGGCGGGCACGCCCGAGGCCGACGACCGCTACCTGCTGGGACTGGACCCACATGCTCCCGATACCCACGCCGTGCTGGCCGCGGCCATGATGCGGGTGGGGATCGCCCCGACATTGATCGGGACCAGGGGCTCACATCCAGCCCTGCGGATCAGTGGGCGGCGTCGCTTATCGCGCCTGGTGGAGAACGTAGGGGAACCACCCGGGGAGGCGGCGGCGTTGGCGCATTGGCCACGTATTTAATGGTGCACACGCGGAGAGCCGGTTTGCGTAGGCTCGCGCGTAATGCGAAATTGTCAGTTGCCGGGCGTGGCGCGGCAACTAAAGAAGTGGAGCGTAAGCACAGTTGGCTGGCGATAGCGGCAGCGGTAGCAAGGGAAATGTCCGGCGACTCGTGATTGTGGAGTCGCCGACAAAGGCGCGCAAGATAGCTGGCTACCTGGGCTCCAATTACGTGGTCGAATCCTCCCGCGGACACATTCGTGACCTGCCGCGCAATGCCGCCGACGTGCCGGCCAAGTACAAATCCGAGCCGTGGGCGCGCCTCGGGGTCAACGTCGACGACAACTTCGAACCGCTCTATATCGTCAGCCCCGACAAGAAGAGCACCGTCACCGAGCTCAAAGACCTGCTCAAGGGTGTTGACGAGCTCTACCTCGCAACGGACGGTGACCGCGAGGGTGAGGCGATCGCCTGGCATCTGCTGGAGACGCTGAAGCCCAAGGTGCCGGTCCGGCGGATGGTGTTCCACGAGATCACCGAGCCCGCCATCCGCGCCGCCGCGGAAAACCCGCGTGACCTGGACATCGCGCTGGTCGACGCGCAGGAAACCCGCCGTATCCTCGACCGGCTCTACGGCTACGAAGTGTCTCCCGTGCTGTGGAAGAAGGTCGCGCCGAAGCTCTCGGCAGGCCGCGTGCAGTCGGTGGCCACGCGCATCATCGTGCAGCGCGAACGGGAGCGCATGGCGTTCCGCAGCGCCGGCTACTGGGACGTCAGCGCCGAGTTGGACGCATCTGTCTCCGATCCGCAGGCCACCCCGCCGCGGTTCACCGCCAAGCTCAACACCGTCGACGGCCGCCGCGTCGCCGCCGGTCGTGACTTCGACTCGCTGGGCCAGCTGAAGAAGCCCGACGAGGTGCTCGTGCTCGACGAGGCCAGTGCCGGGGCCCTGGCCGCCGGGCTGCGCGGTGCCCAGTTGGCCGTCAGCTCCGTCGAGCAGAAGCCGTACACGCGCAAGCCGTACGCGCCGTTCATGACGTCGACGCTGCAACAGGAGGCCGCCCGCAAGCTGCGGTTCTCCTCGGAGCGCACCATGAGCATCGCGCAGCGGCTGTACGAGAACGGCTACATCACCTACATGCGTACCGACTCGACCACGCTGTCGGAGTCGGCCATCAACGCCGCGCGTAACCAGGCCGGCCAGCTGTACGGCTCGGAGTACGTGCACCCGACGCCGCGGCAGTACACCCGCAAGGTCAAGAACGCCCAAGAGGCGCACGAGGCGATCCGCCCCGCCGGTGACGTGTTCCAGACCCCGGGCCAGCTGCACGCGCAGCTGGATACCGACGAGTTCCGGCTCTACGAGCTGATCTGGCAGCGCACCGTGGCTTCGCAGATGGCCGACGCGCGCGGTACGACGCTGTCGCTGCGCATCGCAGGCACCGCGGCGGGTGGCGAGCAGGTCGTCTTCAACGCCTCCGGTCGCACCATCACGTTCCCGGGCTTCCTCAAGGCCTACGTCGAGAGCATCGACGAACTGGCCGGCGGTGAGTCCGACGACGCCGAGAGCCGCCTGCCGAACCTGACCCAGGGGCAGCGCGTCGACGCCGCCGATCTGACCGCCGACGGCCACCAGACCAGCCCACCGGCCCGCTACACCGAGGCCTCGCTGATCAAGGCCCTCGAAGAGCTGGGCATCGGCCGTCCGTCGACCTACAGCTCGATCATCAAGACCATCCAGGACCGCGGCTACGTGCAGAAGAAGGGCAGCGCGCTGGTGCCGTCCTGGGTCGCCTTCGCCGTCGTCGGGCTGCTGGAGCAGCACTTCGGCCGCCTGGTGGACTACGACTTCACCGCGGCCATGGAAGACGAGCTCGACGAGATCGCCAATGGCCAGGAGCAGCGCACCAACTGGCTGTCGAACTTCTACTTCGGCGGCGAGCACGGCGTTGAGGGCTCGATCGCCCGCGCCGGTGGGCTCAAGCATCTCGTCGGCGGCAACCTCGAAGGCATCGACGCGCGAGAAGTCAACTCCATCAAGCTCTTTGACGATGAAGAAGGTCGCGCTGTGGTGGTCCGGGTGGGCCGCAACGGTCCGTACCTGGAGCGGATGATCGCTGATCCGGACAATCCCGGCGAGCTCAAGCCGCAGCGCGCCAACCTCAAGGATGAGCTGACTCCCGATGAGCTGACCCTGGAGTTGGCCGAAAAGGCTTTCGCCACACCACAAGAGGGCCGGGTGCTGGGCGTCGACCCCGTGTCGGGACACGAAATCGTCGCCAAGGACGGACGATTCGGTCCCTACGTGACGGAGATCCTCCCCGAGCCGCCGGAGGAGCCGGATGCCGGGACGACGGCCAAGAAGGGCAAGAAGCCGACCGGCCCCAAGCCGCGCACCGGATCGCTCTTGCGCTCAATGGATCTGGAGACGGTGACGCTCGACGACGCGCTCAAGCTGCTGTCGTTGCCGCGGGTGGTCGGCGTCGACCCGTCGAACAACGAGGAGATCACCGCACAGAACGGCCGCTACGGCCCATACCTCAAGCGCGGCACCGACTCTCGCTCGCTGGCCACCGAGGAACAGATGTTCACCATCACCCTCGACGAGGCGCTGAAGATCTACGCCGAGCCGAAACGCCGCGGGCGCCAGGCCGCCGCGGCCCCGCCGCTGCGTGAGCTGGGCACCGACCCGGCGTCGGGCAAGCCGATGGTGATCAAGGACGGCCGATTCGGTCCCTACGTCACCGACGGTGAGACCAACGCCAGCCTGCGCAAGGGCGATGACGTGCAGTCGATCACCGACGAGCGGGCCTCGGAACTGTTGGCCGATCGCCGGGCCCGTGGGCCGGTCAAGAAGGCCGCGAAGAAGACTGCCAAGAAGGCGCCGGCCAAGAAGGCTCCCGCGAAGAAGGCCGCTGCCAAGAAGGCCTAGCCTTCTAGCTGGAGACGTCGCTCTCGGCCTGGCGCTCCAGGTCGCGGGGCAGCACCAGGTTCATCGGGCGGGCCAACTGGGTGGGCACCGTGCGGCCGCGCAGTTCGACGATCTCGCCGACGTCCCAGCTCAGCGCCTCGGCATCGAGTGCGCCGCTGACGGCGATCGCCGAGGCCAGCACGTGGCCTTCCTCCAGCTTGGCGAGCTCGGTGAGGCGCGCGGCCTCGTTCACCGGGTCGCCGATCACGGTGTACTCGAAACGGGCCTGAGCGCCGATATGGCCGGCGATCGCGCGTCCGGCGGAGACCCCGATACCGAACTCGGTGTCGCTGCCCAGCACGCTGAGCAGCTCGTCGTGTAGTTCGCGGGACGCGGCCAGCGCGCCGCCGGAGGCGTCGGGATGCTCGATGGGGGCGCCGAAGATGGCCAGCGCCGCGTCACCCTGGAACTTGTTGACGAACCCGCCGTGACGGTTGACGGTGTCGACGATGACCCGGAAGAACTCGTTGAGCAGGTTCACCACGTCGCCGGCCGGGATGGTCGACGCCAGATGCGTCGAGCCCACCAGGTCCACGAACAGCACCGCCACGTCGCGTTCCTGCCCGCCCAGCTCGGTGCCGCGCTCCAGGGCACGGCGGGCCACGTCCTCACCCACGTACCGGCCGAACAGGTCACGCAACCGTTGCCGCTCGGCCAGCTCGCGCACCATGTCGTTGAACCCGGCCTGCAGCAGGCCCAGCTCGCTGGCGTCGTAGATCTGCATGTGAGCGTTGTAGTTGCCGCGCTGCACCTCACCCAGTGCCCAGCGCAACTGGCGCAGCGGGTCGGCGATCGACATCGCCACCAGCATGGTCCCGGACAGCCCGATCACCAGCGCGGCGATGGCCAGCAGCAACAGCGGGGTGATCAGCCGGTCGGCGGATGCTGTCAGGATCGAGAACTTGCTGGCCACCAGGGCCAGCACGATGGCCAGGACCGGCACGCCCGTCGAGAGCACCCAGGTGAGCACCTGGCGCAGGATCACCCCGGGGGCGCGGAAGTTCTCCGGCACCCCGCCGCGCAGCGCGGCGACCGCGACCGGCCGCAACACACGCTCGGACTGCAGGTAGCCGATGATCGCGGTGGCGGTCGCACCCAGGGCCGTGGCGACCAGGACGACGGGCGCGGACTTACTGGCAACCGGCCAGCTGGCCACGATGAACACGATCGAGCCGAGGAACCAGTTCGTGACGCTGATCAGGGTGCGGTAGAAGGGCATCTTGAGCGCCCGCACGCGGGCCAGCTCGGTCATTCTGGGGTCCGACTTGGACAACAGGGTGTCGCGGCGCTGCCAGCGGATGACCGGGATCAGCAGCCGCAGGGCCAGGTAAGCGCCGATGGTGAACGACACGAACAGGTAGCCCAGGAAGATCGCCAGGTTGAACACCGGCAGATCCTGAAGCTGGATGCGGTCCTCGGGCGGCAGACCGAAGCGCAGGAAGCCCAGCACGAACAATGCGCCGATGATGTCGGCCTGCAGCATGCCCAGCGTGAACACCGGCCACGGGGTACGCGCCACCCACCGGACGAATGCGTTGATTCGCCTCATAGGGATTGCCTCCGCGGTCACCCGTTCACCGTATCGGGCCGCAGGGACGTTCAGCGCCTGCTGTGACGTGGTTGTGTCGGCTTGACCACTACTGTTGGGGGCGATGAGCGGGGTTTTTACGCGGCTGGTTGGCCAGCACGCGGTGGAACAGGAGCTGGTGGCGGCCGCCTTGGCGGCCCGGGGTGATTCACCACACAGTGGCACCACCGTCGGGACCATGACACATGCCTGGCTGATCACCGGCCCGCCCGGATCGGGGCGTTCGGTCGCGGCGCTGTGCTTCGCGGCGGCGCTGCAGTGCACGTCCGAGGGGACTCCGGGGTGCGGTGAATGCCGGGCCTGCACCACGACGATGGCCGGCACCCACGCCGATGTGCGGCGGATCGTGCCCGAGGGGCTGTCCATCGCCGTCAAGGAGATGCGCGAGATCGTCCAGATCGCATCGCGCCGGCCCGGGACCGGGCGCTGGCAGATCGTGGTGATCGAGGACGCCGACCGGCTCACCGAAGGCGCCGCCAACGCGCTGCTGAAAGTGGTGGAGGAGCCGCCCGCCTCGACGGTGTTCCTGCTGTGCGCGCCATCGGTGGACCCGGAGGACATCGCGATCACGCTGCGCTCGCGGTGCCGGCACGTCGCGCTGACCACGCCGTCGGTGGATGCCATCGCCGACGTGCTGATCTCCGGTGACGGGCTGCCCGAGGAAGACGCTCGCTGGGCGGCCTCGGTCAGCGGCGGGCACGTGGGCCGGGCCCGGCGGCTCGCGACCGATCCGGAGGCCAGGGAGCGCCGTAAACGCGCGTTGGGACTGGCCCGGGACGCCGCGACCCCGGCGCGGGCATTCGCGGCCGCTGAGGAGATGGTGGCCGTCGCCGAGGCCGAAGCGCTGGCGTTGACCGCCGGGCGCAACGAGACCGAGACCGAGGAGCTCAAGACGGCCCTGGGCGCCGGCGGGACCGGAAAAGGCACCGCGACCACCACTCGCGGCACCGCCGGTGCGCTCAAGGAGCTGGAGAGGCGGCAGAAGTCCCGGCAGACGCGGGCCTCACGCGACGCGCTCGACCGGGCCCTGATCGACCTCGCCACCTATTTCCGCGATGCGCTTCTGGTCTCATCGGGAGCCACGGCGGTGACCGCCAATCACCCGGACATGGCCGAGAAAGTGGAGGCCATGGCCGCGCATGTGCCGCCGGACCGGCTGCTGCGCTGCATCGAGGCGGTCCTGGAATGCCGCGAAGCGCTGGCCACCAACGTCAAGCCGAAGTTCGCGGTCGATGCCATGGTGGCGACCGTCGGGCAGGCGTTGCGCGGGTGAGTTGGGTCTGAGCGGGGGCCTGCCGTAGACTCGTGCCGCCCGGTTCGCCGAGCGTGCCACCCTAGCTCAGTCGGTAGAGCAATTCACTCGTAATGAATAGGTCAGGGGTTCGATTCCCCTGGGTGGCTCCATTTTTTTGCCCTAGTCGGCGTAGGTGTTCGGAGAGCGGCTACAGCGAGTCCGGCCCTTCGATTACCTGCTTGGCCACCTTCATCGCGGTGTTGGCGTTCGGGAAGCCCGCATAGCCGCTGGAGTGGTAGATGACCTCGGCGATCTCGTCCTCGGTGAGGCCGTTTCGCAGGCCGATCCTGACGTGCGACTCGAACTCATCGGTGGCCCGCAGGGCGATCAGGATGCCCATGGTGACCAGGCTGCGATCACGCCGGCTCAGGCCCTCACGGCTCCACAGCCGGCCGAAGACGTTGTCGACGCCGATCGCCAGGAGCTCGTCGCCGAAGGACCCGTCGGGTTCGACGTTCTTCTCCGACAGATGCGGAACCAGCTCTTGGAGGACCCGCAGGCCCTGTTGGCGTACGTCGTCAGTCATGCCTGCCAGCTTGGCACCTGGCCCGAATCAATCGTCGACCGACCGCAGTACGAGCGTGTGTGAACCGCTGTGGAGATAAGCGATTGACCGCCAATCGTCGTTGCTGAGTGCGGTATCCAACGCCGTGCTGGTCAGATACGTGCCGGCAGGTACTTCGGTCCGAAGATTGCCGTTGAGGTTCGGAGTCTCGCCGCTTGCCGTGGGTGCGTACTTCGACCGCAGCGTGTCTGTAGTGGCTGGTTCAAGTTCGATGATTGCTTCGATCCAGTAAACCGAGGGCCCAGGCACCGTGACCCGGCTGTCTGATTGTGCGCCGAGTGTGCCGCTCATCCAGGTGGCTGAGATCGGCTTACCGATTTCAGGGAAGCGTTTGGTCAGGGGCTCGGGGGCATGGCGAATTGGGTTGTCGTGCATCGAAGTTTCCATCGGTGCGATTTCGTCACGGCTGTGACAGGCCCCAACGAAAACCGACGCGGCGAGTACCACGGCGGAACCGATCGCTCGAACAAGCGCATGTGCGGGCTTTGGCGATTCAGCGACCGAGTGCATGATCTCCTGCACGTGTCCGAGCAGTTTAGGGGGGCAGGTATGGATCTTGGACGCGCCACACACGTCCACGTCACCGCTGGCGGGCGAGGAAGCAATCGCGTCGTATGCGCGCCCCAATGAATCTCTCACCGCGAGGCGGTCTCTTGGTGTCGCGGTTGGGACGGCGGTTAGCGGGACTCGCATACCATTTCACGTCTGTCAGTCACGCCTGCAGCTTGGCGCGTGACAATTACGACTCGGGCCAACCCGGGTCGGGCGGCAGCGTCGGCAGCGGCTCGGATTGGACGAAATAGTCGTTTGGCGCATCCGGTGGTGTGCCTGGAGCGAGAGTGTTGCCGCACTGGGGTAGGTCGGTATCGGCGCCGAGAACCTTGTAATCCGCGAGTACCCAGGTGCCGAAAACGTTGTCTACGGGGGTGCGTCGTGGGCCTCGCTGGTTTGAGGGCGGTGAAACCTGTTTGATGTCGGGCAGAGCTTGATCAGGCCCGAACGTGATCCATCTGGCACTTCCTGCCGGGAGCTGACGTCCCGAACTCCGGTAGCCGCCGCCGTATTCCTTTGCGGCGATCATCGACCCGTAGGCGCATACTCCCGCAGTAATTAGGTCACCGCTGCGGTGCGTTGCGACTACTTCCCAGTACATTGTCCCAACCTCATCCCGGTCTTTACCTCCAGGGAGTCCGAATGTGTCGGGATTTCGAACATTGTTAAAGGCGTGAGCAAATCCGGGATAGCCGGCATCTGTAATCGCCTCAATTCCGGTACCGCGACCGTATCCGACACGGTCGAGCGATTCCACTGCAGCTCGGACAAAGGTCCCTTCTGGGGACATCAGGTCGATGTTTGGATTCTGAATCCATCGGTTGGAGTATTGCAAGATGTCATCAGCGCTCGGGGCGCTCGGGGCGCTCGAGGTTGCTGGGCTGGTATTGGGTGCGGCGGGCTCTGGCTGCGTACAACCGGTGCTAATTACTGAGATAGCCAGTAGCGCCGCAACTGTGCGCTTCATGGTTGTGCACGTGCGCATCAATAACTCCAGTTGTCATTCGTTGTGCCATCATGGCGTTGAGTCGTCCAGGTGCTTTGGTCATACCCGTAACGAGCGCCGTTAGCCTCAAACCAGTCGCTGAGTATGTCATCCGCATTCAGGCTCTTGTTGGCAACGTTGTAGAGATCGACATGGCCGCCGTTCATAAGGTCCTTCAAGGCTGCGTCGTGTGCAATTTCTGGATGGGAATTTATCAAGCCCTGCAAGGCGACAGCGTAATTCGACGTTGTATTGCTGAACCTATTTTCGCTGAGCTGGTTAGTGAAGAAGTCGTCTCCATGCACGGTCGTCGGATCGGTTTCAGGCAGTAGTTGATCCTTGAACATGGGTCCCAGGACTGTTTGAACGGCAGCGGGGATCTGTCCGCCCGGCACGAGTCCTTCTACGGCGGTGAGTCCGCCGTAGACAGTGTCGAACATCACCCCAGCCTTTTGGTTGTCCTCGTGCAATTGCCAAGCGTGGTTTGCGATCCCTGCATTCTTTGCATCTGTCGCGCCGTTTGCCATTGCCTCGCTGAGACGAGAAGCGACCTCGACGCTGTTCCCTGGCACATCGCCGTGTTCAGCGGCGTTGACTTCGAGGAAGAACTTCTGTTGCAAGGCGGCGTTGTTGGCGACTGTGCCCGCTGTGTGGTCCTGATCGAACACGGAAAACAGAGCGCTCATGTCGCTAGCTTTGTTGAATCCGTCGATACCGGGCGACGTGAACCCTGATTCAGGACCAGCGCCTGCTAGTTGAGCCAAATATGGCGAGGTACCGTCCGCCATGGCCTGAAGTAATCCGCCATTGACTTCGCCGAAGAAGCCGCCACCTGGCATATGCCGCAGGTGATCATCCGCGCTATCAGAGAGGTAGTGCGCAACCGAATTGGCAGTTTCCGCTGCGATGGGATTTCCCGGATCGGAACCCGTCCAACGGAAAGCATCACCGACTTGGCCCGAATGCTCGTTCCATTTCTCGGCGGTGAGTCCGTGAAGGAAATTATCTCTCGTAGAAGGATTGGTACTCAGGTCGTGCACTCCGACATGGTCGTTGCCTGACACTTGGATAACATCGGCGAGGGCTCCGGGTAGATCTTTACCGTGGTGATCGGAAGTAATACTGGGCCGCGACAGAGCGTCTCCAGATGTAGCGTTGTGCTTGGCGTCTGCGTTGGCATACTGCGACGATGCGTCAAGCATCGACTTTGTTGCTTCGCTGCCGTTGAAGTATCTGCCATCACCTGGCTTTAAGATGTCTGAGATATCTTGTATTGCGCCCACGCCGTTTAGTTTGGTGCTTTCGGGCACATGTGTAGGGAACATAGTTCCCGTCCCGACCGTATGTCCGGGTTGAACCACCACCCTGTCGTCGCGCGATAGTTCCTGATGGATCCCGTCCGGAAGGTTGATCAAGCTCCCTGCGGCGGGTATGAAATTATCGCGCGTGGCATCGGTAACCCCTTCGGAGTTAGGGATACCGGACAATGCGTGGTGATTGGAGATGATTGCCAAGCCTTGGGCCAATGCCTTTTGTTCGTCTGGCGGTAGGCTCGCGGACATGGCCTTAACGTCCTCGGGAGACATTCCATTGAGGCCTTGGGACAATTGGTATAGGTATGCCATTCGGTCCGCGCCAACAATGACGTCTTTACCCGCGGCCAAGTCTGCCAACTGTTGTTCGGATAGAGTCCCAGCCTCAATGAGTCGATCGCGGTATTCAGGACTAAGTAGCCGGCCCGCGCCGTTCTGAAGGGCCTCTGCGTCTGTGCGGCCGTTCTTCGAATCGAGCTGAGGCTCTTTTTTCTTATCGTCAGGCTGATCCCCGGCAGCCTTGAGCACGTCCCCCGGCCCGAGCTTCTGATTCTGGAGCTCATCAAACGCATTCTTGAGGTCGGTGACGCGGAAGCCGATCTTGAGCATGTCCCCGTTGGCGGTGCTGACGGTGTTGTTGACCTGGGTGATGCCTTCCTTGGCGATCGGGATCAGGCTCTTCTCGCGAGCCTGGGCGCTGAGGGAACTGGGCAGTGAGTTGACTGCGCTGTCGACCCAGGACTTCGTGGTGTCGAGTTGATTGCGCCCGTTGGTGACGACATTGGCTGCGTTGGTGACTTCGGCGGCCATCTTCTTGTCGAGGTCAGCCAGCTTTTCGTAGATGGCGGCATGTTGTTTGTTGGCCGCGGCATAGGCCTCTGAGCCCTTGCCTTGCCAGCGGTCGTCAGGCTGGGCCGATTCGATCGAGGACTTCATCTTCAGCAGCTGCGAGCTGCTGCCGTTGTACTGGCTGCCGTCGGTGGGGGTGCCTACGCCGAAGGTGTCCTTGGCTTTGCTCCACGTCGAATAGAAGCCATCAAGCGCGCCCACAGAAGCGTCCCCCTCGACAAATCCCGATAGTCAACGCTCAGTATCTCAGCACCTGAGCTACCTCGGTGCCAGGAATCCGACGGGTCCGGGGGAGATGCAGACCGACAGGGCGGCGGTGTTGGCCTGCACGGTGATGGACTGCCCTGCGCCTGGCAGGCGGACGAAGACGCGGTTGAGCCCGGGCCGCACCGGCACCTTCACTTCAGGCCCTTCGGCCAGGGCCATGGTCAATGAGCCGTCGCTGTTGGCCAGGTAGTTGATCTCGGTGGTCCAGTCGGCCGGCAGCAGCGGCCCGTCCAACGGCATGACGACGGGCTCGTCGGGCTGCACCAGGAATCCGCATTTGGGCTCCGGACCCTCGACGATGGTGCGCACCCACGTCACTTTCGCGGGAAGCAGCGTCCCGGTACGGTCGAACATCCGCAGATCGGTTGTCGCCGAAGCGAACTCGGGGCGCGGTGAGGCGAGGGCGAACATGTGGCTGGCCAGGTTCTCCGGCGCGGCCACGCGTTGCAGGATCAGCGGATCGACCTCTTGATCCAGCAGCGGAGCGGCCGATGAGGTGGACGCCAGCGACGCTCGGGCATTGTTCAGGTAGGCCGGCACCGGATTGTCCTGCCAGACCTTCAGGAAGGTGGAGGTCGAATACAGGCTGCTTGCCACGAAAAGCACTGCAAGACCGACGCATACGGCAGTGCGCGCCCGCGAGGCCGAAAGATAGGAGGAGAACCGTGAATCCCGGTTCGGCGCACAGAACCCCACGGCAGCCAGCAGCGCCAGCACCACGACCAAATCGGGCAGATAGCGCAGAGTCTGCGCCAGCTCCAACGCCGTGAACCGGGACGAGCGCATCAGATAAATCGGGATCTGGCAGGCCACGGCGTAGCCCAGGGCCACGACCAACACCGGCCAGATGCGGGTCTTGCGGACCAGCACCACCGCCACCGCGACGACCAAGACCGCCCAGCCCAGCACCATCACGGAAACCGGCGGCGTGGCCCACGGGGAGGCCGGCGCCCATCGCTGCCACGACCATGGCCCGCCCACGAGTCCGGGCACGATGCCGTGCGTGAACGAGCGGCTCAGCAGGTCCCAGGTCATGGCCAGGTCGAAGCTCCACCGCTTCTGATCGACGACGACGAGGTAGACCCCGATCCACGCCACGATCAGGGCCAGGGACGCGACCCACAGCCGAAGGCCGCGCTGCCACACCTCACGCACGCTGAAAGTCCCGGTGACGTATCCCAGGAGAGCCACCACCGCGAACGCCACGAAGGGGATCACCGCGGCCTTCTCGAAGAACAGCAGCCCGCCCAGAAGAACCAGCACACCGGTGACGGCGTGCCGCGACGACCCGGTCCGCACCAGCAGTACGGCCTCACCCACCACCCATGCCAGCGCGGCCTGCATCGGCAGTGTGTTCAGCCCCGCCGCCCACCAGGCGAACCCGGGCAATGCCAGCGGGGTGAACAACGCGAACGTCAGCGGCACCAGCAGCACCGGCCGCCAGCCCAGGATCACCCAAAGTGCCCGCAGCAACGCCAGCGAGGCCAGCAGCTGCATCACCACCAGGCTCACCGCGGCCAGCACCCAGGAGAACGGTGCGAGCCGGGTGACGGCCCCCGACACCAGGAACGCGGCGGGCATGACGTGGCCGTCGTGATCGTCGAACAGGAAGGACGGTGACAGCAGATTCTGGGTCCCGGCCCGGCCGATCAGGATCAGATCGTCCCAGTAGAAATAGCCCCCGAAGGCGAGGATCGCCCGGACCACCAGATGCAGCGCGATCAGCGCAGCAGCAGTGCGGGCGACCTTGTTCACTCTTGCCGACTGTACGGACACAGCGGGGCCCTAGTTGCCGTCGGTATGGTGTGGCCGTGCGAACACTGGTGACAGGAGCGGCAGGTTTCATCGGATCGACGCTGGTCGATCGGCTGCTGGCAGACGGGCACAGCGTCGTCGGACTCGACGACCTGAGCTCGGGCCGCATCGACAATCTGCAGAGCGCCGACAGCAACAAGGACTTCGACTTCGTCAAGGCCGACATCGTCGATGCGGATCTGCTGGGCCTGCTCAAGGACACCCAGCCTGAGGTGATCTTCCACCTGGCCGCCCAGATCTCGGTGAAGCGGTCGGTGGACGATCCGCAACTGGACTCGACGGTGAACGTGGTGGGCGTGGTCCGGTTGGCCGAGGCGGCCCGTCAGGCCGGCGTACGCAAGGTGGTGCACACGTCCTCGGGTGGTTCGGTGTACGGCACCCCGCCGTCCTATCCGACGGGCGAGGACACCCCGACCAATCCGGCCTCGCCGTACGCGGCGAGCAAGGTGGCCGGCGAGGTGTACTTCAACATGTTCCGCAATCTGTACAACCTGGATTGCTCGCACATCGCCCCGGCCAATGTCTACGGCCCGCGGCAGGATCCACACGGCGAGGCCGGCGTGGTGGCGATCTTCGCCCAGGCGCTGCTGGCCGGGCGGCCCACCAAGATCTTCGGTGACGGCTCCGATACCCGCGACTACGTGTACGTCGACGACGTGGTCGACGCCTTCGTGAAGGCGTCCGGGCCGGACGGCGGCGGCCAACGGT
The DNA here is from genome assembly GCF_003855255.1 of Mycolicibacterium nivoides. Classification (NCBI taxonomy): domain Bacteria; kingdom Bacillati; phylum Actinomycetota; class Actinomycetes; order Mycobacteriales; family Mycobacteriaceae; genus Mycobacterium; species Mycolicibacterium nivoides. The sequence continues at coordinate 4,114,796 of NZ_CP034072.1, read as the reverse complement.
TCAACGTCGGCACCGGGGTGGAGACCTCGACCCGCGAGATGCACACCGCGATCGCCCTGGCCGTCGGTGTCGCAGACGAACCGGAGATGCACCCGCCGCGACTCGGTGACCTGCGTCGTTCCCAGCTCGACATCCGCCGGGCTCGGGATGTGCTGGGCTGGCGGCCGCAGGTGGATCTGGCCGCGGGTATCCCCAAGACGGTCGAATACTTCCGGAGTAATTCTCGCTAAAAGATTGTGAGTACTCACTTTCTCGTTTAGCGTTGCGTCATGTCCTACGACGTCATCGTTCGCAACGGCCTGTGGTTCGACGGCACCGGCGCCCCGCCTCAGGTCCGCACGCTGGGAATTCGCGACGGGGTAGTGGTCGCGGTGTCGGCCACACCCCTTGATGAGACCGACTGCCCGGATGTCATCAACGCAGGCGGCAAATGGGTGTTGCCCGGCTTCGTCGACGTGCACACCCACTACGACGCCGAGATCCTGCTCGATCCGGGTCTGCGGGAATCGGTGCGGCACGGCGTGACCACCGTCCTGCTCGGCATGTGTTCGTTGTCGACGGTCTACTCCGACACCGAGGACGCTGCCGACCTGTTCAGCCGCGTCGAGGCGGTCCCGCGTCAGTTCGTGCTGGGCGCCCTGCAGCAGCACAAGACCTGGTCGGGTCCGGCCGAATACGTGAAGGTCATCGACGAGCTGCCGCTCGGCCCGAACATCGCGTCGCTGTTGGGGCATTCGGATCTGCGGGCCTCGGTGCTGGGGCTGGACCGGGCCACCACCCGCGGGGTCATGCCGACCGACGCCGAGTTGGAGACCATGGCGGCCAGGCTGGACGAGGCCCTCGAAGCGGGCATGCTCGGCATGTCCGGGATGGACGCGGCGATCGACAAGCTCGACGGGGACCGCTTCCGGTCCCGCGCGCTGCCGTCGACGTTCGCGACCTGGCGTGAGCGCCGGCGTCTGATCAAGGTGCTGCGCAAGCGTGGACGGATGCTGCAGAGCGCGCCGAACGTCGCCAAAATCCATGAGGCGCTGAACTTCTTCCTGGAGAGCAGTGGCCTGTTCGGCCGTCGCCGGGGCGTCCGGATGAGTCTGCTGGTCTCGGCCGACGCGAAGTCCTCGCCCGGTGCGGTGCGGGTGCTGGGGCCGGGCGTCCGACTGCTCAACCGCGTCCTCGGTGCCAATGTGCGTTTCCAGCATCTGCCCGTGCCGTTCGAATTGTATTCGGACGGAATCGATCTCCCGGTGTTCGAAGAGTTCGGTGCGGGTACCGCGGCACTGCACCTCAAGGACCAATTCGAGCGCAACAAGCTGCTGGCAGACCCGGAGTACCGCCGCCGGTTCCGCAAGTCGTTCGACCGCCGCGTGCTCGGACCGACGTTGTGGCACCGCGACTTCCACGACGCCACGATCGTCGAATGCCCGGACAAGACGCTGATCGGCAAGAGCTTCGGTCAGATCGCCGACGAGCGCGGCATCCACCCACTCGACGCGTTCCTCGACGTGCTCGTCGACAACGGTGAGCGCAATGTTCGCTGGACGACCATCGTGGCCAACAACCGTCCCAAGTATCTCGACCGGCTGGCCAAGGACCCGTCGGTGCACATGGGCTTCTCGGATGCCGGTGCGCACCTGCGCAACATGGCGTTCTACAACTACTCGGTGAAGCTGCTGAAGCGGGTGCGCGACGCCCAATTGGCGGGCAAGCCGTTCATGACCACCGAGCACGCCGTCCACCGGCTGACCGCCGAGGTGGCCGACTGGTTCGGCGTCTCGGCCGGCACGCTGCGCGAAGGTGACCGGGCCGACTTCGTGGTGATCGACCCCGCCGGTCTGAACGACACGGTCGAGGCGTATCACGAGGAATCGGTCCCGTTCTACGGCGGGTTGAGCCGCATGGTCAACCGCAGCGACGACGCCGTTGTCGCCACCGCCGTCAACGGCGTGGTGGTGTTCCGCAACGGCGAGTTCCGGGAGGGCTACGGTGTGTCGGTGAAATCAGGGCGCTACCTGCGGGCCGGTGCTGAGCAACTGGACCATACGCCGGTCTGAGATGGCCAGAACCCAGCAGCAGCGCCGCGAGGAAACCGTCGCACGACTACTCGACGCCGCCATCGACACCATCATCGAGGTGGGCTACGCCAAGGCCTCGGCAGCGGTGATCGCCAAGCGGGCCAAGGTTTCCGACGGCGCGCTGTTCCGGCATTTCCCCACCATGAGCGACTTCATGGCGGCCACCGCCCGTGAGGTGGCACGGCGTCAGCTGGAGCTGGGCAGCAAGTTGGGCGCGGACATCGCCGCCGAGCAGCCGCCGTTGCCGGCGCAGTTGAGGATCCTGCGCGACATCGCGGGCAGTGACACCAACACCGTGTGGCACGAGCTGCTCATGGCGGCGCGCACCGACGAAAAGCTGAGGGCCGCACTGCAGACCGTGCTTGCCGAGTACATCGCCAGCATCTACGAAATCGCCAAGGCCGCGCCCGGGATGGATCAGTTCCCCGAGGATGTTTTCGCCGTGATGCTGACCATCGTGATCAACACATTCGACGGGGCAGCCATGGTGCGCCGCGTTCTGCCGATGCCCGAGCTGGAGGACGCCAGGATCGAAATGCTGGCGGCGTTGCTCAGCCGCTAGGTGTCTTCCGGCACTCGCACGTTCTGCAGGGCCACGGACCGGGCCAGCCGGGCGTAGCGCAGCTCGATGTCCTTGAAGCGCAGGTACGTCGACAGCGTGACGAACACGAACGCGATGATGAGCACGTACTCCATGAGGTCCGTACCGCGTTTCACGCCAAGCCAATTCGCGAGGATCGTGGTGTCATCGGGCCGCAGGATGGCGTAGATGCCCGCCGCCACGAACAGCACGAAGCCGACCTTGACCCACGCTTTGGACCGTGCGCTGCGGCGGGATCCCAGCAGGTAGGCCAATAGCGCCAGCACCGAGACGATCAGCAGAGCCTGAATCCAGTTCACCGCGACATCCTCCTGCGCAACAGCCCGTCGAAGACGATGTTGACGCCGTTGAGCAGCGGCTGTCCCTTCGACTTCGAATAGTCGGTGTAGAGAATCTCGACCGGCTCCTCGGCGACCCGCCAATGGTTTTCAGCGGCCAGTGCGATGAATTCGCCGGCATGGCTCATGCCGTTCATGGTCAGGTTGAGTGCGTCGGCGACATTCCTGTTGAACACCCGCAGTCCGTTGTGGGCGTCGGTCAGGCCGAGGCTGCGGCTCTGCGGGCTGAGAAACGCCGCGGCGCGCAGGATGACGCGCTTGAGTGGCGGGACGTGGGTGACCGTGCCGGCGAACCGGGTACCCACCACCAGATCGACATTGTCGGTATCGAGCCGATCGATCATCCGGATCACGTCTTTGACCTGGTGCTGCCCGTCTGCGTCGAAGGTCGCGAACACCCGGGCACCGGGCCGGCTGCGGGCGTACTCCACCCCGGTCTGGATCGCCGCTCCCTGGCCCAGGTTCACCGGATGCGGGACCACGTGAGCGCCGGCGGCGAATGCCAGATCCGCTGTGTCGTCGCGGCTGCCGTCATCGACGCACACCACGTTAGGGAAAACCGAGCGCACGTCAGAGATGACGTCGCCGATGATGCTCGCCTCGTTGAAGGCGGGGATGACGATCCAAACGTCCTGAAAGCGCATGTCGATGGGCACCAAACTACACGGTCATTTGAGGGCCAGCTTCGCCAGCGCGCCCAGGTGAACCGCGATTCCCACCAGCGGTCCGCACAGCAGCGCGATGATGGTGCGCTCCTCCAATCCGAGCGGCAGCAACAGGAGTGCCACCGCGGCGACCGTGGCGATGATCCAGCCCAGCGCGTAGGCCCGGTGCAGGGCGGCAGCGACGGTCGCGGCGCCGGTCAGGGTCAGCATCGCGATGGCGACGGCCGCCGCGGTCAGCCAGGCCAGCAGGGCGCCGCCCGCCCGGTACTCGTCGCCGAATCCCACCCGCAGCAGCCAGGGCCCCAGCAGGCCGGCGGCAGCCACACCCACCGCGCCCAGTGCGGCCACCGCGGCCGCGGGGGCCAGCAGTGCCCGCAGCCGTTTGTCGCGCTGGTCGACGAAGTGCGCGATCAGATTGCCCTGCATCGCGGTGAGCGGCACCAGTAGCGGAGCGCGGGTCAGTGTCACGGCCAGGATCACCACACCGCCGGCCGCACCCAGATCACCCGACGTGGCCTTGAGCAGCACCGGGAAACCCATCACCAGGATCGCGCTGGCGCTGGCCGCGGCGATCGAATGCGCGGCCCCGCGCAGGAACGTCGCGGGATTGCCCGCGGTCAGCAGCCCAGCCGCCAGACGCGCGGCGGGTGCCGCGATCAGCATGATCAGCCAGGCCACCGCCCCGGCCACGGTGGCCCACAGGAACCCCGCCAGCCCCCAGCCGAGCACGAACGTCGCCGCGGCGACGGCCACCCGGATCCCGGCGTCGGTGACCATCAGGGCCCCGTACTCGGTCCAGCGGTTCACCCCGGCGAGCATTCCGAGCAGTGTGGCGTGCAGACAGAATCCGGCCAGCCCGACGCTGAGCAGCACCACGCTCAGGCCCCGTGACTCGACGAACACGTGCGAGCTCCACAGCGGTGAGCTGACCGCGATCACCACGGCCGCGGCGATACCGACCAGCCCGGCGATCCGCATCGGGTGGGTGGTGGGCCCGCCGCTGAGATCCCGGTGCCGAGACGAGCGGACCTCACGGGTGGCCTCCTGCAACAGACCGTTGGCGGCCCCGGTCACCAGGCCGAACGCGCCCCAGAACACGCTGAACACCGAGAAGCCTGCGGGTTCGAGGTCCCGCGCGGCCAGGTACAGCACGGCGTAACCGCACAGCGCGCTGATCGCCGTCGCCAGTCCGACGCGGGCGACGCTGCTGCGCGTGATGGGTCCTGTGGCGGGGGCGCCGCCGGCGTCGGTCACAGGTCCGGCAGCTCTTTGGAATACAGCCAGGCCTGCCACAGCGGTTGTAGCGGCTCGTCGGTGTAGCCGGCGGCCAGCCCGGTGAAGTCGTCGGTGAACGCGGTGCTGTGCCGGTAGCGGGCCGTCCAATCCCTCAGCAGCGCAAAGAAATTCCGGTCACCGATCCGGGTGCGCAGGACGTGCAGGGTCAGCGCGCCGCGCTTGTAGACCCGGTCGTCGAACATGTCCTCCGGCCCGGGATCGGACAGCAGGAGATCCTGGGGCTTGTCGCGCAGCCGCTCGTGATAGTGCTCGGCCCATTCCGCGGCGGTGTGGCCGCCGGCATGCTCGGACCACAGCCATTCCGCGTAGCAGGCGAAACCCTCGTGCAGCCAGATATCGCGCCAGCGTCGCGCCGTCACCGAATTGCCGAACCACTGGTGGGCCAGTTCATGGGCGATGAGCCGTTCGGCGCCGCGGTGCCCGTCGCAGTGGTTGGCCCCGAAGATCGAGATGCCCTGGGCCTCCAGCGGAATCTCGAGATCGTCGTCGGTGACCACCACGGTGTAGCCGCTGGCGAGTGGGTACGGGCCGAACAGCTTGATGAACAACTTCATCATCTGCGGCTGGTGCTCGAAGTCGTGGTCGAACTCGCGGCGCAACCGGGCCGGCAGCACGGCGTGCATCGGCACCGGGGTCTTGGTCAGACGCTGGCTCTCGTACTGGCCGATCTGCAGGGTGATCAGGTAGCTCGACGTCGGTTCGGCCTGCTCGTAGGTCCACACGGTGTGCCCCGCGCGCGCCTTGCGGGAGATCAATTCGCCGTTGGCCAGGGCGTAGTAGGGGCTGTCGGTGCTGATCTGGATCCGGTAGCTCGCCTTCGAGCTGGGATGGTCGTCGCACGGGAACCAGGAAGCCGCCCCGTTGGGCTGGCCGGCCACCAGGGCCCCGTTCGACAGTTCTTCGAAACCGACGTCCCCCCAATAGGACTCGATGGGGCGCGGGGTTCCGTTGTAGCGGACGACGACGGTCATCGCGGCCCCGGCCGGCAATGCCGTGGACAGGGTGATCGACAGCTTCCCGCCCGAACATCGGTACTGGGCCGGGCGGCGGCCGTTCACCGACACCCGCGACACCGCCAGGGCGTCGGACAGGTCGAGGGTGAAGCTGCGCAGCGCGGCCAAGGTCACCGCGGTGATCGTGGCCGTCCCCGCCAGCCGGTTGATCGCCACCTTGTACTCGAGGTCGAGTTCGTAGCGCGACACCCGGTACCCGAAATTGCCGTTGCGCGGCAGATACGGGTCAATAACCGGCGCGGGTGCCAATTTCTTTGCAGCCTTCTTCGATCGGGTCACGCGGCGGGGTCTTCTGTCTTCTTGGCGGACTTTTCGGCGGCCTTGTCGGCCGCACGCTTCTTGCCGAACATGTTCCACGGCGCGATCGGGTTGCCCTGCCAGCGAGTCGACGGCGGCACCTCGTCACCGCGCATCACCAGCGAACCCGGGCCGACCGTGGCGCCGGCACCCAGCCGGGCCGCGGGCAGCGCCACGCAGTGCGGCCCCAGCGTCGAACCCTCTTCGAGCACAACGCTGTCCAACCGCATGATGCGATCGTGGAACAGGTGCGTCTGCACGACGCAGCCGCGGTTGACGGTGGCGGCGGTGTCCAGCGCCACCAGGTCGGCTTCGGGCAGCCAGTAGGTTTCGCACCACACGCCGCGGCCGATCGAGGCGCCCAGTCCGCGCAGCCACAGGTTCATCACCGGGGTGCCACTGGCGGCCCGGGCGAACCAGGGTGCGGCGACGGTTTCGACGAAGGTGTCCGACACCTCGTTGCGCCACACGAACGACGACCACAGCGGATGTTCGACCGCGCGAATCCGGCCGACCACCAACCACTTTGCGATCACCGCGATGGTTCCGGCCACCAGCCCGGCGACCAGCAGCACGACACCTCCGGACAGTGCGGCCCACAGGAAGCCGAACCGGATCGTCACCGCCTGTATCGCGCCCAGCACGGCGACGCCGATCGCGAAGGTGACGATCACCGGGATCAACCGGCAGGTCTCGACTGCCGAGCGCATGATCTTGAGCCGGAGCGACGGATGGAACGTGCGCAGCGCATCGGCGGCGGTGGCGTTGCGGCGCAACCGAACCGGTGGGCTGCCCAGCCACGACGAGCCGGCTTTGGCCTTGTGCGGCGTGGCCGACAGCACCGCCACCAAACCGTCGTCGGGCACCTTGCGGCCCGGCTGGGTGATGCCCGAGTTGCCGAGGAAGGCGCGTTTGCCGATGGTGGCCTTGGCGACGTGGATCCAGCCGCCGCCCAGTTCGTAGGACGCCACCATGGTGTCGTCGGCCAGGAACGCGCCGTCCTGCACCTCGGTGAACTTGGGGGTGAACAGGGCGGTCGAGATCTCGGTGTCCTTACCGACTTTCGCGCCGAGCAGCCGCAGCCACCACGGGGTGAGCAGGCTGGCATAGATCGGGAACAGGTAGTTGCGGGCCGCGTCCATCAGGCGTTCGGTGGTCCACAACTGCCAGCCCACCCGGCTGCGCACAGGGTGATACCCCTCCGAGAGCCGCACCGACAGGATGCGCACCCCGATCACAGTCAGCGCGGCGTAGGTCAGCAGCGCGACGGCCGCCGCGGCCGGGGTCCACGCGAGCGCGGGCAGCAGGGCGTCGGCCGGTGAGGCGGTGTCGTGCACGCCCCAGACGATCACGGCCAGGCCCGCGGCCAGGGCCAGCAGCGGCAGGCCGGCCAGCAGCAGCGAGGACACGCCGTACACCGCGACCCACACCGGGGCGCGCCCCGGCCGGTGGTCGGGCCAGGGGTGGCGGGCCTTGCCGGATTTCACGGCGGGCGAGCCCTTCCAGAACTGACCGTTCTTCACCTTGCCGACCACGGCCGATCCGGGGGCGACGTCGGCGTTCTTGCCGACGCTCGCACCGGGCAGCAGGGTGGTGCGGGCACCGATCGTGGCGTCGTTGCCGATCGACACCGGTCCGACGTGGAACAGGTCGCCGTCGATCCAGTGCCCGGTCAGGTCCACCTCGGGCTCGACGGAGGCGCGGTGGCCGATCTTGAGCATCCCGGTGACCGGCGGGGCCGAGTGCATGTCGACGCCCTTGCCGACGCTGTTGCCCAGGGCGCGGGCGTAGTAGACCATCCACGGCGCACCGGCCAGGTTCTCCGCGCCGCTGGCATCGGCCAACCGCTCGGCGATCCAGACCCGCAGGTGGACCAGCCCGCCGCGGCGATAGGTGCCGGGCTCTAGTCCGGTTAGCAGCATCCGGGCGAACAGCACCGCGATGCCCATGCGACCCAGGGGAGTGACGAACAGCAGGAATCCGGCCAACACCCACCACCAGCTGAGCGGATGCGCCCAGGACACGATCCCCGTCTGGGCGGCCACATTGTTCAGCAGCGCCAGCCAGACCACCCACTGCATGGCGGTGAGGGTGGCCAACGGCAGCGACAACGCGACCTGTGCGGCCTGGGTGAGCAGCGGCGTCGGTTTGACCTCGCGGATCTGGATTTGCGGCGGCGGCCTGAGCTCGTCGAGATAGCCGGCCAGTGAGCCGAGCCGAGGATGGTCGTAGAGGTCGGCGACGGTCACCAGCGGGTAGCGCTGGCGCAGCGCCGCGACCAACTGCGCGGCGGACAGTGAACCGCCGCCCAGCGCGATGAAATCGGCCTCCGGCCCTTCGACGGGCGTGCCGAGCACGTCGCGCCACAGCCCGGCCAGCCAGCCCATGGTGCCGTCGAGCTGCGGGGCGTCCTGATCGGCATCTCCCGGCGGCGGCCAGGGCAGTGCGTTGCGGTCCACCTTGCCCGACGTGCGGGTGGGGAGTTCGTCGAGCAGCACCAGCCGGGGCACCAGGGCGGCCGGCAGCGACTCCGACAGTGCGGCCCGGGCGGCGGCCAGGTCGAAATCGGGGTCTGTGCTGGCGATGTAGCCGACCAGCAGCGGGGTGCCGCTGGCGGTCTTGCGTACCGCCGCCGCGCCACCACTCACGCCGGGCAGGTGAACGAGCGCGTTGTCGACCTCGCCGAGTTCGATGCGACGGCCGCCGACCTTGACCTGATCGTCGGCGCGGCCCTGGAAGTAGAGGCCGTCGGCCTCCAGGCGTACCAGGTCGCCGCTGCGGTAGGCGCGGTTCCAGCCCAGCGTCGGCATGGGCGCGTACTTCTCGGCGTCCTTGTCGGGGTCGAGGTAGCGGGCCAGACCCACTCCGCCGATCACGAGTTCGCCGACGTCGCCGATCGCCACCGGCAGGCCGTCTTTGTCCACCACCGCCAGGTCCCAGCCGGCCAGCGGCAGGCCGATGCTGACCGGTCCCTGGCCGTCCAGCTGTGCGGCGCAGGCCACGACGGTCGCCTCTGTGGGGCCGTAGGTGTTCCACACCTCGCGGCCGTCCACCGCGAGCCGGGCCGCCAGCTCGGGCGGGCAGGCCTCGCCTCCGAAGATCAAGAGCCGTACCGCTTCCAGCGCCTCGGCCGGCCACAATGCGGCCAGGGTCGGCACCGTGGAGACGACCGTGATGTCCCGCGAGACGAGCCATGGGCCCAGGTCCATGCCGCTGCGCACCAGTGACCGCGGTGCGGGCACCAGGCAGGCGCCGTGCCGCCAGGCCAGCCACATCTCCTCGCAGGACGCGTCGAAGGCGACCGAAAGTCCGGCCAGTACCCGGTCTCCCGGGCCGATCGGGTTGTCCTGCAGGAACATTCGTGCTTCGGCATCGACGAACGCCGCAGCGCTGCGATGGGTGACGGCCACACCTTTCGGAGTGCCCGTCGATCCCGAGGTGAAGATGATCCAGGCGTCATCGCGCCCCAGCGGCTCGGCGGCTCGCCAGCCCCGCGACGAACCGGGCCCGCGCACCAGGCCGGCCTCGGTGATCACGCCGACCACATTGGCCTCGCCGAACACCAGCTCGGCCCGTTCGTCGGGGTCGTCGGCATCGACCGGGACGTAGGCCGCACCACAGGCCAGCACCGACAGGATCGCCACGTACAGCGCATAGCTGCCCGAGGGCATCCGGATTCCGAGCCGGTCGCCGCGGCCGATTCCACGCGCCGCCAGCCAGGCCACGCTGTCGGCGACGTCGGCGATCAGCTCGGCGTAGGTCAGCTGGACGGCGCCGTCGTCGAGGGCGGGCGCGTCGGGAAAACGCCGGGCCGTGTCGTGCAGGATGTCGACGAGCGTGCGCGGCTCGGGGGCCAGTGGGGATAGCACGTACTGCGGAGGAATCTCGTGCGGACCGGCGGGAGCTGTCACGAGTACAAACTACTAAGCCCCCGCCGCGACGGCCCAGTGGCGCACGGCGGGTCGGCCCGGCGTGCCGGTTCGATTTCGGTTCGTGGGATCCGTCAGGCAGACTGGTCGGCGGAGGGGAGTATTCCTTCGCTGCGATGTCGTCATCACGTCGGTCGTCAATGATCGATCGGTGTCGCGGACCGGTGCGTGTTTCCGGTGGAAGAGACCTCCGGCGTTCTGACGACCGGAGGATTTTTGATGCAGGTAACCCAGCTGGAATGGATTGTCACCCTCGCTGTGACGATCGCCGTTCTGCTGTTCGACGTCATCGTGATCGGGCGGCGCCCACACGAACCCACCACACGTGAGACTGCGACGTACCTGTCGATCTACATCGGCATGGCGGTGGCCTTCGGCGTATGGGTCTGGTACTTCCACGGCAGCCAGTTCGGGCTGGAGTTCTTCGCCGGATGGCTCACCGAATACAGCCTGTCGGTCGACAACCTGTTCATCTTCTTGATCATCATGGCCAGCTTCAAGGTGCCGAGGGTGTATCAACAGCAGGCCCTGCTGGTCGGCATCATCCTGGCGCTGATCTTCCGCGGTGTCTTCATCGCGCTCGGCGCGGTGGCCATCAACCAGTTCTCCTGGGTGTTCTACATCTTCGGCGCATTCCTGGTGTACACCGCGATCAACCTGGTCCGTGACACCGACCACGACGACGACGGCGACAACGGCGTGGTGCGCTTCGCCCGCAAGCACCTGCGCACCACGGACCAGTGGGACGGCCTGAAGCTGTGGGTGCACGAGAACGGCAAGCGGCTGATGACGCCGATGTTCCTGGTGATCGTCGCGCTGGGCACCACCGACCTGCTGTTCGCGCTGGACTCGATCCCGGCGATCTACGGGCTGACCCAGGAGCCCTACCTGGTGTTCACCGCCAACGTGTTCGCCCTGATGGGCCTGCGGCAGCTGTACTTCCTGCTCGGTGACCTGCTCAAGCGGCTGGTGTACCTGTCGCAGGGGCTGGCGTTCATCCTGGCCTTCATCGGCGTCAAGCTGGTGCTGCACGCACTGCACGAGAACGAACTGCCGTTCATCAACGGCGGCGAGCCGGTGCACGTCCCGGAGATCCCGACGCTGGCCAGCCTCGGCGTGATCGTGGTGACGTTGGCCATCACCACCGTCGCGAGTCTGTACAAGACGCGGGTGCGGGACGCGCGTTAGTTCCTTGCATTCCGCCTGAACGTAACTCTGGGCAGGTGCGGTATTTGCACTTAGCGTGGCCGGGGTGCGGATATTCGTGGCGGACGACGAGACCTGGACCGAGCTGACCGACGGCGACGAGCCGACGGCGCGCATCTCTGCGTCCGACCTGGCCCAGGCGCGCCGGATCCGGTCCGGTCTCAAGTCCGAGGACGAGGCCCTCTCCGTGATCCTCGATGTCACCGTCGCGGTGGCCGGGGACTACCGCTCAGCGCGTTGCAGCCTGACGGTCGCCGGACCCGAGGCCGAGGTGCGGTACGTCGGGACTGTTGACGGCCTGACCGGTCTGATCGCCGACATCGAGGCCGCCGAGGTCGCCGACGGCGTCACCCTCATCCCGGCCACGCCGGGCCAGGATGCGCGGGTTCTGGGCGGCGACGTGCTGCGCAGGCTGGAGCTGCGCTCGCAGGCCCGGGCCTCCTGATCTCAAGCCCGTAATTGGTCGACTGCCGGGGAATTGACGCCCGCGTCTAGGTACTCTCGACCACGTCGTCACTAATGCAGAGGTCAGCGCGACCGGGCGGCCTCAGTGAGTGAAGGACGTGATCCCATGCGCGCGGAGCAGCCGTATCCCTCAGCCACACTCGCCGGTCCCGCTCTGGGACGGCGATTGTCTCTGTTGTTGGTCGAGGACGACCGTGGTGACGCACTGCTGGTCGAAGAGCAGATCGCCGATCTGGCCGACACCGCTGACATCGACCTGGCCTGGGTGCAGTCCATGGCGGCCGCCGAACGCGTGTTGGTCGATGACCGCCCCGACTGTGTACTGCTCGACCTGAATCTGCCAGACGCGCAGGGCATTGATGCGCTGCACCGGCTGGGCAGACTGGACCCCGCTATTCCGGTCATCGTGCTCACCGGTCTCAACGACGAGCATTTCGGCGTATCCGCGGTCGCTTCGGGCGCGCAGGACTATCTCGTCAAGGGACGCGTCGATCCGGAGATGCTGCGACGTGCGTTGGTGTACGCCATCGAGCGCAAGCGCGCCGAGCTGACGGCGGTGGACCTGCACGCCAGCCGGCTGCGTGAACGGGAGAATGCTCGCCTCGAGCGCGGCCTGCTGCCCTCGGCGTTGCTCCTGGACGATCCGGGTGTCGAGATCGTCACCAAGTCTCTGCCCAGCCGTCGGGATGCGCTGTTGGGCGGAGACTTCTACGACATCGTGCAGACCCCCGACCGGACCGTGCACGTGATGATGGGCGACGTCGCCGGACACGGCCCCGACGAGGCCGCCCTCGGCGTGGCTTTGCGGATCGGTTGGCGCGCACTCACATTCGCCGGGTTGCGGGGCAACGAGCGGATGCGTCAGCTCGACCGTATCCTGACCACCGAGCGCCACGGACCGGGAATCTTCGCGACCCTGCTCAGCGTGGCGCTCGATCCCGACAGCGGGCAGTACGACGTGGTTCGGGCCGGACATCCGGGTCTGCTGCTACACGGCGGCAATGCCGTGCGATGGATTGAGCCCACCGCGGGCTCCGCGCTCGGGCTGGGGGCCAAGGAGTGGCCCGTCAACCGGCTGGCACTGCCTGAAGGACACGGTCTGGTGCTGCTCACCGACGGATTGTTCGAGGGACACGCGGGCCCCGGCGGCGAACGTCTCGGTGAAGGAGGCCTGCTCGAACTGGCGAACTCGCTGGCGGAGCTGCCCGGACGCGACTTCATCGATGCACTGATCGGCGAGGTCGAATCCCGCGCGCGTCCGCACGGCGGTCTCAGCGATGACATCGCGCTGATCAGAGTGGAGCGTTCACCGGTATGAAACTCACGGTGCAAGGCTGGCAGAACCTGCTGGTGTCGGTGATGTGTGTGATCGTCCTGACCGGTGCGGTCGCCGGTATCGCGCTGGTGAGCCGCACCGACGCCGTATCGCGAGAGCTGATCGCCAACATTCAGCCCGCTCGGGTTGCTGCGTACCAACTGCAGGCCGCCCTGCGGGACCAGGAGACGGCCGTGCGTGGATACGCCATTGCCGCCGACCCTCGGTTCCTGGAGCCCTACGGCGACGGGCAGGGCGCCGAAGCGGCGGCGGCAGCGGACATCCGCGGTTACCTGGCCGGCCACGACGATCTGCTGGCCGATCTGGACTCGATCGAGACGGCGGCGGCGGCATGGCGGGCCAACTATGCAGAGCCGCTCGTCGCCGGCATCCAGGTCGGCCGGCCCACGGTCGTCGACACCCGTTCCGCGGATCGCGGTAAGAGGGAATTCGACGGCCTGCGTGGGCTTTTCGATGTGCAGAACACCAACCTCAGTCAGGCCAGGCAGGCCAGCGTGGATGAGCTGGCCCATGTTCGGGGCTGGCGTGACGGCGTGGTGATCGCGATGATCGCGGCTTTCTTCATCATGGCGGTGTTGTTGACGATGCTGGTGCGCAGTGCCGTCACCCGGCCACTTGCCGCGTTGGCAGCCTCGTGTCGCCGGATCACCGAGGGGAACTTCTCCGAACGCATCATCCCCAAGGGCCCCAAGGATATTCGGGCCATGGCCGCCGACGTCGAGGATATGCGGCAGCGGGTTGTCGATGAACTCGATGCATCGCGGTCTGCCCGGGAAGCCCTCGATCAGCAGGCCGAGGAGTTGCGCAGATCCAATGCCGAACTCGAGCAGTTCGCCTACGTCGCATCGCACGATCTCCAGGAGCCGTTGCGGAAGGTCGCCTCGTTCTGTCAGCTGCTGGAGAAGCGCTACAGCGACAAACTGGACGAGCGGGGACTCGAGTACATCGGCTTCGCCGTCGACGGTGCCAAGCGTATGCAATCACTGATCAACGACCTGCTGACGTTCTCGCGGGTGGGCCGGCTCAACGCCACCCATACCGAGGTGAACCTCGACGAGGCACTCGACAGCGCGTTGAAGAACCTGGCGACGGCGGTCGGGGAGTCGGGCGCCGAGATCGAACGACCGGATGAGCCGTTGCCGCAGATAGACGGTGATCCCACGCTGATGGCCATGCTGTGGCAGAACCTGATCGGCAACGCGGTGAAGTTCCGTCGCGAGGGGGTTGTGCCCCGGATCGTCATCGACTGCCGGCCCGGTACGGGTGAACTGGCAGAGAACTGGGTATTCAGTGTTTCGGACAATGGGATCGGCATCGGCGAGGAGTTCGTGGACAAGGTGTTCGTGATTTTTCAACGCCTGCACGGACGCGACGCCTTCAGCGGCACCGGTATCGGACTCGCGCTGTGCAAGAAGATCGTCGAACACCACGGCGGATCCATCTGGATCGACACGGCATACTCGCCCGGTACCCGGTTCATGTTCACCCTGCCCGAGACACCCACGACCGTGCCCGACGTCGTGCCAAAAGCCCAGTTGGAAGGAACTCCACAGTGACCGCATCGGTCAACCGAGCCATTGACATCCTGTTGGTCGAAGATGACCCCGGTGACGAACTCATCACCCGGGAAGCCTTCGAGCACAACAAGATCAAGAACAACTTGCACGTCGCTCGGGACGGCGAGGAAGGCCTGGACTTTCTCTATCGGCGTGGCGCCTTCGAAGACGCGCCGCGCCCGGATCTGATCCTGCTCGACCTGAACCTGCCGAAATACGACGGCAGGCAGTTGCTGGAGAAGATCAAGTCCGACTCCGAATTGTGTTACATCCCGATCGTGGTGCTGACCACTTCCTCTGCCGAGGAGGACATCCTTCGCAGCTACAAGCTGCACGCGAACGCCTATGTGACCAAACCCGTTGACCTCGACCAGTTCATGAGCGCGGTCCGTCAGATCGACGAGTTCTTTGTTCAGGTGGTGCGGCTTCCGCAGTCCTGATCGATGTGACGCCATTGCAGGCGGACTTCGGTACCTGCGTGGTTCGAGTCGATCATGGCGTGATCGGTGAGCGCGCGCATCAACGGGATCCCCCGCCCGCGGGCCGGGTTCTTCTGGCCGGTCTCATCGATGCGCCAGACGCCCTCGTCGGCGACGGTGACGGTGAGTACCGCGGTGTCCCCGTCGTAATCGGCGCGCACGTGCATCACGCCGGGCGCCTGGGCATTCATGTACGCGAACTCGGCGGCATTGGCCAGCGCCTCGTTCACGGCCAGCACCACATCATTGGCCTTGGTTGGGTCGAGCGTGAAATGCGTGCTCAGCCAACTGGAGAACTCACGGCGTATCTGGGCCGCAGCCTCGGGTGCGGCCGTCACATCCTTGGCGAACTGAGCTGACTGGCCTGCGTGTGTCATGTCGACCTAATGGCTACCCCGTAGTCGCCTGCGCTATGTCTTCAATGCGGCCAATGCCTCGTCGAGCGTCGCGAACAGATCAACGACCTCGGCGATCCCGACCAGTTTGAGCGGTCGACTGGTGGCCGGTCCGTCGGCGACAACCGCGAACCGCGCGGTGTCTCCAAGTTGTTCCCGTGCCGCCACCAAGACGCCCATCCCGGCCGAGGCCAGGAACTCCACGGCGCTCATATCGACAACGATGGCCGGGGCTGAGCTCTTTACGGCGGAGTTGATCGCCTCTTCGAGCTGGGGCGCGGTGAGCATGTCGACCGTTCCGGCCACTGTCACCACACTGACCTGACCGACACGGCTCTCTTTTACTGAGCAGCCTGCCGGGTCCGGTTGGCTGGTCATCCGGTTACCTCCGACGTGGTTCGTGCGCCTATGGAGACGGTGTCCAAGGACGCGTCGACAAAATACTAGCGTTGTGAGCCCAATCAGCCGGTTGCAGCCCGCCCGGCAGGCCGCCGATCGACCTCGTCAGCCAGAGCCTCGTAGAACAGGTTCAGGTAGCGGGCGGTGCGCGCGGAACCTTCGACGCCCGGCCCCATCTTGTTCATCACGTAGGCGAACGTGGCGCGGTGATCGGGGTTGCAGGTCTCCCAGGATCCGCCCCAGCCGCCCCAGAAGCAGATCTTGCCGTCGGGGACATAGGACACGGTCTGCGTCTGCGGCAGCCCGAATCCCAGTCCCCAGCGCAGCGGGTGTCCGAGCAGCACCACGTCGGGGCCGTCGAGCTGAAGCTCGAAGATCGACTCGACGGTCTCCGGCCGCAGCAGCTGCACCCCGTCCACCGTGCCGCCCAACGAGATCGCCGAGAGGATCCGGACCAGCGATCGCGCATTGCCGTGTCCGTTGGCCGCACCGATGTCGGCGGCCCGCCAGGCGGGGCTGTTCGCGATTGCCGGTGACGGCGTCCCCATGAACGTCTTGAGCGCGATCTCGGACAGTTGGTCCAACGGCAGATCGAGCGGTTCGTCGGACGGGATGATGTCGGCGATGCGGTGCGCGTCCCCGGGGCCGGCCCCGATCTGGAAGTCGGCGCCCAGCGGCTCCGAGATCTCTTCGCGGACAAAATCTTTGAGCGACTTGCCGGTGACTCGGCGCACCACCTCGCCGATGAGGTGCCCGTGGGTCAGGGCGTGATACCCCGACGCGGTACCCGGCTCCCACCACGGTGCCTGGGCCGCCAGCGCGGCGGTGGACTTCTCCCAGTCGTAGCTTTCCTCGATGGTGAACGGCTGGTCCCATCCCGACAAGCCTGAGCTGTGCGTCAACAGATGACGGAACTCGATGTCCTGCTTGCCGTTTGCGGCGAACTCGGGCCAGTAATCGGCGACCCGGGCGTCGGCGGTGATCAGTCCGCGGTCGATCAGCATGAGCCCGGCCAGTGCCGTCACGGTCTTGGTGGACGAGAACACATTGACGATGGTGTCGGCGTCCCATGGTCGGGTACGCGCGGCGTCGGCGTGCCCGCCCCACATGTCGGCGACGAGTACACCGTCGATGTCGATCGCGATGGCGGCGCCGGTTTCCTCTCCGGCGGCGATCGCGTCTGCCAGGGCGTCGCGTACTGCGTGAAAGCGGTCGTCACAGTGGCCGTGCACGAGGTCATCCATCGGCACATCATGGCCGCACCGATACCCGTCACGGGCGCGATTGAGGCAGGTTGATCCGCCACCACCCGCGGTGAGGCCCCGTTTCACCGAACCGGCGTGACCAGCTGACCGGATTGCAGAAACCGGTTCAGGTTGGCCAGGACCAGCGCCTCCATGGCTGCCCGTGTTTCCACGGTGCCACTGCCGACATGGGGCAGCAGCACCACGTTGTCCAGTTTCGTCAACGCGGCGGGGACGTTCGGTTCGTCGGCGAAGACATCCAGCCCAGCACCGGCCAACCGGCCGTGAGTCAGGGCCTCGACGAGGGCGTCCTGGTCGACCACGGTGCCGCGCGCGACGTTGACCAGGTAGCCGTCGGACCCCAGTGCATCGAGCACCTCCCGGTCGACGAGGTGACGGGTGCCGGCGCCGCCGGCCGCGGCGACCACCAGCACCTCGACCTGGCGGGCCAGCTCGACCGGCGAGTCCAGGTAGCGGTACGGGCTGTCGGGGACCTGCCTGCGGTTGTGGTAGCTGATCGAGCAGCCGAACGCCGTCAGCCGGGTGGCGATCGCCCCACCGATCCGGCCCAGCCCGAGGATGCCCACGTTGGATCCCGAAACCTGTTGCGTCAGTGGATAGTTCCCGTCCGCCGGCCAGCGGCCGGCCCGCACGTAGCGGTCGGCGGCCGAGAACCGGCGCATGGTGTCGATGAGCAGGCCCACCGCGGTGTCGGCAACGCAGTCGTCGAGCACGCCGGGGGTGTTGCTGACCCCGATACCGCGGGCCGCGGCCGCATCCACGTCGATGTTGTCGTACCCGACGCCGAAGTTCACCACCACTTTCAGATTCGGCAATGCCGCCATCAGATCCGGGTCGACGCGGGTGACGCCTGAGACCACCACCGCGGTGATCTCGGCCGCGTGTTCGGCCAGAAACGCATCGCGCTCGTCTCCGTTGGGCAGGGAGTAGGCCTGGTAGTCGGTACGCAGGGTCACCGCCAGTGACGGCTTCAGCGGGCCGACTTGCAGGACGCGGTGTGCGGAAATGGGCATGGATGTCCTCGGTCGGTGCACGTCTGGCGATGAAATCGGTTCTGCTGCATCACGATACGGCACGGTGTGTAACACGCCCCGACGTCGCCTCGATAGCCCATAGGGGAGTAGGCGATTCAGGAGGGGACGCCAATATCAGCCGGCATCGCGGTACCGCTCGGAGTGTCCGTCCTCGCGCCAGTCGTGTGCGCGTCTCCCGCGTCGGCCGCGGGTTACGCCCACTTCGACGACACCCAGGTCAGGGTGTTTCCGGGCTGCTCGGGAACCACCAGCGCCGAGGCCATGGTCGGGGTGGCGGTCACGGTCAGCACACATCCGGGTTCCGCACGCGAGATCACCGTGTAGCGACGGCTACCAGTTGTAGTAGCCGCCCTCCGGGCCGAGCATGCGCTCCAGCCGGGCCCGGTTGATGCGGGCCAGTTCGTTGCGGACGACCTTGCGTTCGGTCTCGCGGTCGTTGTGCAGCCGGTCGACGATCCCGGCCATGGCCCGGTGCGCGCAGCAGTCCTCGACGAACATCACGAAGCCGAACCCGAACCGGTCGGCATAGTTCAGAACCTCGTTGTTGAGCTGTGTCATCACCGCGGGATCGTCGTCCCACACCGAGCACTGTTCGCACACCGACTTCGGGCTGCGCGGACGCCTGCCGATGTGCGGATAGGCCTGCAGCACGCGGTCGATGGAATCCTCGCCGAGGCTGAACAGCAGGGCGTCGGCCTGCCGGAACAGCGAGTCGTGGTCGGCAAACGGGCGCCCACCGGCCAGATCGGTCGCGAGCACCACGCTGTAGCAGCACTCGTACACAGCGTGCACCGCACGCCGCAGTGGCAGTGCGTTGTACGCCTCAAGTCCCACGCCCTGATGCATCAACACCTGGTCAAGCATGAAAGGCGTATGGCACAGGGGCGTTACCCCGTGTTACGGCGAGGCTAACTCTCCGAAGATCTAGTGACCCGAGGTCTTGAACCGCTCGACCGAACGCTGCAGCTCGGCCTCGGCCTCTTCGCGACCCACCCAGTCGGCGGTCTTGACGAATTTGCCCGGCTCCAGGTCCTTGTAGTGCACGAAGAAGTGCTTGATCGCGTCGAGCTCGAACTGCGACACGTCGCCGAGGTCCTGGATGTGGTCCCAGCGCGGATCCCCGGCGGGCACGCACAGCAACTTGTCGTCGCCGCCGGCCTCGTCGGTCATCTTGAACATCGCGACCGGGCGGGCCTCGACGGTGCAGCCGGGGAACACCGACTCGGGCAGCAGGACCAGCGCGTCCAGCGGGTCGCCGTCCTCGCCGAGGGTGTCCTCGAAGAACCCGTAGTCGGCGGGGTAACCCATCGGGGTGTAGAGGTAGCGGTCGAGCTTGACCCGGCCAGTCTCGTGGTCAACCTCGTACTTGTTGCGCGAACCCTTCGGGATCTCGATGACGACGTCGAACTTCACCGTCGCGGCTCCTTCGCATCTGCGGTCAGGCTTGGGTCGTCGGGCGACGACGCGGGTCAACCCTAATCGAGCGATAGTCTGGCCTAAACGGGTGGCTCGTCCCCACCACCGGCAGAGCAGGAGAAATATGCGGCCCACACGGTGGCGGCAGTCCACCCATGTGGCGGTTGGCGTCGTGGTCCTGGTGCTGGTCGCTGCCGTCGTCGCGGTTGCTGCCGTGCTCACCGGGCACCGGTCCAGCGATGCCGAGGCGGTGACGCCGGCACCCGCTGCCGCGACCGCCAGCCCGGGGATCGTCCCGGTGGACATGTCGGCGCCCACACCCACCGTGAGCGGCCTGGCCGCCGCGCTGGCGCCGGCTCTGGCGAATCCCGATCTCGGTGAGGTGACCGGCCGGATCACCGACGCCGAGACCGGTGCCGAACTGTGGGAACAGAATTCCGGGGTGCCGATGCAGCCGGCCTCGGTCAACAAGGTGCTGACGACGGCGGCCGCGTTGCTGACGCTGGACCGCAATGCCCGGCTGGCCACCACGGTCCTGGCCGTCGACTCCCAGCCTGGCCTGGTGGTGCTCAAGGGCGGCGGGGACACCACGCTCTCGGCGGCGCCCGAGGACACCGATACCTGGTACAAGGGCGCAGCCCGCATCAGTGACCTGGCCCAGCAGGTACGCAACAGCGGCATCACGGTCACCGCGGTCCGGGTGGACACCAGCGAGTACAGCGGCCCGACCATGGCGCCGGGCTGGGATCCCGCCGACATCGAGGGCGGTGACATCGCGCCGATGGAATCGGTGATGCTCGACGGCGGGCGCATTCAGCCGGTGACGGTCGAATCCAGGCGGTCCACCACCCCGGCCCTCGACGCCGGCCGGGCCCTGGCCGCCGCGCTCAAGGTGGACCCCGCGACGGTGACCGTTCTGTCCGGCGCGGTCTCCGGCAAGCAGATCGCCGCGGTGCAGTCCGCGCCGCTGATCGAGCGGCTGCGCCAGATGATGAACGAATCCGACAACGTGATGGCCGAGTCGATCGCCCGTGAGGTAGCGGCCCAGCTACACCGGCCGCAGAGCTTCGACGGGGGTGTCGACGCGGTGGTGAGCCAACTCGAAGGCATCGGCATCGACATGTCGGCCGCCAAGCTGGTCGATTCAAGCGGCCTGTCGACCGAAGACCGGCTGACCGCCCGGATTCTCGACGAGGTGGTCAACATCGCAGCCGGCAACACCGAACCTGCCGTGCGGCCGTTGGTTGACCTGCTGCCCATCGCGGGCGGCAGCGGCACCCTGTCCAACCGCTACCTCGACACCGACGCCGGGCGCGACGCCGCGGGCTGGCTACGAGCCAAGACCGGGTCGCTGACGGGCACCAATGCGCTGGCCGGCATCGTCACCGACGACAACGGGCGAGTGCTGACGTTCGCGCTGATCTCCAACAACGCCGGGCCCACCGGGCGGACCGCGATCGACGAGCTGGCCGCGGTGCTGCGGTCGTGTGGATGCGGGACATGAGCGACCGGGTCACCATGACCGCGGGCCGCTCGGTCGATTGGGATTTCGCGGCGACGGTCGGGGCGAAGCTGGCCCGGCCGGCCCCGGCTTCCAGCGACTACACCCGCAACCAGGTGATCGAGCAGCTCTCGGAGAGTTCGAAGGCCGCCGAGCTGCCGGTGCGCGAGGTGACGGGTCTGATCGAGGGCGCGGAAGTGCCGGAGGCCCGCGTCGTGGACCGTCCCGAGTGGATCCGCGCGGCCACCCGTTCGATGCGGGTGATGACCACGGGTAGCCGACCCGGTGACGAAAGCGACGAGCACAAGCCGGGATTCATCACCGGCCGGGTGACCGGGGCGCAGACGGGTGCGGTGCTGGCGTTCATCTCCTCGGGCATCCTCGGCCAGTACGATCCGTTCGGCCCCGACGGTGGCGAGCTGTTGCTGGTGTATCCGAACGTCATCGCGGTGGAACGTCAATTGCGGGTCAACCCAGCTGATTTCCGGCTCTGGGTATGCCTGCACGAGGTCACCCACCGGGTGCAGTTCCGGGCCAATCCCTGGCTGGCCGACCACATGTCACAGGCCCTGGCGGTGCTCACCCAGGACGCCGGTGAGGACGTCGCCGAGGTGGTGGGCCGGCTTGCGCAGTTCGTCCGCGATCAACGCAACGGGGCAGCCCCGGACCCGAATTCGAGCGGTGTCCTCGGCCTGATGCGCGCCGTGCAGGCCGAACCGCAGCGCCGCGCGCTCGATCAGCTGTTGGTGCTGGGCACGCTGCTTGAGGGGCATGCCGATCACGTGATGGATGCCGTCGGCCCGGCGGTGGTGCCCACGGTCTCGACCATCCGGCGTCGCTTCGACGAACGCAGGCAGCGCAAGCAGCCTCCGTTGCAGCGCGTGGTCCGCGCGCTGCTCGGCTTCGATGCCAAGATCAGCCAGTACACCCGGGGCAAGGCATTCGTCGACCACGTGGTGGGGGAGGTCGGGATGGCCCGCTTCAACACGATCTGGTCCAGCTCCGACACCCTGCCGCTGCCCGACGAGATCGACGAACCGCAACGATGGATCGAACGGGTGCTGTAGCCGCGCTGCGGCAAGCGGTGGCGGCCGCCGGTCAGAGCATCGACGGGTCGGCCTGGTGTGTGGCACTGTCCGGTGGCCCGGATTCCCTGGCCCTGGCCGCGGTCGCGGCCGGCCTGCGGCCCACCACCGCGCTGATCGTCGACCACCGCCTGCAGGCCGGATCGGACACCGTCGCCGAAACCGCGCACCGGCAAGCGCTGGCCCTGGGGTGCGTTGCGGCACATGTACTTTCGGTCGATGTCGGCCGCTCCGGTGGACCCGAGGCCGCGGCCCGGCAAGCGCGTTACGCAGCACTCGATACGGCCCGTGACGGCGCGCCGGTCCTGCTCGGCCACACCCTCGACGACCAGGCCGAGACGGTGCTGCTGGGGCTGGGCCGCGGATCGGGTGCCCGCTCGATCGCCGGGATGCGCGCGCATGACCCGCCGTGGCACCGGCCGCTGCTGGGGGTCCGGCGCACTCTGACGCATGCGGTCTGTGACGAACTCGGCCTCACCCCGTGGCAGGACCCGCACAATGCCGACCGCCGGTTCACCCGGGTCCGACTGCGGCACGAGGTGCTGCCGCTGCTGGAGGACGTGCTCGGCGGAGGCGTGGCCGAGGCGCTGGCCCGCACCGCCACCGCGCTGCGCGAGGACACCGAGACGCTCGACGCGCTGGCCGGCGAGGCGCTGGCCGGGGTGCGTACCGAGGCCGGACTGGACACGGCCCGGTTGGCGCCGTTGCCCGACGCGCTGCGGCGCCGGGTGATCCGGGCCTGGTTGCTGGACGGCGGCGCGTGTGATCTGACCGACATCCAGATCCGCGGGGTCGACCGGCTGGTGACGGCCTGGCGCGGACAGGGCGGCGTGGCTGTCGGTTCCGGGCTGCGCAAACAGCGGTTGTTCGCGGCGCGGCGCAACGGCGTGCTGACGATGCACACCGAACCGGTCTAGCGATCCGCGTTGGAAAGCGGCCCCCTCCCATGGCACGCTGTTGCAGTGGCTGTCGACTCTGCAGAGCTGTATGCGGGAGACATCAAATCGGTGCTGTTGTCCGAGGAGCAGATCCGGACCCGCACCGTCGAACTCGCCGAGATGATCGCCGAGCAATACCGAGACAACCTGGGCAACGACGACCTGCTGTTGGTCACCGTGCTCAAGGGTGCGGTCATGTTCGTCACCGATCTGGCCCGGACCATCCCGCTGCCCACGCAGCTGGAGTTCATGGCGGTCAGCTCGTACGGCTCGTCCACCTCGTCTTCTGGCGTGGTGCGCATCCTCAAAGACCTCGACCGCGACATCAATGACCGCGACGTGCTCATCGTCGAGGACATCATCGACTCGGGGCTGACCCTGTCCTGGTTGCTGCGCAACCTGGCCACCCGGCACCCGCGATCGCTGCGGGTGTGCACGCTGCTGCGCAAGCCGGAAGCCGTCAAGACCGAACTCGACGTCGCCTACGTGGGCTTCGACATCCCCAACGAGTTCGTCGTCGGGTACGGACTGGACTTCGCCGAGCGCTACCGCGACCTGCCCTACATCGGCACCCTCGAGCCAAAGGTGTACGAAACGCCGTAAGCCGGGGGCTTACAAAGGGCCGGGGTCCGGCGCAGAATTCGTGGATGAGCACAGCCCTGCGGATCTGCCCCTTCTGCGAAGCCACCTGCGGCCTGACACTCACCATCACCGACGGTCGGGTGACCGCCGCCCGCGGTGACCGGGACGACGTGTTCAGCGCCGGGTTCATCTGCCCGAAGGGCGCCAGCTTCGGTGAACTCGACAACGATCCGGACCGGCTGACGCAACCACTGATCCGCCGTGACGGCGTGCTGACCGAGGGCACCTGGGACGAGGCCTACGCCGTCATCACCGAGCGACTCGGCGCGGTGATCGGCGAGCACGGCGGCGCCTCGGTCGGGGTGTATCTCGGCAACCCGAACGCGCACACCATCGCAGGCAGCCTGTATGCGCCACTGATCATCCGGGCCCTGGGCACCCGGCAGGTGTTCAGCGCCAGCACGCTCGACCAGATGCCCAAGCACGTCGCGCTGGGCCTGACGTTCGGCAGCCCGATCGCGTTCACCGTCCCCGACCTCGACCGCACCGACTATCTGATGATCATCGGCGCGAATCCGCTGGTGTCCAACGGCAGCCTGGCCACCGCCGCCGATTTCCCCGGCAAGCTGAGGGCACTGCGCAAACGCGGTGGCCGGCTCACGGTCATCGACCCGGCCCGCACCCGCACCGCCGAACTCGCCGACCGCCACCTCGCGCCCCGGCCCGGTACCGATGCGGCGCTCCTGTTCGCCATCGTGCACGTGCTGTTCGAAGAGGACCTCGTCGCACTCGGTGGGCTCGCCGACCACGTCACCGGCGTCGAACAACTCCGCGCGCTGGCTGACGAGTTCTCCCCCGAGGCGGTCGCCCCGGCGTGCGGAGTGGGCGCCGACGAGATCAGAGAACTGGCCCGCGAGCTCGCGGCAGCCCCGACGGCAGCCGTCTACGGCCGGATGGGCACGTCCACGGTCGAGTTCGGCACCATCGGCAGCTGGCTCGTCGACGTCATCAACATCCTCACCGGCAACCTCGACCGGCCCGGCGGGGCGATGTTCGCGCTCGGCGCCGCCGCGCCGGCACCACGGCCGCCGAAACCCGGTCGCGGCTTCAAGACCGGACGGTGGGCCAGCCGGGTCTCGGGCTACCCGGAGGTGCTCTCCGAGCTGCCGGCCGCCGCGCTCGCCGAGGAGATCGACACCGCCGGCGAGGGCCAGATCAAGGCGATGATCACCATCGCCGGAAACCCGGTGCTGTCCGCGCCGGACGGTGACCGGCTCGACCGGGCTCTGGACCGCGTCGACTTCATGCTGTCCATCGATCCCTACCTCAACGAGACCACCCGCCACGCCGACGTCATCCTGCCGCCGCCCCCGCCGGCCCGCAGCGCGCACTTCGACGTCGCACTGAACAACCTCGCGGTGCGCAACAACGTCCGGTACTCCTCGCCGGCACTGCCGACCGACGGTCGGCCCGACGAGCCCGAGATCCTGTCCCGGCTCGCGCTGATCCTCTACGGCATCGGTGCCGATGGTGATCCCGCGCTCGTCGACGCGCAGGTGATCGCGACAACGCTGGCGAAAGAGGTCGCCGACACTGACTCACCGGTGGCGGGCCGCCAGGTCGAGGAGCTCACCTCGATGCTGTACGACGGCCCCGGCTATGAACGCCGCCTGGACATGATGCTGCGGCTCGGGCCCTACGGCGACGCGTTCGGTACCAAGCCCGACGGGCTCACCATGGAGCGGCTGAAGGCCAACCCGCATGGAATCGACCTGGGGCCGCTGAAACCGCGGGTCCCCGAAATTCTGCGAACCCCAAGCGGGCGAATCGAACTCGCGCCGGAGCCGATCGTCGCCGACGTGGCGCGGCTGCGCGAGGCGCTCGGCCGCACGGCAGGCGGGTTCATGTTGATCGGCAGGCGCCATCTGCGGTCGAACAACAGCTGGATGCACAACCTCCCGGCGCTGTCCGGCGGTTCCAACCGGTGCACGCTGCAGATCCATCCCGATGACGCGGCGGATCTGGGGCTCACCGACATCGCCGTGATCAAGGGCCCGGGCGGTGAGCTGCTCGCCCCGATCGAAGTGGACGACGGCATGCGGCGCGGCGTGGTCTCGCTGCCGCACGGTTGGGGTCATGACCGCGGCGGTACCGGTCAGCAGCTCGCGGCCGGCCGGCCCGGCGTGAACGTCAACCAGCTCAACGACGGCACCCATCTGGACCCGCTGTCGGGCACCGCGGTGCTCAACGGCATCCCCGTGGACATCGCGCCTGCTGGCTGAGCAGAAACTTCTTGTTGACTTTGAGCTGGCGCAGGATTTTTGCGGGTAGCCGTGTGCGTGGTTTCAAAGTCAACGGGGATCAGTCGGGGGTCAGGTCAGCTCCCAGATCACGGTCACCGAGAAGTTCACCGTCTGCTGACCGGGTTCCAGCGGCACCGCTTCCATCGCCGCGCGCGGCATCGGAGTGGGCGTGGGCGGGGTGGAACCGCCGGACTGCTCGGATATCGAGATCACCTTGCCGAGGTGCATTCCGGACAACCCGGCGTATTGGTCGGCGCGGTTCTTGGCGTCGTCGAATGCCCGGGCGCGGGCGTCGCGCACGAGATCTGAGTCGTCCTCGATCGAGTAGTCGACCGAGTTGATGCGGGTGGCGTCGCCTCCGGTGCTCGCGATCAGTGCCAGGGTCGCCGAGGCGTTGGCGGTGTCGCGGATCTTGACCTTGATCGCGTTGCTGGCCTGGTAGCCCGAGATCTTGCTGTCGGTGAACTGCGGCTGCACGCTGACCTGCGTGGTGCTGATGTCCTTGCGGTCGATGCCCGATCCGACCAGCGCGTCGATCACGGCCTGCTGGCGCTGGCTGGACTGGTTGAGCGCGCCCGACACATCCGGCGCGGTGAACTCCATCGCCACGTCGGCGGTCAGGGTGTCCGGTACGCCCTGCACCTGACCGGATCCGACGACGGTCACCTGCCTGGCGCCGTCCGGTGCGCCCCCGGCGGGGCCTGAGGTCGCGTCGCACGCGCTGGCGCTGACGGCGATCAATCCCGCCGCGGCAACGCCGAGGACCCGCAATTTCGCATTTCCGGCGATCGGCATGACCAAAACCCTACCGGGACGTCACGGTGTCACCAGGACTTTGCAGTGCCGGTCGGGGGAGGCGAGTTCACCGAACGCGGCGCCCACGCCGTCGAGGCCAACGGTCCCGGTGATCATCGGTGCGACGTCGATGTCGCCCTCGGCGATGGCCCGCAGTGAGTCCGCGAACTCGGCGGGGTCGTAGCCGAACACGAACTGGATGTTGATCTGCTTGGTGACCGCGTAGAACGGGTGCACGGTGTCGGGCTGCATGCAGACTCCGGCCACCACCAGCCGGACGCCCGCGGGTGCCCGGCGCAGCACGTCGTCGATGACGCCGGGGGCGCCCACTGCCTCGAACACCACCGCGGGCTTGCACTGATGGAACGGTGAATCGGCGGCCGGATCGAACGTCACGTGCGCGCCCATCGTGGCGGCGAGTTCACGGCGTGCGGGGGAGAAGTCCGACGCCGCAATGGTTTCCACGTGCCGAAGCTTCAGCGCGGCGATGATGGCGATGCCGACCGGGCCACAGCCGACGACGAGTGCCGCCTCGCCGGGTTCGATGCGCGACGCGTTGACCGCATGCAGGCCCACGGCCATCGGCTCGGTGAGCGCGGCGTGTTCGGCGCTCAGACCATTGGGTACCGGTAGCAGCAACGGTGCCGACAGCAGCATCTTCTCGGCGTATCCGCCGAGGGTGGTGTTGCTGTACACGATCGGTGCGACGCCGCCGGCCGAGATCAGCACCGGCACGGAGGTCACCAGGGTGCCCGCCGCGGGCGCCTCGGTGCCCGGGCCCGCGTCGAGAATCTCGGCGCTGAACTCGTGGCCCATGAAGACGTCACCGGCCAGGTCGATGTCGATGTCGGGCACGCCCTCCAGGTCCGCGCTCGCGGCTAGCATGTCGGCGCCGTGGGTGGCGAAATGCAGGTCGGAGCCACAGATTCCACAGGCCTTCACCTCGACGAGCACCTGGCCCGGGCCCGGCGTCGGTTCGGGCACATCGTCGCGGACGACGATCCGTCCGCCGCGCAGGACCGCGGCGCGCATCAACTCTTCTCCTCGGTGGCGTCTCCGGAGGCGTCCTCGGTGACAGCCTCGGTGATCGCGTTGACGATCGCCTGCCCGGCGCGGCCCAGCAGCTGATCCCGCATGCCCTTGGCCCAGTCGTGTGACGCCCGGGCCGCGGTGAGCTGACCCTTGAAATGCGGGATCACCTCTCGGGCGAACAGTTCGTAGGAATGGAAGGTGGCGGCCGGGGGCGCCCAGTCGTGGCCGAGGAGCAGGAAGGTGCCGAAGCCGCCCGAGCGGTCCAGCAGGTCCTGGATGTAGGTGATGGCATCGGCGGTGGTGCCGATGCAGCAATTGCCGCCTGCCGCATAGTTTTCCACGAACTCGTATTGGGAACCTGTCCCTTCGACTCTCTCGGACAGTGGCACGAAGCCGGCCGCGCCGAAGTAGTTGGCGAAGTCCTGCAGGCCGTAGGTGCAGTCCTCGATGGCCTGCTCGCGGGTGTCGGCGAGGTGGATGATGCCCAGTGCCCGCCAGTTCTTCCGGTCCGGTTCGGGCCGCCCGGATTTGGCGGCCTGGTCGCGCACCGTCTCCCAGGTGGTCTCGATGGCGGCGTACCCACCGGGCACTGACATCGACAGGGAGAGCAGGGACGTGCCCAATGCCCCGGCCAGTCGCGGTCCGGATGGGGAAATCATTGCCGCGGTGGAAATTTCGGGATAAGGCCAGGTGTAGGGGCGGATGTGCAGGGCGGCGTCGCGCAGCGTGAACCAGTCGGTCTTGCGGTCGATCCGCTCGTCGGGTGCGGCGCGGAACAGTGCCAGGATCGCCTCCAGGGACTCCTGCATCATCGGCCGTTGGTCCACCGGGTCGATGCCCATCATGTAGGCGTCGGACGGCAGCGCGCCCGGTCCGGTTCCGAACATCACCCGGCCACGGGTGAGGTGGTCGAGCAACACCCAGCGGTCGGCGACCATGAGCGGATGGTGGTAGGGCAGCGACACCACACCGGTGCCCAGCCGGATGTGTCTGGTCCGTTCCGCCGCGGCGGCGATGAACACCTCGGGACACGCGATGAGTTCGTAACCGCCGGAATGATGTTCGCCGAACCAGGCCTCGTCGTAGCCCAGCCGGTCCAGCGCCTCGACCCGGTCCATGTCGTATTGCAGTGCGGTGGTGGGGGATTGGCCCACGGGGTGGAAGGGGGTGATGAACACGCCGAAATTCAGAGGACTCACTTGAGGCCTCCCAGAAACTCCAGCAGCGCCGCGTTCACCTCGTCGGGCCGTTCCTGCTGCAACCAGTGTCCGGCGCCGTCGAGCAGCACCTCGCGGTAATCGCCGGTGACCACCTCGTGCACCCGGTCGCGCGGGGTGAAGCCCAGCACCGGATCCGCGGTGCCTGCCAGGAACAACGTGGGCACCGTGATGGTCTTTGCGGAAGTGTTTTCGGTCAGCTCCCAGTTCCGGTCGAAGTTGCGGTACCAGTTCAGCGGCCCGGTGAAGCCGTTCTCGGTGTACGCCTGCACGTAGTGCTCGAACTCGTCGGCGGTGATCCAGTCCGGCAGCGGCGGTACCGGTCGTCCCGACAGGCTTTCCGGGGGCGCACTGAAGCCTTCCATCGAGAGCACCCGGCGCATCGACTCACGCGGGTCGGCGCCCAGTGCGGCGTCGGCGACACCGGGTTCCTGGAAGTACAGGATGTAGAAGAAGTTGTCTCCGACGATCTTGCGCCAGATCTGCGTCGGGGGTGCGGGCGCTCTCGGTACCGGCGGCACGCTCATGGCCACGACCGCTCTGACCCGGTCCGGGTAGAACAACGGGAAGTTGGTCGCTACGGGCGAACCCCAGTCGTGGCCGATGAGCACGGCCTGTTCGGCGCCGATGTCGTCGAGTAAGCCGGCGATGTCCGCGGTCAGTTCGACGATGTTGTAGGCGTCGATGTCTTCGGGCCGTGATGATCCGCCGTAGCCGCGCTGATCGGGAGCCAGAACGTGGTAGCCGGCGGCCGCGAGCACGGGGATCTGGTGGCGCCACGAATACGCGAGTTCGGGAAATCCGTGGGCCAGCACCACCACCGGATTTCCGCGCTCACCCGCCTCGATCACCTTCAGCGTCACGCCATTTGTATCGACTAACCGTTCGGTCGGTGTGGTCACGGTCTCAGCCAAGCACAGGATCGGCGGCATCGTAAGCCTGCCTATCAATAACTATCGAAAGCAAAACGGACGTTTTGAGTATGATAGTTACATGCTCCGCGTCTGCCTCCGGGTAATCGCCGTCTGCTGCCTCGTCGCGGCCGCGCTCGGCGCCGTCGTCGTCGTCGCAAACCACTTCGCCATCACCGAAGAGCACGTGGAGATACCCGGTTCGGCTCAGCCACTCGAGGCGATCCTGGCCCTGCCGACCGGTGGGGAAAAGCCGCACGGGCTGGTGGTCTTCGTGCACGGCGACGGCCCGGCCGACGCGTCCCGCGATTCGTTCTATCGGCCGCTGTGGGAGTCGTTCGCCCGGGCCGGTTATGCCTCGGTCTCCTGGAACAAGCCCGGTGTCGAAGGGGCGCAGGGCAATTGGCTGCACCAGAGCATGCATGACCGTGCCGTCGAGACCGAGGCCGTGCTGACCTGGGCGCGCAGCCGCGGCGACATCGATCCGCACCGCATCGGGTTGTGGGGCATCAGCCAGGCCGGCTGGGTGCTGCCCGAGGTGGCCGCGCTCCACCCCGAGTTGCGGTTCATGATCCTGGTCGGACCGGCGATCAACTGGCTGCGTCAAGGCGAGTACAACCTGCTGGCCGAACTGCGGGCGCAGCGCGCCGGTGACCCTGAGATCGCCGCCGCGCTGCGACGCCGGGCCGAATCGGTGCGGCTGCTGCGTGCCGGTGCCGACTACGGCCGGTATGTCGCGAGTGGGATCGACGACCCGCCGATGTCCGCCGACCGGTGGCGGTTCGTGCGCACCAACTACACGTCTGACGCGACGTCACAGTTGGAGAGGATCAAGGTCCCGGTCCTGCTGGTGCTCGGAGCCGAGGACCGGAACGTCGACGTGGCCGAAACCGAGCGGGTCTACCGCGCGCGGCTGTCACCGAACCAGCTGACCGTCCAGACATTTGCCGATGCCTCGCACAGCATCGCCAAGGCGCCGCTCGACCACCACCAAGGCGTCCGGTCGTTTCTGGTGGCCGTTTTCGCGCCGCGCTCGCTGTATGCGCCCGGCTACCTCGACTCCCTCCGGCGGTTTGTCGAAACACAACCCGAAAGGACCACGCCATGAGAGTTCTCGCCCTGGGCGGCGCCGGAGCGATGGGCGCCGTCGCCGTTCGGAGCGCTGCGTACGGCGGCGGCGTCGAGCACATCGTCATCGCCGACCGTGATCTCGCGGCGGCCGAGCGTCTCGCCCGCGAGTTGGCCGATGCCTCCGTGCCGGTCAGTGCTCGCCGGGTGGATGTCACCGACGGAGCCGGACTGCTCGATGCGCTCGGCGAGGCCGACCTGGTGCTCAACACCGTCGGCCCGTATTACCGATTCGGACTGACGGTGTTGCGCGCCGCGATCGATACGGGCACGCACTATCTCGACATCTGCGACGACTGGGAACCCACCGTGCAGATGCTCGAACTGGACGCACCGGCCCGTGCCGCGGGGGTGACCGCGGTCATCGGCATGGGTGCAAGCCCGGGGGTGAGCAATCTGCTCGCCGCGGCGGCGGCCGCTCCGCTGGACTCGGTGCGCGATGTCTACACCGCGTGGCCGGTCGACGTGACAGCCGGAAGGGAAGAGGGCGGCCGCGACCAACTGATCGGCCCGGACGGGTCACCGACCGCCGCGGCCGTGCACTGGATGCAGCAGAGCAGCGGCACCATCATCGCGGTGCGGGCCGGCTCGCTGACCGAACAACGGCCGCTGCGGCCCGTGACGCTCGAGCTCCCCGGCGGCCGCCGCGGCACTGCCTACACCGTCGGGCACCCCGAACCGGTCACGCTGCAACGCACCCTCAAACCCACCGGAGAATCAGCCAACCTGATGGTCATCAGTCCGTCGGCGCTCGCCTATCTCGAGGTGCTGCGCCGGGGCATCGACGGCGGCCGGCTCACCAACGAGACCGCGGCCCGCCGCATAGCCAAACCCGATCTCCCGGGCATCATCCGATCGTTGCCGCGCGCCCTGACCACCAGGGGCCCGGGCACCCTGCCACCCTTCTTCGCCGCGGCGTTCGGCGATCGCCGCGGCCGCGACACGGCCGTGCTGGCCCACCTCAACCCGGCGGCCGGCATCGATGCGTTGTTGACGGACATGGCCCGCGCCACCGGAATTCCGTTGGCGCTCGGCATGTCCCAGATCGCCGACGGCACCGCCCGTCGGGCCGGCGTGCACCCGCCCGACGGGGTGATCGACAGCGACCGGTTTTTCGCCGACCTCGATCGCGAACTCGGGCGTACCGGTTCACCACCGCTGATCGTGGTGGACCATGAGTACCGATGAGCCCTGAGGTACGCGCCGACACCGACCACGCTGTCCCGACCCGCATCCTGGTCGAGAGCATGCTGCGTGCGGACGCCACGGTCGACGCGGGCGAGCTCTACGACGTCGCCAACACCCTCGGCATGAGCGACCAGCAGGTGCGGTTGTGCATCAAACGTCTGGTGGCCGAAGGCCAGTTCGTCCAGGACGGCCGCGGGCGCAAGGCGGTGTTGCGAGCGACGCCGGAGATGCGCAGCACCATTGAGCCGGATCTGGAGTTCGTCCGCTACATGTACGCACAGGACCGTGGGCAGGCCGACTGGGACGGCCGGTGGCACGTGGTGGCCTTCGCCATCGGCGAGTCGGCGCGATCGGCGCGCGACTCGATGCGCGACGCCGTCCTCCGCCTGGGCGGTGCTCCCGTGCAGGGCGGACTGTACGTCTCACCCAACGAATGGGAGCCATACGTGCAGGCCGCGGCCGAGCGTTTCGGCGTCGCCGATCGCGTCACCACCCTCACCACGACCGACCTCACGGTCGGTGGTGTCAGCGAGGCCCGGGCGCTCGCCGAAGGCCTGTGGCCGCTCGACCGCATCGCCGACGGTCATCATCGCCTCCTGGCAACGGCGAGACGAGCGGCGCAGGAGCTGGAGGGGGCCGCCCGGGCGACCCGGCTCAGCATCGCGATCGAGCTGGCCGCGGAGTTCACCCGAGCCGTGGAGCCGGACCCGCTGCTGCCACCCCAACTGTTGCCGCAGCCGTGGATCGGTGGCGCGGCCCGGGCCGCGGTCGTGGATTGCTGGTCGGACCTGCTGCAAGACAACCAGGACGAGCCCTTGAAACTCTTCCGCTGGTACGGCGATGTCATCGCGGAAGTGGCAGGCATCGTCCACGAGTGAGGGCACTCCAGGTGCCAGTGGTAGGGCTGGATACCGTCGGGAACTGCCGGACGTTGGTCTAGCGGTAGCCTTGAATGTCTCAACTGCGCACGTTGGAAGGACCGGGCCGAACTCGGCCGAGTGATCGATGAACCGCAAAAATGTGATCCGTACGCTGACCGTGATCGCGGTCGTGCTGTTGCTGGGCTGGTCGTTTTTCTATTTCAGCGACGACACGCGCGGCTACAAACCCGTCGACACCTCGGTGGCGGTGGCCCAGATCAGCGCTGACAACGTCAACAGCGCCCAGATCGACGACCGCGAACAGCAGCTGCGTCTCGATCTGAAGAGCGGCAAAGAAGAGACCGAGAATTCCGACAAGGTCATCACCAAATACCCGACCGGCTACGCCCTGAAGCTGGCCGATCAGCTGGGCGCCAAGAACATCAAGTTCGGCACCACGGTCAACCAGGGCAGTTTCCTCGGCTCGATGCTGATCTACATGCTGCCGCTGCTGTTGCTGGTCGGCCTGTTCGTGATGTTCTCCCGCATGCAGGGCGGCGGCCGGATGGGCTTCGGCTTCGGCAAGTCCAAGGCCAAACAACTCGGCAAGGACATGCCCAAGACCACCTTCGCCGACGTTGCCGGCGTCGACGAGGCGGTCGAGGAGCTCTACGAGATCAAGGACTTCCTGCAGAACCCCAGCCGCTATCAGGCGCTGGGCGCCAAGATCCCCAAGGGCGTGCTGCTCTACGGCCCGCCCGGCACCGGCAAGACCCTGCTCGCCCGCGCAGTGGCCGGCGAGGCAGGGGTCCCGTTCTTCACCATCTCCGGTTCGGACTTCGTCGAGATGTTCGTCGGTGTCGGAGCCTCTCGTGTGCGCGACATGTTCGAGCAGGCCAAAGCCAACAGCCCGTGCATCATCTTCGTCGACGAGATCGACGCCGTCGGCCGTCAGCGCGGCGCGGGCATGGGCGGCGGTCACGACGAACGTGAACAGACCCTCAACCAGCTGCTGGTCGAGATGGACGGTTTCGGCGACCGCCAGGGCGTCATCCTGATCGCGGCCACCAACCGGCCCGACATCCTCGACCCGGCCCTGCTTCGGCCCGGTCGGTTCGACCGTCAGATCCCGGTGTCCAACCCCGACCTGGCCGGCCGTCGCGCGGTGCTCAAGGTGCACTCGGCGGGCAAGCCGATCGCCCCCGACGCCGACCTGGACGGGCTGGCCAAGCGCACCGTCGGCATGTCCGGCGCAGATCTGGCCAACGTCATCAACGAGGCCGCTCTGCTGACCGCCCGCGAGAACGGCACCGTCATCACCGGTGCGGCGCTGGAAGAGGCCGTCGACCGTGTCGTGGGCGGACCGCGCCGCAAGGGCCGCATCATCAGCGAGCTGGAAAAGAAGATCACCGCGTACCACGAGGGCGGGCACACCCTGGCCGCGTGGGCGATGCCCGACATCGAGCCGATCTACAAGGTGACGATCCTGGCCCGCGGCCGCACCGGTGGCCACGCCGTCGCAGTCCCTGAGGACGACAAGGGCCTGATGACCCGCTCGGAGATGATCGCCCGGCTGGTGTTCGCCATGGGTGGCCGCGCCGCAGAGGAACTGGTCTTCCGCGAGCCCACCACGGGTGCGGTGTCCGACATCGAGCAGGCCACCAAGATCGCCCGCGCCATGGTCACCGAGTACGGCATGAGCTCCAAGCTCGGCGCAGTGCGCTACGGCACCGAGCACGGCGACCCCTTCCTGGGACGCACCATGGGCACCACGCCGGACTACTCCCACGATGTCGCCCGCGACATCGACGACGAGATGCGCAAGCTCATCGAGGCCGCCCACACCGAGGCGTGGGAGATCCTCACCGAGTACCGCGACGTGCTCGACACGCTGGCCGGTGAGCTCCTGGAGAAGGAGACACTGCACCGCGCCGAGCTGGAGGCGATCTTCTCCGACGTCAAGAAGCGTCCCCGGCTGACCATGTTCGACGACTTCGGTGGCCGGGTGCCGTCCGACAAGCCGCCGATCAAGACCCCGGGCGAGATCGCCATCGAGCGCGGTGAGCCGTGGCCGCCGCCGGTGCCGGAGCCCGCGTTCAAGGCAGCCATCGCCGCCGCCAGCCGCGAGGCCGAGCGCGTGAACGAGACCAACGGGGCCGGGACCAACGGCGCGCCGCCGAACGGGTCGAACCAGAATGGCTCGACCCAGCCCGATTACGGTGCTCCGGCCGGCTGGCACGCCCCGGGCTGGCCGCCCGCGCCGTCACAGCCCGGATACCAGCCGCCCCAGCAACAGCAGGGTTACTGGTACCCGCCGCCGCATCCGTCGGGATGGCAACAGCCCCAGCCGTACCCGTACCAGCCTTATCCTCATCCCGGTCAGCCGAATCCGAATGATGAGGCGGGCCAGGACGGTGGCCCTGAGCGGGCCGACCGGCCCAACCCGCCGGCCCACGGCTGATCCGAGAACGGAGGCTTCGATGTCGCAGTCGCTGCGCGAGCATCACAACAACACCGATACGGCCACCCGGGTGTTCGACCAACCTCGAGCCGAGGCGGCCGTTCGTGAATTGCTGATCGCCATCGGCGAGGACCCCGACCGACAGGGCCTGCTGGATACCCCTGCTCGGGTGGCGCGTGCGTACAAGGAGCTGATGGCGGGTCTGTACACGGACCCGGACGCGGTGCTCAACACCACCTTTGACGAGGAGCACGACGAGCTCGTGCTGGTCAAGCAGATCCCGCTGTACTCCACCTGCGAGCACCATCTGGTGTCGTTCCACGGGGTGGCGCACGTCGGATACATCCCCGGCGTCGACGGCCGGGTGACCGGATTGTCGAAGATCGCCCGCCTTGTCGACCTGTACTCGAAGCGGCCGCAGGTGCAGGAACGCCTGACCGCCCAGATCGCCGACGCTCTCATGCGGAAGCTCGATCCGCGCGGGGCCATCGTGGTCATCGAGGCCGAGCACCTCTGCATGGCGATGCGCGGTGTCCGCAAACCGGGGGCGGTCACCACCACCTCCGCGGTGCGGGGACAGTTCAAGACCGACAAGGCATCCCGGGCCGAGGCGCTGGAACTCATCCTCCGGAAGTGAACCCACCCGGCCCGATTGTCCCTCGCGGAACGCGCGTGCAGGTCATGGGCGTGGTGAATGTGACCGACGATTCGTTCTCCGACGGCGGCAAGTTCATCGACCGCGACCGCGCCGTCGAACACGGGCTGGCGCTTGCCGCCGCGGGGGCCGCGATCATCGATGTGGGTGGGGAATCGACCCGCCCCGGTGCCGTGCGGGTCGACCCCGCGGTGGAGGCGGCCCGCGTCGCTCCTGTGATCGAAGCGCTTGCCTCCCAAGGGATCACCGTCAGCATCGACACCATGCACGCCGACGTGGCGAAGGTCGCGCTGGAAAGCGGCGCGCAGATCGTCAACGACGTGTCCGGCGGCCTGGCCGACCCGAACATGGCACCCCTGCTCGCCGAGGCGAAGGCGCCGTGGATCCTGATGCACTGGCGCTCGGTCAGCGCCGAGCAGCCCCATCGTGCCCCGGGTTACGGCGACGTGGTGGCCGAGGTCCGAGCCGAACTGCTCAGTGCCGTCGATGCCGCGGTCGCCGCGGGCGTCGACCCGCAGCGGCTGATCATCGACCCGGGCCTGGGATTCGCCAAGACCGCCCAAGACAACTGGGCCTTGCTGCACGCGCTGCCCGAATTCATCGCCACCGGGATCCCGGTGTTGGTGGGTGCGTCACGCAAGCGTTTTCTGGGTTCCTTGCTGGCCGGCGCGGACGGGACACCGCGGCCACCGGACGGCCGGGAGACCGCCACGGCCGCGATCTCGATGCTGGCCGCCCAGCACGGCGCCTGGGGTGTTCGAGTGCATGATGTGATGGCCTCCGTCGACGCGCTCGCCGTGCTGGAAGCCTGGGAATCTGGAGGTCGGGTTGGCTGATCGAATTGAGTTGCGCGGCTTGCGGGTTCGGGGCAATCACGGTGTCTTCGACCACGAGCGCCGCGATGGCCAGGAGTTCGTCGTCGACATCACGGCGTGGATCGACCTGCGCCGGGCGGCGGCCACCGACGAGCTGGCGGACACCCTGGATTACGGCGCGCTGGCCCAGCGGGCGGCGGACATCGTCGCGGGGCCGCCGCGCAACTTGATCGAGACGGTCTCGGCCGAGATCGCCGACGCCATCATGACTGACGAGCGTCTGCACGCGGTCGAGGTTGTGGTGCACAAGCCCAGCGCCCCGATTCCTCTGACGTTCGACGATGTCGCGGTGGTGGCCCGGCGCTCGAGAAGGGGGAACAGCCAGTGACTTCCACAGTGCTCTCGATCGGGTCGAACCTCGGTGACCGGTTGGCCCGGTTGCAGTCGGTGGTCGACGGGCTGGGGACCGCGGTGCGCGCGGTGTCGCCGGTGTTCGAGACCGACGCCTGGGGCGGAGTCGAGCAGGGACCGTTCCTGAACGCGGTGTTGATCGCCGAGGACCCGGACCTCGACTGCCATGGCTGGCTGCGGCGGGGGCAACAATTCGAGCAAGAGGCGGACCGGGTCCGGGAGCAGAGGTGGGGCCCGCGCACCCTCGACGTCGACCTGGTCACCTGCCACGAGGGTGACGTCGAGGTGTTTTCCCGCGACGACGACCTCACATTGCCGCACCCGCTGGCCCACCTGCGCGCCTTCGTCCTGATCCCGTGGTTGGCAGTGGATCCGGATGCCACGCTGACGGTGGTCGGCCGAACACGGCGGGTGGCGCACCTGCTGGAGGAGATCGACCCGGCCGAACGTGCCGGGGTCAGGCGCACCGACCTGGCGCTGGACTTCGACACGGAACCCGTGGCGGACTGATGGGTCCGACCCGCAAGCGCGACCTGGCCGGCGCGGTCGTTGTCGTCGCCATCGTCGGCTACGTACTGATCGGGGTGCTCTACCGGTGGTTCCCGCCGCTGACGGTGTGGACCGGGCTTTCGCTGCTGGCCGTAGCGCTCGTCGAGGCGGGCTGGGCGTTCTACGTGCGGGCCAAGATCAACGACGGGCAGATCGGGGTCGGCGCAGGTCGGCTGCACCCGCTCACGGTGGCCCGGTCGGTCGTGATCGCCAAGGCCTCGGCCTGGGTTGGCGCCGTCGTAGCGGGCTGGTGGATCGGCGTGCTGGTGTACCTGCTGCCCCGGCGCGGCGAACTGCGGGTGGCAGGCGAGGACACCCCCGGCGCGGCGGTGGCCGCGGTCAGTGCTCTGGCGTTGGCCGTCGCGGCGGTGTGGCTGCAGCACTGTTGCAAGTCCCCCGAGGAACCGCCGGACAACGGGGACACCGCGCCGGAGTGACGGATTGTGTGAGGTAGTTGCCCGAATCGCCGTAGTGGTCGCCAGGCTGGATGACCGGTGACGGGTACAGTCGGCGCATGACCGTTCTGCCCCGCGGTGGTCGGCCACGGCGCGGCGGCCGAAGGCCAGGCTGGCTGCTCTTAACGGTATTGCTGGTACTCGCCATTCTGGCCAGTTCCGCATTGGTGTTCACCGATCGCGTCGAGTTGCTGAAGCTCGCAGTCATCCTGGCCCTGTGGGCTGCCGTGGTGGCGGCCTTCGTCTCCGTCATCTACCGGCGTCAGAGTGACCTGGACCAGGCCAAGGCCCGGGATCTGAAGTTCGTCTACGACCTGCAGCTGGATCGGGAGATCTCGGCGCGGCGGGAGTACGAGCTGACCGTCGAGACCCAACTGCGCCGGGAGCTGGCCTCCGAACTGCGCGCGCAGGCGGCCGACGAGGTTGCCGCGCTGCGTTCCGAGCTGGCCGCATTGCGGGCGAACCTGGAAATCCTGTTCGACACGGACCTGGTGCACCGGCCGGCCATCGAGACCGACAAGAGCACGGTGCGTACCGCGGGCCGGGTGACCGCCAGCCGCCTGGATGTGCCGCCCGTCGAGGTCACCGACATTCGGACGTCGCGTACCGAGGAAAGCCCGATCATCGACGTTCCGGCCGAGCCGCATCCGCCGGAGAACGACTGGGCGACCTCGGGTGGTGCGCATCGCCTGCCGTCGCGACCGATGCCTGCCGGTGAACAGCCCCGTCGCCGCCGGCGTCAGCAGGACGCTGCCCGCCAGCCGGAACCCCCGCGTCAGCCGGAACCCCAGCCTCGGCCTGAGCCGCAACCCGTGTCCCGGCCGGAGCCGCAACCTGCGCCTCGGCCCGAGCCCCGACCGGAACCGCAGCCTCAGCCCAGGCCTGAGCAGCAACCGGCCGCCCGTAGGCAGCCCGAGCCGCCGTCCACGTGGGCGCCACCGCCACCGCCACCGGCCATGCCGCCGATGCAGCCGTCACCGACGATCGAGGCCCCCGAACCGGAGCCGGTCAGTGCACCCGCGCCTGTTGCCGAACCCGCGGCCACGGGTTGGCAACCGGCTCCCGCCGAGGGGCAGTGGATCCCCGCGGGCGCCCCCGGCAGCAACTGGGCCGCGCCGGTGGCCCAGAACGGAGCCTCGGCCGAGTACGTCGGCAGGCGCCGCGCCCCCGAATCGACACCCGAGGAAACCTCGGCGCCGGCCCCCGAACCGGCCCCGGAACCGGTCCTGACAGCGGCCCCCGAACCGGCCCCGGCGCCGGCACCCGCGATGTCGGCAGGCCAGGCTCCCGAGCCGCCGCCTCGTGGCCGGCACTCCGCCGCGGCCGAGACCTCCGATCCCGGCCGGCCCGCGCCGGCCCAGCCGTCGCCGGCCTTGGCCACCGAATCGTCGCAACCGCCCGAGCCGCCCCGGCGGGGATCACGGCACCGCAGCGAACCGGAACCCGAGCCGGCGAACGGGCACCATGCCGACGGGCAGTCGGTGAATGAGCTGCTGGCACGGTTTCAGTCCGCCCCTGCCGAAGGCGGGCGTCGCAGGCGCCGCGAGGAGTGAGCTAGTCTCGTGACGACCGTCCGGTACCCGCAACGCGGGACTGGAACGACTGAAACCTATTCATCCTGTGAGGTCGTCTGCGATGGAGCAGCCCCCTGCAAACGGGTGGTCCCCTCCTGAGGGATTGCGTCCTGCCAGGCTCAGCGTCGGCATCATTTCGGCGGGCCGGGTGGGCACGGCGCTCGGCTATGCCCTGGAACGCGTCGAGCACGTGGTGGTCGCCTGCAGTGCCATCTCCGAGGCCTCCCGGCTGCGGGCACAGCGCCGGCTGCCCGATACCTCGATCCTTCCCGTCCCCGACGTGGCGCAGCGGGCTGAGCTGTTGCTGTTGACGGTTCCGGACGCGGAGCTGGCATCGCTGGTGTCCGGTCTTGCTGCCACCGGCGTGGTGCGGCCCGGCACGATCGTGGTGCACACCTCGGGTGCCAACGGGGTCGCGGTATTGGCCCCGCTGACCGAGCAGGGGTGTATCCCGCTCGCCATCCATCCGGCGATGACGTTCACCGGATCCGACGAGGACCTCGCGCGGTTGCCCGATACATGTTTCGGCATCACCGCGACCGACGAAGTCGGTTACGCGATCGGTCAGTCGCTGGTGCTGGAGATCGGTGGGGAGCCGTTCCGGGTGCCCGAGCACGCGCGGACGCAGTACCACGCGGCGCTGGCGCATGCCAGCAACCACCTGGTCACCTTGGTGCTCGACGCCGTCGACACGCTGCGGGCCTCACTGCGCGGTGAGGAACTGCTCGGCCAGGAACTCGTCGGCGATGCGCCCGGCGGTCTGCCCGAGCGGGTGGTGGGCCCGTTGGCCCGGGCCGCGCTGGAAAACGCGCTGCAACGCGGCCAGGCGGCGTTGACCGGACCCGTTGCCCGCGGCGACGCGGCAGCGGTGGGCGCTCACCTGAGAGCCCTGCGCGCATTGGATCCCCAACTGGCCCAGGCATATCGGGCCGATTCGCTGCGTACCGCCCAACGCGCACATGCGCCCATGGACGTCTTCGCGGTGCTCTCAGATACAGGCCCGGAAACCAGCCCTGAAACGAGTCAAGGATGACCCAGAGCAACTCTCCCAAGTTCGTCGCCGGTGAACTGAACGTCTACTCGGCACCGGCCGATGTCACGGCGGTCAGCCGGGCCCTCCGCGCCAGCGGGCGCCGGGTCACCCTCGTGCCCACCATGGGTGCGTTGCACGAGGGCCACCTGACGCTGATTCGCGCGGCCAAGCGCGTTCCCGGCGCGGTCGTGGTGGTGTCGATCTTCGTCAACCCGTTGCAGTTCGGCGCGGGGGAGGATCTCGACGCCTACCCGCGCACGCTCGACGAGGACCTGGCCGCACTGCGTGCCGAAGGGGTCGAGATCGCCTTCACCCCAACCGGTTCAGGGATGTACCCGGACGGTCCGCGGACCAGCGTGGAGCCCGGGCCTGTCGGCGGTGAGCTCGAAGGGGCCTCGCGCCCCGGCCATTTCGCCGGCGTGCTGACCGTCGTGCTCAAGCTGCTCCAGATCGTCCGGCCCGACCGTGCTTTCTTCGGCGAGAAGGACTATCAGCAATTGGCATTGATCCGGCAGATGGTCACCGATCTCAACGTCGACGTGCAGATCGTCGGGGTGCCCATCGTTCGGGAGTCCGACGGCCTGGCGATGTCATCGCGCAATCGCTACCTGGACGCCGACGAGCGGGAGCAGGCCGGAGCGCTCTCGGCGGCCCTGCTGGCAGGCAAGTACGCCGCGGCGGGCGGGGCGGCGGCCGCCATCGACGCGGCCCGGGGCGTGCTCGACGAGGTGCCCGCCATCGACGTCGACTACCTGGAGGTGCGCGACCCGATGCTGGGCCCCGCGCCGGGCGAGGGTCAGGCCCGGCTGCTGGTCGCGGCCCGGCTGGGCCGAACCCGCCTGCTGGACAACATCTCTGTAGATATCGGAGCGTCCGCCGGAATCGACGGACACCCTCGCGTCGGCGACGGCGACAATCACGAACTGCCCTGGAGGAACTGATGCAGCGCACCATGCTGAAATCCAAGATTCACCGCGCCACGGTGACGCAGGCCGACCTGCACTATGTGGGCTCGGTGACCATCGACGCCGACCTGATGGAGGCCGCCGATCTGCTCGAAGGCGAGCAGGTGACGATCGTCGACATCGACAACGGTGCCCGGCTGGTGACGTACGTCATCACCGGCGAGCGTGGCACCGGTGTGATCGGGATCAACGGTGCCGCAGCGCATCTCATTCACCCGGGCGATCTGGTCATCCTGATCGCCTACGGGGTGATGGAGGATGCCGAGGCCCGCGCCTACCAGCCGCGGATCGTGTTCGTGGACGGGGACAACAAACAGATCGATCTCGGCGAACACGGTCATGATCCGGCGTACGTCCCAGAGGACGTGTCCGAACTGGTGTCGCCCCGCTGATGCTGCTCGCCATCGACGTCCGCAACACCCACACCGTCGTCGGGCTGATCTCCGGTACAGGTGATCACGCGAAGGTGGTGCAGCAGTGGCGGATCCGGACCGAATCCGAGGTGACTGCCGACGAGTTGGCGCTCACCATCGACGGCCTCATCGGTGACGATTCCGAGCGCCTGACCGGAGCCGCGGGGCTGTCCACGGTGCCCTCGGTGCTGCACGAGGTGCGTCTGATGCTCGAGCAGTACTGGCCGACGGTGCCGCACGTGCTGATCGAGCCGGGCGTGCGTACCGGCATCCCGCTGCTGGTCGACAACCCCAAGGAAGTCGGCGCCGACCGGATCGTGAATTGTCTTGCCGCCTACCATAAATACGGCACCGCGGCGATCATCGTCGACTTCGGCTCGTCGATCTGTGTCGACGTGGTGTCGGCCAAGGGGGAGTTCCTGGGCGGCGCGATCGCACCCGGTGTGCAGGTGTCCTCCGACGCCGCGGCCGCCCGCTCGGCCGCGCTGCGCAGGGTCGAGTTGACCCGGCCGCGTTCGGTGATCGGAAAGAACACCGTGGAATGCATGCAGGCCGGTGCGGTTTTCGGGTTCGCCGGACTGGTCGACGGACTGGTCAGCCGGATCCGCGATGACGTCGACGGCTTCTCGGGCAGTGACGTCGCGGTGGTGGCCACCGGCCACACCGCGCCGCTGGTGCTGCCGGACCTGCGCACGGTCGAGCACTACGACCGCCATCTCACCCTCGACGGCCTGCGGCTGGTGTTCGAGCGCAATCGGGACAGCCAACGTGGACGGCTCAAACCGGCAAGGTGACCCGGTGTGAGGTTGTGCACACCTGGGTCGCAGCCTGACCCCACCGGGACGCGGGTATGCCCTTGAACCGCCGGTCCATTGGCTCGTGGCCGAGGGCCGCCGGGCTTGTCGGCATGCAATTGCCCGCCCGCGAGTTCATTTAAGCTGGCATTTTGTGAGCCCAGCCGATCGCGACGACGCGTCCCAGTCCCAGGCCGACCTTCCCGAGCAGTTCCGGATTCGTCAGGCCAAGCGGGAGCGGCTGCTGGCTGAGGGCCGCGAGCCCTATCCGGTAACCGTTCCGCGCACACATTCACTGGCCGAACTGCGCAGCGCCTACCCGGACCTGGCCGCGGACACCCAGACCGGCGAGGTCGTCGGTGTCACGGGCCGGGTCGTGTTCGCCCGGAATTCCGGCAAGTTGTGCTTCGCGACGCTGCAGGAGGGCGACGGCACCCAGCTGCAGGCGATGATCAGCCTGGCCCAGGTGGGTCAGGAGTCGCTGGACGCGTGGAAGGCCGACGTCGACCTCGGCGACATCGTGTTCGTCCACGGCGAGGTGATCAGCTCCAAGCGCGGTGAACTCTCGGTGCTGGCCGACTCTTGGCAGATGGCGGCCAAGGCCCTGCGGCCATTGCCCGTTGCTCACAAGGAAATGAGCGAAGAGACCCGGGTGCGTCAGCGCTATGTCGATCTCATCGTGCGCCCGGAGGCGCGCAGCATCGCCCGGCAGCGGGTCGCGGTGGTGCGTGCGGTGCGTTCGGCGCTGGAACGGCGCGGCTTCCTCGAGGTCGAGACGCCGATGCTGCAGACGCTGGCCGGCGGGGCGGCGGCGCGGCCGTTCATCACCCACTCCAATGCGCTCGATGTCGATCTGTACCTGCGGATTGCGCCGGAACTGTTCCTCAAACGCTGCATCGTCGGTGGTTTTGACCGGGTTTTCGAGTTGA
Organism: Mycolicibacterium nivoides; assembly: GCF_003855255.1. NCBI lineage: Bacteria > Bacillati > Actinomycetota > Actinomycetes > Mycobacteriales > Mycobacteriaceae > Mycobacterium > Mycolicibacterium nivoides. The sequence continues at coordinate 4,070,440 of NZ_CP034072.1, read as the reverse complement.
ATCGGAACTTTCGAAACGAAGGTGTCGATTCCACACACTCACCGGAATTCTCGATGTTGGAGACATATCAGGCGTACGGCGACTACAACGATTCCGCGGTAGTCACGCGTGAACTTATTCAAGAAGTTGCCGACGAAGCGATCGGTACGCGCCAGGTGCCATTGCCCGATGGCACTATCTACGATCTCGACGGGCAATGGGACACATTGGAAATGTATCCCTCGCTGTCGGAGGCTCTCGGTGAGGAGATCACGCCCGACACATCAGTTGAGTACTTGTGGCGTATTGCCGACGGACTCGAGCTGGAGATTCCACGTGACCGTGGCTACGGGCACGGAAAATTGGTCGAGGAACTCTGGGAACACACAGTGGGGGAGAAGCTGTGGGCCCCGACGTTCGTCCGCGACTTCCCGGTCGAGACCTCGCCGCTGACGCGGGCTCACCGCAGCATTCCCGGGGTGACCGAGAAATGGGACCTCTACGTACGGCGTTTCGAACTCGCGACGGGATATTCCGAACTCGTCGATCCGGTAATCCAGCGGGAACGATTCGAAGCCCAGGCCCGTGCGGCCGCAGCGGGTGATGACGAAGCAATGGTTCTCGACGACGATTTCCTCGCCGCATTGGAGTACGCGATGCCGCCCACCACCGGCACCGGAATGGGTATCGATCGCTTGTTGATGGCGCTGACGGGGTTGTCTATTCGGGAGACGGTTTTGTTCCCGATTGTTCGCCGCCAGACTAACTGAACTTGCCGCGATCCACGCGTCGTTGGAAATGTGTGCGTTTTTGTGGCACATTGGGGCGCAGGTGCAGGATACTCAGGCGTAGTCACCAATGCGTATGCAGAAGGGTTCGGTGCGGGGTAATGGCGAAAAAAGTGACCGTCACGTTGGTCGATGATTTCGACGGTGAGGCCACCGCCGATGAGACGGTCGAATTCGGCCTCGATGGTGTCACCTATGAGATCGACCTTTCCTCCAAGAATGCCACCAAGCTACGTAACGACCTGAAGCAGTGGGTGGAGGCCGGACGCCGGGTCGGCGGGCGCCGGCGCGGACGGGCGGCAGGCCCGGCCCGTGGCCGCGGCGCCATCGATCGCGAGCAGAGTGCCGCCATCCGCGAATGGGCCCGCCGCAACGGGCACAACGTGTCGACGCGTGGCCGTATCCCCGCAGACGTCATCGACGCTTTCCACGCCGCCACATAAACGACCGCAACTTAACCGACAGTTGCCAGCTCCGGACCGGTGAGAATTCCCGGTCCGGAGTTTTTCGCTAGTGGCGAACCCGAAAGCGGCGTTTTTCGGAAACGATTCGCCGACCGGCGGCGTTGCTCATCTGCAGCAGTAGATGTGGACAGCTCGTACTGGGTGCGTCGCCGCCGGAACGGACCGCCAACCTCCGCGCCCGGGACGGCCGCCCATTAGAGTGGACGGTAGGTACTACGTGCGGGCTACGAGAAAACCGACAGAATGCAGCCGTACGCGGGTATCGCTAGCGATGGAGAGCAGGTAACCACCGATGTTTGAGAGATTCACCGACCGTGCCCGCAGGGTCGTCGTCCTGGCGCAAGAAGAAGCCCGGATGCTCAACCACAACTACATCGGGACCGAGCACATCCTGTTGGGTCTGATTCACGAGGGCGAGGGCGTAGCCGCCAAGTCGCTGGAGTCGTTGGGCATCTCGCTGGAAGGCGTGCGCAGCCAGGTCGAGGAGATCATCGGCCAGGGACAGCAGGCGCCGTCCGGCCACATCCCCTTCACGCCGCGTGCCAAGAAGGTGCTGGAGCTGTCCCTGCGCGAGGCGCTGCAGCTGGGCCACAACTACATCGGCACCGAGCACATTCTGCTCGGTCTGATTCGTGAGGGCGAGGGCGTGGCCGCGCAGGTGCTGGTCAAGCTCGGCGCCGAGCTGACCCGGGTCCGCCAGCAGGTCATCCAGCTGCTGAGCGGTTACCAGGGCAAGGAGGCCGCCGAAGCCGGTACCGGTGGTCGTGGCGGCGAGTCGGGCAACCCGTCCACCTCGTTGGTCCTCGACCAGTTCGGCCGTAACCTGACCGCCGCCGCCATGGAGGGCAAGCTCGATCCGGTCATCGGCCGTGAGAAGGAAATCGAGCGGGTCATGCAGGTGCTGAGCCGCCGCACCAAGAACAACCCGGTGCTGATCGGCGAGCCCGGCGTCGGCAAGACCGCCGTCGTCGAGGGCCTGGCGCAGGCCATCGTGCACGGCGAGGTCCCCGAGACGCTCAAGGACAAGCAGCTGTACACCCTGGACCTGGGTTCACTGGTCGCAGGCAGCCGTTACCGCGGTGATTTCGAGGAACGCCTCAAGAAGGTGCTCAAGGAGATCAACACCCGCGGCGACATCATCCTGTTCATCGACGAGCTGCACACGCTCGTTGGTGCGGGTGCTGCCGAGGGCGCGATCGACGCCGCGTCGATCCTGAAGCCGAAGCTGGCCCGTGGCGAGCTGCAGACCATCGGCGCCACCACGCTCGACGAGTACCGCAAGTACATCGAGAAGGACGCCGCCCTGGAGCGTCGTTTCCAGCCGGTCCAGGTGGGCGAGCCGACCGTCGAGCACACCATCGAGATCCTCAAGGGTCTGCGCGACCGTTACGAGGCGCACCACCGCGTCTCGATCACCGACGGCGCGCTGGTGGCCGCGGCCACCCTGGCCGACCGCTACATCAACGACCGGTTCCTGCCGGACAAGGCGATCGACCTGATCGACGAGGCCGGTGCCCGGATGCGCATCCGCCGGATGACCGCTCCGCCAGACCTGCGCGAGTTCGACGAGAAGATCGCCGACGCCCGCCGGGAGAAGGAGTCCGCGATCGACGCGCAGGACTTCGAGAAGGCCGCGAGCCTGCGCGATCGCGAGAAGCAGCTGGTCGCCCAGCGCGGTGAGCGTGAGAAGCAGTGGCGCTCAGGCGATCTCGATGTTGTCGCGGAGGTCGACGACGAGCAGATCGCTGAGGTGCTCGGCAATTGGACCGGTATCCCGGTGTTCAAGCTGACCGAGGCCGAGACCACGCGCCTGCTGCGCATGGAGGACGAGCTGCACAAGCGGATCATCGGCCAGGAGGACGCCGTCAAGGCAGTCTCCAAGGCGATCCGGCGTACCCGCGCCGGCCTGAAGGACCCGAAGCGTCCCTCCGGTTCGTTCATCTTCGCCGGCCCGTCCGGTGTCGGAAAGACCGAGCTGTCCAAGGCGCTGGCCAACTTCCTGTTCGGCGACGACGATGCGCTCATCCAGATCGACATGGGCGAGTTCCACGACCGCTTCACCGCGTCGCGGCTGTTCGGTGCCCCTCCGGGCTACGTCGGCTACGAAGAGGGCGGCCAGCTCACCGAGAAGGTGCGTCGCAAGCCGTTCTCGGTCGTGCTGTTCGACGAGATCGAGAAGGCCCACCAGGAGATCTACAACAGCCTGTTGCAGGTCCTGGAGGACGGACGTCTCACCGACGGTCAGGGCCGCACGGTCGACTTCAAGAACACGGTGTTGATCTTCACCTCGAACCTGGGAACCTCCGACATCAGCAAGGCTGTCGGACTCGGCTTCAGCCAGGGCGGCGGGGAGAACAACTACGAGCGGATGAAGCAGAAGGTCAACGACGAGCTCAAGAAGCACTTCCGGCCTGAGTTCCTCAACCGCATCGATGACATCATCGTGTTCCACCAGCTGACGCAGGACGAGATCATCCAGATGGTCGACTTGATGATCGGCCGGGTCGGAAACCAGCTCAAGGCCAAGGACATGGCCATGGAGCTGACCGACAAGGCCAAGGCCCTGCTGGCCAAGCGTGGCTTCGATCCGGTGCTCGGTGCCCGCCCGCTGCGGCGCACCATCCAGCGCGAGATCGAGGACCAGCTCTCCGAGAAGATCCTCTTCGAAGAGCTCGGCCCGGGTCAGCTGGTCACGGTCGATGTCGAGGGCTGGGACGGCGAAGGCACCGGCGAGGACGCGAAGTTCACGTTCTCCGGTGCGCCCAAGGCAGCCGGCTCCGACGGTCCGGATCTGGCCAAGGCCGGAGCCACCGCGGAATAAGGTCCAAGACGAAAAATGCCCCCGCCGCAATGGCGGGGGCATTTTTCATATCCGTTTCATACCTGCCGATGCAGAGAACTCCTGCGCGGTGGTTAGGATGCTGCTGTAATCGACAGGCAGAGGAACCTGGTGAGAATCCAGGGCGGCCGCGCCACTGTTAACAGTCAGACCCTTACCTGTCACGACACGGACTGGGACGCGAATTCCCGGAAAGGACCGGTATGACTCCCACTGAGGCACGCAAGAGCCACGCCCCCGCGATCGACCTGTCGGCCACCAAGGCGGTGCTCTGGCTGACCCTGACGGCGTTCATCGCGCTGCTGGCCCTCTACTTCGTCGGGATGGACCAGGGTGCGACCTCGGTCCTTGGCAACAACACCTACGTGCACGAGTTCGTGCACGACGCCCGCCACCTTCTCGGTTTCCCCTGCCACTGATACGCAGCGGAGATACCGAACAAAATGGAAAAGCAGATCATCGGGCGCGGCATTCTGGCCGGCGCCCTAGCAGGCGTGCTCGCCTTCATCTGGGCCAAGCTGCTGATCGAACCGATCATCGGTCGGGCGATCGACTTCGAGAACAGTGCCGGCGCAGCGCATGAGGCGGCAGAACATTCACATGGCGCCGGTGGGCATTCGCACGGCGGCGGCGAGAGCGCCGAGGTGTTCACCCGCGGTGTGCAGTCGAACATCGGCATGGGTCTCGGCGTCCTGATCTTCAGTGTCGCGATGGGCGCTCTGCTGGCCGTCGTGTTCTGCGTGCTGTACGGCAGGGCCAACCTGTCCGCACGGGCGCTGGCGGCGC
>NZ_CP034072.1:3882244-4065484 GCF_003855255.1 Mycolicibacterium nivoides | reverse complement strand
GGTGGTGCTGTCGGCGGCGTTGTTCGTCGGTTCGGTGCTGCTCGCACGTCGGTTGACGCCGAAGCTGGGGGTGTGGAATGCCACCCTGATCGGCGCCGCGGACTACGTGGTGTCGATGGCCGTGGTCTTCCTGATCCTGCCGGGTATCCACGAGACCCCGTCGACCTTCCCGGCCGACGACCTCTACCAGTTCCGGCTGTATTCGCTGGGTACCCAGGTGGTGATCTGGGCGACGATCGGGCTGGTGTTCGGTGCTCTGGTGTCGAGGGTGCTCGAGGGCGAGCGCCAGGAGCAACTGACCGCGTGAGTTCGTCGTGAGTGAGGTCGTCCGGCTGACGTTGGTGTCGCACGCCATGACCGACGCCACCGCCGCCGGACGATTTCCCACCGACGAGCCGCTGAACCCACTGGGCCACCGCCAGGCCGATGCGACCGTCGAACTGGGCGTCATCGACGCCGCGTACTGCGGGCCGGAGAAACGGGTCCGCCAGACCGCCGAACTGCTCGGCCTGTCAGCGGTGGTCGAACCCCTACTGGCCGACCTGGACTTCGGCAGCTGGCGCGGGGGTGTGCTGGGCGGGGTGCTGCCCGCGGACCTGGCGGTCTGGCTGACCGATCCGACCCGGGCGCCGCACGGCGGCGAATCCGTGGTCGATCTCGTCAATCGGGTTCACCGCTGGATGGGCAGCCTTGCGTCGACGCGGGGGCGGCTGGTCGCGGTGACCCACCCGGCGGTGATCCGGGCGGCCATCCTCGTCGCCCTGGACGCCCCGGCAAAGTCGTTCTGGCGCATCGATATTGCGCCACTCAGCCGCACCGTGATGCACTTTCGCGGCCAAGCCTGGACCTTGCGGAGCACCGACTAGTACTAGTCCGCGGCCTACTGTCCGACCGGCGCCATGGCGAACGCCCGCTTGGCGATCTGCAGCAACCAGCCCGCGGCAGTGGGGCTACGGAACTTCGGCCAGTTCAGCTGAAAACTGAACACCCATGGCTGCCCCGTGTAGTCCACCGCGTACCAGCTGAAGGTCAGGTCGCCGGGCAGGTTGCCGCCCTTGGCGCCGATGTAGTTCCACTTCGCCGGATCGGGGTCGATGCCGGGCAGCGCCGAGAGGATGTCCTTCACCGGCGCGGCAGGCCCGAAGGCCGAGGCCTGCAGGGCGGCGTGCACCCGGCAGATGTCGGCGGCGCTGGCGAACCACTCCAGGCCGTCATTGGAGGCCGGGGTGTGGGTGCGATACGGATCTGGTTCGTAGGGGCGGGAATTGGTCTGCTGCAGCAGTGCCACCCGATCGGCGGGCGAGGCGTTCTTCCACTGATCGCGCAGGTTCGGCTCGCCCCAGCCGACCGAGAACACCTCGTGCATGGTCGGGAACGGGGTCATGCTGGCCGGATCGTGGTGACCCGCGGTGACCAGCGCGCGTTCCACCGCGGCGGGGCCCATCCGCTCGATCAGCAGGTCGGTGGCCATGTTGTCACTGGCCGAGATCATCTGCTGGGCGGCGGTCCGCACGGTGATCTGAGCGCCGGGAGGAAGCTTGTCCAGCCCGGCAGAGCCGAGCTTCTTGCCTTCCTTGGTGATCGTCAGGTGATCGTCCCACTTGAGCGTGCCGGCCTTCACCGAATCTGAAACCGCAAGCAGTACATACAGTTTGAAGATCGAAGCCAGCGGCAGCGACATATCGGTATTGGTGCCTGCGACCTGCTCGCACTTGCCGTTGTTCACCTTGGACACCCGGTAGGAGTAGCGCGCTCCCGACTTGGTCAGCTCGGTGTCGATGTCGGACCATTTGTCGATCTTCGGCGGCACCAGGTTGACCTCGAACCGGTCCACCAAGCCGACATCGTTGGTCCGCAGCTCGATGTCCTGGGCCACGTTGTAGGACGTCAGTACGTGCAACGTCGCCTGCGCGGCCCCGATGTCCACCGAGGTGACCGTGAATGGGCGGTCCCACCAGATGGAGTCCATCTTGGTGCCGACCAGGTCGACCTTCTCGGGTGCGGCCAGAGTGCGCACCCCGATGGGGCCGATGGGCCAGTCGGAGTTGAGCATGTCCATGGTCTGCTTGGCTCGCAGACCCGGCGGGGTGATGGTGTCGATGTGCGCGCCGTAGGACACTTCCGCCGCGGGCGCGGCGTTCGGCGAGCAGCCACAAGCCAGGGCCGCGGCCACCGCTGTGACGGCCGTCAGGCCGATCGTGCGGTGCAGCGTCCGGCCGCGGCTACGCCTGGGCAGCGGGCCCTGCAACGTCCAGCACAACCTCGAACTCCAGCAGCGATGCGCCGGTGGCCACAGGCTTTGCCTGCTGGCCCTTGTGTGCTTCGACAGCCGGACCCGAAGCCCAGGCCTGGAAGGCCTCTTCGGTTTCCCACTGCGTCACCACGAAGTAGCGGTCTTCGCCCTTGACCGGGCGCAGCAACTGGAAGCCCAGGAAGCCAGGCTGACTGTCGACGGCGTGTGCACGGTTCGCGAACCGCTTCTCCAGTTCCGGGCCTGCGTTGGGCGGGACCTCGATGGCGTTGATCTTCACGACGGGCATGGTGTTCAGGCTACCGTGACTGCCCGGCAAGATAACGGGATGGTCACAGATCTGCTCACCCATCGAGGGGGGCGCGGCGAGCCCATCGTCCTGGTGCACGGGCTGATGGGTCGCGGCAGCACTTGGTCGCGCCAATTGCCCTGGTTGGCCGGGCTGGGCGAGGTCTACACCTATGACGCACCGTGGCACCGGGGGCGCGATGTGGTCGATCCGTATCCGATCAGCACCGAGCGTTTCGTCGCGGACCTGGGTGACGCCGTGGCAGGTCTCGGACGGCCGGTGATGCTGGTGGGGCATTCGATGGGTGCGTTGCATTCGTGGTGTCTGGCCGCCGCCCGCCCCGAACTGGCCCGCGCGGTGGTGGTGGAGGACATGGCCCCGGATTTCCGGGGGCGTACCACCGGTCCGTGGGAGCCGTGGGTGCACGCCCTTCCGGTCGAATTCGGCTCGGCGCAGGAGGTTTACGACGAGTTCGGACCGGTCGCGGGCCAGTACTTCCTTGAGGCGTTCGACCGAACCTCAACTGGCTGGCGGCTGCACGGGTACCCGCAGTGGTGGCTGGACATCGCCGCCCAGTGGGGAACGCGGGACTACTGGCAGCAGTGGCGCGACGTGCGGGTACCGACCCTGCTCATGGAGGCGGGCAACTCGGTGGCGCCGCCCGGGCAGATGCGCCGGATGGCCGAGATCGGGCAGGACACCAGGTATCTGCACGTACCCGGTGCGGGGCACCTGATCCACGACGATGCGCCCGAGGTGTACCGCGAAGCCGTGACCGGGTTTCTAACGGCGCTCGCCTAGGACGCCTGCGCTCGGCCAGGACGGCTGGTGTTCGAACCGGCTGCGTATCGCGTCGAGGTCGTGGCCGGCGCGATACGTCTCGTAGTCGGGCTGGTTGATGTCGAACAGGTCGAGGCGGAACCGCAGGACATTGCCGCGCCGCGCCGCCCAGCCCACTGCCGCGGCGACCGCGAAGGGTGAGATCAGGATGATCAGAGCGAGTGCAACAGTCATGGCAGTAATGCTTGTCGGGGAAATATCCAGCCAACAGTGGCAGCGCTGACACCTTGCGATAAAATGCTGCCATGCTGAGAAGCGTCTCCACGCTGGTGCTCGACGGTCTGGCGGTTTTCGAGTTCGGGGTCATCTGTGAGGTTTTCGGGATCGACCGCTCGGCCGACGGTGTACCCAACTTCGACTTCAAAGTGTGCGGACCCGAGCCGGGCAAGCCGCTGCGGACTTCGGTCGGGGCGACCCTGACCCCCGAGCATGGGCTCGATGCCCTCCAGGGCGCCGACCTGGTGGCAATTCCGGCGATCGGCACCTCCGACTACCTGCCGGAGGCGTTGGAGGCCGTGCGGGCCGCGGCCGAGGCGGGCTCGATCATCCTGACGGTGTGCTCGGGCGCGTTCCTCGCCGGCGCGGCGGGCCTGTTGGACGGCAGACCGTGCACGACGCATTGGATGCACGCCGATGCCTTGGCCCGCAAATATCCCACCGCCAAGGTGGATCGCAATGTCCTGTTCGTCGACGACGGCAATCTGATCACCAGCGCAGGCACGGCGGCGGGCATCGACGCGTGCCTGCACCTGGTTCGCCGCGAACTCGGCAGTGAGGTGACCAACAAGATCGCCCGGCGAATGGTGGTCCCGCCGCAGCGCGATGGCGGGCAACGCCAGTTCATCGATCAGCCGATTCCGGTCAGGTGTTCGGAAGGCTTTGCGCCGCACCTGGATTGGATCATGGGTAACCTGGACAAACCGCACACGGTGACGACGTTGGCCAGGCGATCCGCGATGTCCACGCGCACCTTCGCCCGCCGGTTCGTCGAGGAGACCGGCACCACCCCCATGCAGTGGATCACCGATCAGCGGGTGTTGTACGCGCGCAGGCTGCTCGAGGAGTCCGACCTGGACATCGACCGGATCGCCGGGCAGGCGGGGTTCGGCACCGCAACGCTGCTGCGCCATCATTTCCGCCGGCTGATCGGCGTGACGCCCTCGGACTACCGACGTCAATTCGCCTGTGGTGTAGACGAAGAGGCCGTCATCGCGTGACGGCTCAGCCGTCGGGCTGGCAGGCCACGTTGACGTACACCGTGGTGTGCTGAGCCGAATCGATCCGGTAGCCGTCCTCGTTGATGTTGGAGTCGGCCAGTCCGTGCACCCCGGTCACCCGGCAATTCGACAGGGCGGTATTGGCGTTCGAGTTGATCTGCACGTGATAGCCCCGGCTCTGCAGATCGCGCACGGTGTCGGCCGCCGAACCGGTGCCGGACGGCGCGGCGTTGGCAGTCGCCGCGAGGCTCAGCCCGATACCCAGTCCCATTGCCGTACATGCAAACGTCGCTAAGAATTTGCTTGACATGAATCCGTTCTATGTGATGGGCAACCCAAATGGTGTGCCGCGCACCGGATTCATGCCGATCTCATGGAATTTCGCCCTCCCCGGCGAGCGCGAACCGGCCGTCCAGAGTTTGCTCGACCAGGCCGTCGACCAGTAGCGAGTCCAGTGCCCGATCCCGTTGCGCGGTATCGGTGAGCCACGCCACGTCCAGTTGCGCACGGGTGACCGGAGAACTGCTGTCGCGCAGGACATCCAGCAGCTTGCCGCGCACCTGTCGATCGGTTCCGGCGTAGCGCTGCACCTTTCGGGTCATCGTGCCCTCCGGATACCCGGCCGACCGCCACCGGCAGTGGGTCAGCGGGCAGCAGCCACACTGCGGCGCGCGGGCCGTGCACACCACCGCGCCCAGCTCCATCAGGGCTGCTGAGAAGGTCGGTGCGGTGGCATCGTCAGGCAGCAGCGCGGCGACATCGTCGAGGTCGCGGGCGCGGGCGGGTGCATCGGCCTGCCCACGCAAGACCCTGGTGACCACCCGGCGCACGTTGGTGTCGACGACCGGAACGCTGGCCGAATAGGCGAAGCAGGCCACGGCTCGCGCGGTGTAGGCGCCGATGCCGGGCAACGTGAGCAGGGTCTCGACGTCGGTGGGCACCTCGTCGTCGTATTCGCCTGCGATCACCACCGCGCATTCGTGCAGACGTTTGGCCCGCCGCGGGTACCCCAGCTTGCCCCAGGCCCGCAGCACCTCGGCCGACCCGGCGGCCGCCGTCGCGGACGGGGTGGGCCACCGGTCGATCCAGGCCAGCCAGATCGGCTCGACCCGCGCCACCGGTGTTTGCTGCAGCATGAATTCGCTGACCAGGATCTGCCAGGCGGTCACCCCTGGTCGGCGCCACGGCAGGTCCCGCTGGGCGTCTCTGTACCAGCTGACGAGCTGCTCCGCGTCGATGCTCATCGGCATCTCATGCAAAATGGCTGATATGCCCAATTCGAATCCCGTGTCCGCTTGGAAGGCACTCAAGGACGGTAACGCCCGCTTTGTCGCAGGCGAACCGCAGCACCCCAGCCAGGACATCGCCCGTCGAGCCAAGCTGACCCACGGGCAGAAGCCCACCGCGGTGGTGTTCGGCTGCGGCGACAGCCGCGTTGCCGCGGAGTTGCTGTTCGACCAGGGCCTGGGCGACATGTTCGTGGTCCGCACCGCCGGCCACGTCATCGACAACGCGGTGCTGGGCTCGATCGAGTACGCGGTGTCGATCCTGGAGGTGCCGCTGATCGTGGTCCTGGGCCATGACAGCTGCGGCGCGGTCCAGGCCGCCATCACCGCCCTCGACGAGGGGCAGGTGCCCGGCGGGTACGTGCGCGACATCGTGGAGCGGGTGACCCCGTCGATCCTGATGGGTCGTCACGCCGGCCTGAACCGGGTCGACGAGTTCGAGGCCTACCACGTCAAGGAGACGGTCAACCAGCTGCAGATGCGGTCGGCCGCCATCTCCAACGGTCTGGCCGCGGGCACGCAGGCCATCGTCGGTGCCACCTACCACCTGTCGGACGGTCACGTGGAGCTGCGCAGCCATCTCGGCAACATCGGCGAAGCCTGAGAATTTCGCTGCGCACGTGAGGAGCGAAACAGCTTCAGGGCTCCGACACGCCGAGTCGCCTCGGACAACTGTGCATGACCTGGGCTTACCGTGAAAGCCGTGTTGGATCTCGAACCTCATGGGCCGCTGCCCTCGCAGATTTACTGGCGGCGCAGGGCACTGGCCATCGGAATCGCGGTGGTCGTCGTGGGGATCATCGCCGCCATCGTCGCGGTGATCGTGACCAGCAGCTCTGGGGCTGAGACAAAGTCCACCGACGCGTCTGCCGCGGCTGCTCCGCCGACGCCGCTGCCGGGGGAGAACCCCGAGGTCAAGACCCCGGTGGTGCCGCCGGCCCAGCACGCGCCGCCGCCGACGGCCACGCCGACCGCCGCGGTGACGCCGCCGCCGCTGCTCAAAGAGGGCGATGACTGCCCGGATTCCACGCTCGCGGTCAAGGGCATTACCAGCCAGCCCGAGTACGTCGTGGGCGATCAGCCGAAGTTCACCATGGTCGTGACCAACATCGGCCTGGTGGCCTGCAAACGTGACGTGGGCGCCGCGGTACTGGCCGCCTACGTGTACTCACTGGACAACAACCGGCTCTGGTCCAACCTGGACTGCGCGCCGTCCAACGAGACGCTGGTGAAGACCTTCAATCCGGGCGAGCAGGTGACCACCGAGGTGACCTGGACCGGCATGGGATCGGCGCCGCAGTGCCCGATGCCGCGCCAGCCGATCGGGCCCGGCACCTACAACCTGATGGTGCAGCTCGGCAATCTGAGATCGGCGCCGGTGCCGTTCATACTGGCCCAACCCAATCCGCAGCTGCCCGGGCCGCCCCCGGAGGGCGCAGCGCCGGCTGATCCCGCCGCGCCGGGTAACTGACGTTCAGGCGAGCCGGTCGGCGATCGTCGACTCGGCGAGCAGGGACAGCCCCTCGCGGATGTGCCGGGCCCACATCGAACCGATGCCGTCGACCGACTGCAGATCGTCTGCGCTGGCGGCCAGCAGCCCCTGCAATGAGCCGAACGAGCGGACGAGCAGATCGACGTGGGCGAACTGCAGTCGCGGTATCCCCGCCATGGCGCGGTAGCCGCGTGAGCTCATGGCCGAATCCTGTGCCTCGGCAGTCGAGGGATAACCGTAAACCCTTGCCAGCGTGGTGAAGTCGAGCAGCTCGCTGTCGGTCAGGGCATCCAGCTCGTCCAGCGTTGCGCCGACCTGAGCGGCGGTCGGCGGATCCGGCAGCGCGTGGTAATCCCGCACGATCAGCTCGCGCGCGGCCTCGGTGTCGCCCACGAGTTCGTCGAGCTGCAGTTTGAGCTGGCGTCCGTCGGTGCCGAGTTCGACGACGTCGGCGTCGATCTCAAGGCTGATCCGGCGCACCATCTCCAGACGCTGCACCACGGTCATGACGTCGCGCAGCGTCACGAAATCTTCGATCTCGGCGGTGGACAGCTGCTTGCTGACCTCGTCGAGCCGGCCCTTGTAGCGCTCCAGCGTCGCGATGGTCTGGTTGGCCCGGGACAGGATGGTCGCCGAGTCGGGCACCACGTGCCGCTCCCCGGCGACGTAGACCGTCACGATGCTCATCGAATGGCTCACGGAGATCACGGGATAGCCCGTCTGGATGGCGGTGCGCTCGGCCGAACGGTGGCGGGTGCCGGATTCGTCGGTGGGGATCGATGGATCCGGCACCAATTGGACGTTGGCCCGCACGATCCGGCTGCCGTCGCTGGAGAGCACCACCGCGCCGTCCATCTTCGACAGCTCACGCAGCCGGGTGGGGGCGTAACGTACATCCAGGGCGAACCCGCCGTCACAGATGGTTTCCACGCTGTCGTCGTAGCCCAGCACGATCAGCGCGCCCGTCTTGCCGCGCAGGATGCGTTCCAGGCCGTCGCGCAACGGGGTGCCGGGTGCCAGCCGGCCGAGGGTTTCTCGTAGCGTCGGCCGAGCCAGATGCACCACGGTGCGGCTGGTCCTGGCGCCGGAGTTCACGGCCATCGGTTCTCCTAGGGTCGGCCGCTATTGTCCATGCTGTCCTCGATTGCTGGCAATCGCGATGTCTTTGAGTGCCCGCAATGCCGCCCCGATGTCATCGACGGTGATGACGCGCAGCCCCGCGGGTGCACTGGTGGCCCCGGGCGGCACCACGGCAATGTTGAAGCCCAGCCGGGCGGCCTCGGCCAGCCGGCGATCCATGCCCGTGACCCGGCGCAGATCGCCGACCAGCCCCACCTCGCCGATAACCACCGCGTTCATCGGCAACGCGATGTCGAGATAGCCCGACGCGATGGCGACCGCCACGGCCAGGTCCGAGGATGGATCCGTCAGCCGCATGCCGCCGACGGTGGACAGGTAGATGTCGTTGTTGCCGATCGGCAGGCTGCAGCGGGTCTGCAGCACCGCGCCGATCATCGCCGCACGGGCCGAATCGATGCCGCTGACGACCCGCCGGGGAGGCCCCACGGGCGGGGCGACGAGCGCCTGTACCTCACCGATCATGGGGCGCTTGCCGTCGAGGGTGACCGTGATGGCCGTGCCGGGCACCGCTGCCGGACGTTGGTCCAGGAACAGGCCGGACGGATCGCTGACACACTCGATTCCGTTGTCGTGCATCTGAAAACAGCCGACCTCGTCGGCGGCGCCGAACCGGTTCTTGACCCCGCGCACCATGCGCAGGCTCGACGCGTGATCACCTTCGAAATGCAGCACCACGTCGACCAGATGCTCCAGGGAACGCGGGCCCGCGATGGCGCCGTCCTTGGTCACGTGCCCGACCAGGATCATGGCCACAGCCGGGTCTCCGACAGCGGTCTTGGCGTGGCCCGTCAGCGCCGTGGTCACCGCACGCACCTGGGTGACCCCTCCGGTCACGCCGTCGGCCTCGGTGGTGGACATGGTCTGCACCGAATCGACGATCACCAGGCTCGGTTTGACCTCCTCGATATGACCGAGAGCGATCTGCAGGTCGGATTCGCCTGCCAGGTAGACGTTCTCGTGGGTACAGCCGGTGCGTTCGGCGCGCAGCCGGATCTGGCCCGCGGACTCCTCGCCGGACAGGTACAGCGCCCGTCGGCCGGTGTGTGCCCAGCGGTTGGCGACCTCCAGGAGCAGGGTGGACTTGCCGACGCCCGGTTCACCGGCCAGCAGCGTGACCGAACCGGCCACCAGGCCGCCGCCGAGGACCCGGTCCAGTTCACTGACCCCGGTCGCGTAATGCCGGGTGATTCCGGGGTCGATCGAGGTGATCGGAACCGCGGGCGAGGTCGGGGCCACCGAGCGGCGGACCGCACCACCCACAGACGCGAGTACCGCCACTTCGTCGACAGTGCCCCAGGTGCCGCAATTGGCGCAGCGGCCCACCCATTTGGGTGTGGAGTGCTGACATTCCGAGCAGCGGTACTGCGAACGTACTTTCGAACCGGCCACGCCGTGACAGTAGCTGCCGGCCCCGACATCGGCGGTGTGCACGCGCCGGTCGGGACCCCGCGGGTCAGAGGTGCGTCAGATCAGTGATGGCCACCGGCTTCGGCGCCCTCAGCGGGCTCCTCGCCGGCCTTTTCGCGCCGGGGCGCCTCGCCTGCCGAGATCGGCACGGCCACCGTGGTCTCGCCGTTCTCGAACTTGAACGTGAAGTCGTAGAGCAGTCCGTTGGTGACCGGCTTGGTCAGCGTGACCTTCGCGGTGACGGCATCGGCGGCCTCGGTCTTCTCCAGCGGCTTCAGCTGGCCGTCGGGCTCGCCGACGACGAGCACGCCGCCTGCCGGGATCGTCTGGTCCCCGGTCAGTGCCACGTCGCCGACGGTGGTCTTGATCGAGACGAGCTTGTTGGGAGCCTCGGTGGATCCGTTGGCCGCGACGAACAGCAGTTCGGCCTCGGAGCCCGGCTCGACGTAGTCCTTCTGCTGCGGCGCGCGCAGGTGCACGTTGCGCAGCGCGATCGCGCCGGCCTGTGCGTTGACGCCGTTGACGGCGGGCTCCTGGGTCGCCGTCTGGGAGACCTGCCCGGCACTGCAGCCGGTGAGAACGGCTGCGGTCAGGCCACATGCGGCCAGACCTGCCGAGGCGCGCATTGCGAAGCGGTTCACTCAAGCCTCCTGAGCTGGGTCGGCGTACTTCGACTATGCACAGTAGTAGGTGGGGTCGGCGGGTGGAATGCGAGGGCTCGGCAGACGGGTCGCAAAGGGGCTCGGCAACGGGCGGCTCAGGCCCGCAACCGCTTTGCGGTGGCACCCATTTCAGGCTTCTCCAGGGGCCTGTGGTTGCACGCTTTCGTCACCATGTCAACCCCTGTTCTTCACCTGCAGTGCCCCTGACCTGCGCAGTTGGTGCGCATGTGATCTGGGCCCGTGTTAGGATGGACTAGCGAAAGGGGCTCGAATCAGATGATTTTTAAGGTCGGAGACACCGTCGTCTATCCACACCACGGTGCTGCGTTGATCGAGGCGATCGAAACCCGGACTATCAAAGGCGAGCAGAAAGAATATCTCGTCCTGAAGGTTTCCCAAGGGGATCTGACCGTTCGAGTGCCCGCAGACAACGCTGAGTACGTCGGAGTCCGCGACGTCGTGGGCCAGGAAGGCCTCGACAAGGTTTTCCAGGTGCTGCGTGCTCCGCACACCGAAGAGCCGACCAACTGGTCGCGCCGCTACAAGGCCAACCTCGAGAAGCTGGCCTCAGGTGACGTGAACAAGGTTGCCGAGGTAGTCCGGGATCTGTGGCGTCGGGATCAGGAACGCGGTCTGTCCGCGGGTGAGAAGCGAATGCTGGCCAAGGCCCGGCAGATTCTGGTCGGCGAGCTCGCGCTGGCTGAGAACACCGATGACGCCAAGGCCGAGACCATCCTCGACGAGGTTTTGGCCGCCGCGTCCTGACGCGTAGTGGCAACGACAGTCGCGGTCGTCCCGGCCGCCGGCTCTGGTGAGCGGCTAGGCGCGGGCAGACCGAAAGCGTTCGTCAATCTGGGGGACAAACCCCTGTTGGAGTATGCCCTCGACGGGCTGCTGGCCTCAGGGGCTATCGACAAGGTCGTGGTCGCGGTTCCGCCCGCGCTCACCGATGAGGCGACCTTGGTGTTCGGCGGCCGCGCGCAGATCGTGGCCGGGGGAGCAGATCGAACCGAATCGGTAGGGCTGGCCCTGGCCGCCGCCGGCGACCCCGATTTCATCCTGGTGCACGACGCCGCCCGGGCATTGACCCCTCCGGCCCTGATCGCCCGGGTGGTCGCGGCACTGGCCGACGGCCACGCCGCTGTCGTCCCGGGTCTTCCGCTTGCGGACACCATCAAGGCGGTCGATGCCAACGGTGCGGTGCTGGGGACGCCGGAGCGGGCCGGTCTGCGGGCCGTACAGACCCCGCAGGGGTTCCGCACCGATGTGTTGCGCCGTGCCTATCAGCGGGCGGGAGCTGGCACGGTCACCGATGACGCCTCGCTCGTCGAACAGATCGGTACGCCCGTGCAGATCGTCGAGGGCGACCCGCTGGCCTTCAAGATCACCACGCCTCTGGACCTGCTGCTCGCCGAGGCTGTCATGGCGCGTGCCACGTGAGGATTCCCAGGGTCGGGCTCGGCACCGACGTCCATCCGATCGAACCGGGGCGCCCCTGCTGGTTGTTGGGGCTGCTTTTCGACGGGGCCGACGGCTGTGCCGGCCATTCCGACGGCGACGTCGCCGCCCACGCATTGTGTGACGCGCTGCTCAGTGCCGCCGGCCTCGGCGACCTCGGCGGGGTTTTCGGCACCGACCGGCCGGAATGGCGCGGAGTCACCGGCTCGCACATGCTGCGTCACGTCCGCGGACTGGTGCTGGAGGCGGGTTTCGAGATCGGCAATGCCACGGTCCAGGTGATCGGCAACCGGCCCAAGATCGGGCCGCGCCGGGACGAGGCCCAGCGTGTGCTTTCCGAGCTGATCGGGGCGCCGGTATCGGTGTCGGCCACCACCACCGACGGGCTCGGTCTGACCGGCCGGGGTGAAGGATTGGCCGCGATAGCCAGCGCTTTGGTGGTTCCTGCCGAATAGGCCGGTAAGCTGGCACGTCGTGACCGATCGCGCTCAAGCTGTCGCGTCGGGGTTTGCCTCCGATTTGCGGCTGTACGACACCATGGCGGGTGCCGTACGAGATTTCGTACCGCTGCGGCCGGGGCACGCATCGATCTACCTGTGCGGTGCCACCGTCCAGGGCTTGCCGCACATCGGTCATGTCCGTAGCGGAGTCGCGTTCGACGTGCTGCGCCGCTGGCTGACCGCCAATGGATACGACGTTGCGTTCATCCGCAATGTCACCGACATCGACGACAAGATCCTCAACAAGGCGGCCGACGCAGGCCGGCCGTGGTGGGAGTGGGCCGCGACCTACGAGCGGGCTTTCAGCGCCGCCTACGACGCGCTGGGCGTGCTTCCGCCGTCGGCTGAGCCGCGCGCCACCGGCCACATCACCCAGATGGTCGAGCTCATCGACCGGTTGATCGCTCGAGGACACGCCTATGCCGGCGGTGGCGATGCGGCTGGCGACGTCTACTTCGACGTGCAGAGCCTGCCTGATTACGGCGCGCTGTCCGGCCACCGCATCGACGATGTGCACCAGGGCGAGGGTGTGGCCACGGGTAAGCGCGATCAGCGCGATTTCACGCTGTGGAAGGGCGCCAAGCCGGGTGAGCCGTCGTGGCCGACGCCGTGGGGGCGCGGACGCCCCGGCTGGCACACCGAGTGCGTGGCGATGTGCGAGGCCTATCTGGGCGCGGAGTTCGACATCCACGCCGGCGGTATGGACCTGGTCTTCCCGCACCACGAGAACGAGATCGCCCAGGCGCGGGCCGCGGGCGATGGTTTCGCCCGGTACTGGCTGCACAACGGCTGGGTCACCATGGGCGGCGAGAAGATGAGCAAGTCGCTGGGCAACGTGCTGTCGATTCCTGCTGTGTTGCAACGGGTTCGGGCTGCCGAGCTGCGTTACTACCTGGGTAGCGCGCACTATCGGTCCATGCTGGAGTTCTCCGAGAACGCACTGCAGGACGCGGTGAAGGCCTACAGCGGCATCGAGGACTTCCTGCACCGGGTGCGTAACCGGGTCGGCGCCGTCGCCGTCGGCGACTGGACGCCGAAGTTCGCCGCCGCGCTCAACGACGACCTCGCGGTGCCGATCGCACTGGCAGAGGTGCACGCCGCTCGGGCCGTGGGAAACCGCGCGCTCGACGCCGGCGATCACGAAGGCGCGATGGCGCAGGCCTCCTCCATCCGCGCGATGATGGGCATCCTGGGTTGCGATCCGCTCGACGAGCGCTGGGAATCGCGGGACGAGACTTCGGCCGCCCTGGCCGCAGTGGATGAGCTGGTGCAGTGGGCCCTGGCCGGCCGGGCCGAGGCCCGGACCAACCGGGACTGGGCGGCGGCCGACGCCATCCGGGATCGGCTGAAGGCGGCCGGCATCGAGGTCACCGACACCGCCGACGGTCCTCAGTGGGCACTGGTGGACGGGAACGGAGCGTAATGGCCGGGAATTCGCAGCGGCGCGGCGCAGTGCGCAAGGCGGGGACGAAGAAGGGACCGACGGTCGGGTCCGGCGGCGTGCGTCGCCGCGGGCTCGAGGGCCGTGGGGCTACCCCGCGCGCGGAACAGCGTCCGCATCATCCGGCCGCCAAGAAGGCCGCGAAGGCGGCGCGCCAGGCGCAGGGCCGGCACAAGAAGACCGACGACACCGAGTTGGTGCTGGGCCGCAACCCGGTAGTGGAATGCCTGCGGGCCAAGGTCCCGGCCACCGCGCTGTACGTGGCGCTGGGCACCGAGGCCGATGAACGGCTCACCGAATCCGTCCAGATCGCCGCGGACCGGGGCATCTCGATTCTGGAGGTGCAACGCCACGATCTGGACCGGATGAGCTCCAACGCGCTGCACCAGGGCCTGGCCCTGCAGGTGCCGCCGTACAACTACGCCCATCCCGACGACCTGTTGAAGACTGCCCGCGAGTCCGGGGAGCCCGCGTTGTTGGTCGCGCTGGACAACATCTCCGATCCGCGCAACCTGGGCGCCATCGTGCGTTCCGTGGCCGCGTTCGGCGGGCACGGTGTGGTGATCCCGCAGCGACGTTCAGCGTCGGTCACCGCGGTGGCGTGGCGCACCAGCGCCGGTGCCGCGGCCCGTACGCCGGTGGCGCGGGCGACGAATCTGACTCGCACGCTGAAGAGCTATGCCGATGCCGGTCTGCAGGTGGTCGGCCTGGATGCCGGTGGTGACACCACGCTCGACGAGCTCGAGGGCTCGGGGCCGATGGTCGTGGTGGTCGGCTCGGAGGGCAAGGGCCTGTCACGGCTGGTGCGGGAGAACTGCGACGCGGTGGTCTCCATCCCGATGGCCGGGCCGACCGAGTCGTTGAACGCCTCGGTGGCGGCCGGTGTGGTGCTGGCCGAGATCGCCCGTCAGCGCCGGCGTTCTTAGCACGAGTCTCTAGCGCGAGCAGACGCGAAAGTACCCCAAGATCAGCACTTCTGGGTACCGCAGCGTCTGCTCGTCAGAGGAAAAGGCGCAAACCCGCCCACAGCCCGAGCACCGCCGTCACCAGGGTGAGCGGCGTCGTGCACAACCCGATCCAGCTGAACTCGTGAAATGGTGCGCGTAGGCCGCTCCGGTGAACCACATTGCGCCACAGCAGATTTGACAATGAGCCGACGTAGGTGAGGTTGGGTCCGATGTTGACCCCGATCAGCACCGCCAACACGGTGGCCGGTCCGGCGCCGGCCACCAACGGCAGCAGTACCAGCACCGCGGGCAGGTTGTTGACCAGATTGGCCAGCACGGCGGCCACGGCGGCCAGGCCCAGCAACGCTGGCAGCGAGTCGCCCACCGGAAGTACCCCGAGCATGGTGTCGCCGAGGCCGGCCTGGTTGGTCGGGTGGACGACTGCGTCCACCACCACGCCGAGGCACAGTACGAACGCCAGGAACGGCACGTTGACGGCGCGCACGATTCCGCCGATCGTGCTGCGGCGCTGGGCCAGACTGCGAACGCCGAGCACCACCGCCCCGGCCAGCGCCGCCCAGGCAGGCGACACGTCGAACACCGAGGTGAGGACGAAACCCGCCAGCGTCAAACCCAACACCACGAGCACGAACACCGGAACCTCGGGCGGCGGGGGAGTCACCTCCGCGGCGGGGCGGCTCAACTCACGGCGGAAAAGCCAACGCAGTACCACGAATTCGACGCCGATGGCGGCCAGCCAGGGCAGCGCCATCACCGCGCTGAACTGGGTGAAGGACAGTCCGGCCACGGTGAAGGCCAGCAGGTTGGTCAGGTTCGAAACCGGAAACAACAGCGACGCGGAGTTGGCCAGATGTGCGGTGGCGTAGGCATGCGGCCGGGGCGGTATCGCCAGTGTGCGGGCGGTGGCCAGCACCACCGGCGTCAACAGCACCACGGTCGCGTCGAGGCTCAGCACGGCGGTCGTCGTCGCCCCGATCAGGAACACCCGGGTCAGCAACCTTCGGGAATCACCCCTGCTGGCCCGGGCCATCAGCGTGCCCGCGGCATGGAACAGGCCCTCGTCGTCACACAGATGGGCCAGCACCAGCACCGCCGCGAGGAAACCCACCACGGGCAGAAGGCGATTCACCTCGGCCAGCGCCTCGTCCGGCGAGATCACCTCGAAGGCGATCAGCAGGCCGGCAGCCGGAATCGCCACGACGGCCTCGGGCCAGCCCTCGGGTCGCGCCAGCGCGAACACCAACACGACGGCCAGCAGCACCAGGGCCAGAATCAACGGCGTGGTTCCTTTCGGCCAGTCGAACATTCGATGACGATTCGCGCGGTCGGGCCACGCGGACCTGACCGTACTCGGTTTGCTCGATAGCGTTGGTGACCATGCGTCCGGCTGCACCGATGGTCCTGTTGTTCGCTCTGGCTGCCGTGTTCCAGTCTGTCCCGCCGGCCGTCGCGGCGCCCGCCGGGTTCGACCTGCAGTCCCACCGCGGCGGACGTGGCGAGACGACCGAGGAGTCGCTGCGCGCCTTCGCGAAGTCCTTGGAGCTAGGGGTGAGCACGCTCGAGCTCGACATCGTGCTCACGAGGGACAGGCAACCCCTGGTGTGGCACGACCCCCGGATCGACGAGACCAAATGTGCCGACACCGCCCCGGCGTTCCGGGGCGACCCGATGTACCCGTACGTGGGCAAACTGGTGCACGATCTCACCCTCGAACAGATTCGCACCCTTGACTGTGGCAAGTTGCTGAGCGGATTTCCCGACGCCGAGGTGGTGCGCGACAACAAGATTGCCGTGCTGCCCGAGGTGTTCGCGCTGACCGACGCCTACAACGCCGACGTGCGTTTCAACATCGAGACGAAGATCGAGGCGGACAAACCCGAAACCTCGGCCCCGCCGGAGGAGTTCGTCGACGTCATCCTCGATGCCGTACGGGCGGCGGGCAAGGTCGACAAGGTGGACATCCAGAGCTTCGACTGGCGCACACTGCCATTGGTCCAGCGGGCCGAGCCGTCGATACCGAGGGTGGCACTGTGGGATGACACGACCTGGGTGCCCGGCTCTCCGTGGCTCGGCGGGATCGATCCGGCTGTGGACAGCGATCCGATCGCCGGCGCGGTATCGGTGGGCGCCACGGTGCTCTCACCCCAGTACCGGCTGGTGGACCGGGGATTCGTGGAGCGGGCACACACGCTGGACCTCAAGGTGACTCCGTGGACGGTGAACGAGCCGGCGGCCATGCGGGCGCTGATCGCGGACGGCGTCGACGGTCTCATCACCGATTACCCGACGCGGCTGCGTGGTGTGCTGGCGGAGCTGGGCCTGCCGTTGCCGCCGTGGTTTCAGCGGCTCAACTGACCCACGGGTCGGCGCGCTGCCACAGCGCCGGCAGGTGCAGGCTCACCGCGTCCCGTTCGGCCAGCCGGGTCAGCACCCGCATGGAGACGTCCAGGTCGTCACCGGCGTACGGCAGTGCGCGCAACGGTTTGTGCAGCGGCCGGAAGAAGTCGTCCCAGTGGATCAGCACCACTCGGCGCGCGCCCACGGTGCGCACGGTGTCGGCCCAGTAGCTCTCCAGGTACTGCTCGGACTGCAACCCCAGTTGGCCGATCCCGAGGTAGACCACCTCGGCGTGCTGCCCGTCCAGTGCGCCGGGCACAGCGCCGGCGCTGCCGACGATCAGCAGGCTGCGGTCGCTGGGCCGGTGGTGTACCAGGGTCGACCAGGCCTCACCGCATTTGTACGCAGAGGCCTTCACCGGCGGCACGACAGGCGCGGTGATGGTGCCGGGGAAGCGGTCCGGTGGGCAGTGCTCTGACTCGAAGAGCGTCACCTGAAACGCTCCGAGGGTGACGGCTTCGCCCGGGGTGACCGTGACGATCCGGTCGGGAGCCAGGCCACCGCCGGCACCGACCTGGGCGGTCGAGGTACCGCCCACCAGTCGGGCACCGGTGCGCTCGGCCACGACGGCCGAGTCCATGGCGTGGTCGAAGTGGGTGTGGACCGGCAGCACGGCTTCGAGCTTGTCGACGCCGAGGCGGGCCAGGCTGCCATCGATGCGGGGCAGTGACGGCGCCAGCTTGCCCAGGACGACGCTCGACAGCGCGGGCCGGGAGAAGAACCCATCGGTGAGGAGGGCCGAGGAGCCGTCGTCGACCAGGAGCGTGCTGACCCCGGCCCACGTCACCGTGACCGGGGATTGCGGTGTGGCCGACGGTGCGTCGAAGAACCGCGCATAGGGGGCCAGGTCGGGTCTGCCAGGCTTGAGCCGCATGGCCCCACCCTAGGGCCGGCCTATCCGTAGCGACGGCGGAACTTCTCCACCTGCCCGGCCGAGTCGATATGGCGTGCGGAGCCGGTCCAGAACGGATGCGAATCACTGGTGACGTCGACGACGATCAGCGGGTAGGTCTGGATTCCGTCCGGGGTGGGCCACTCGATGGTGCGCTCACTGGTCGCGGTCGACCGGGTGAGAAATTTGGTGCCGGTCGCTGCGTCCTGGAACACCACGGGGTGATAGTCGGGGTGGATGTCGGATTTCACTGGGATTCCCCTTCCTGGCGGGCTTCCTGACGGACGGACGTGGCGGGTTCGTCGATTCCGGGCTGGCAGGGTTCTTCGTGCCAATCCCCGAACGGGTCGGGGTAATCGGCCCACTGCTCGGGCCGCGCCAGCTCGTCGTCGGTGAGCAGCGCGCCGCGCAGCGCCTCGATGACCTCGCCGGGCCTGGCTCCACAGACCAGTACCGTCAGAGAGATGTGGCGATCACCGAACTGGTGATGCCAGTCGATCGCGGCCATCGCCAGGCGTTCGGGGTCGGTGTAGGCCCGCTCGGTGGAATCCATTGCCGCCAGCCATTTTCCGGCATTGCTGAAATGCATTCCGCCGCCGGCGGATTCGATCCACATGACGTCGGCGGGCCGGTTGGCCAGCCAGGCCCGCCCACGGGTGCGCACCACGCCGTCGAGCAGGAGATCGACGGCGGAGTGCAGGCGTAGCGGGTGAAACGGTCGGCGCGCGGCGAATTCGACGATGATGACCTCGTCGTCGGGTTCCAGCGGCGGTTCACCGGCCAGGAGCGGATCGTGCGGTGTCGCGGTGCGCCCGCGCGGACTGTTCGGTTCCAGGTGTGCCAGGCCGAGCTCCACCTGGTCGGGGCCCACGGTGATGCGGGCGCGGGGTGCGAGCCGGCGCAGCACCGCCAGTGTGGTGGCGTCGGGCTCGTTGAGCACCAGCATGTCGGCGAACTCGGCCTGACCGACGACCACCTGGGCGACAGTGCGCCCGTCGGGCAGCTCCTCGTCGCCGACGGACTGTTCCAGCCAGACCGAGGCGTCCAGGCTTGCGATGACCGCCTCGATGCTCACGTCGCGGGCGGCTGGCCCGTCGAGGTAACCGGGCCCGACGTGGACCCGGACGGTGTTGATCGCCCAGCACGCCGGCTCGGCCTCCAGCCAGGGCATCAACTGCACGACGATGCGCTCCACGTCGCCGCGCCGGCTCAGGCGCCGCAACAGGATCAGCAGGTCGTCGCGGACCGTGCAGGTCACGCAACCGTGGGCCAGCTCCAGGGCCAGTTCGGATGTCCCGCCGCCGTCGGACACGGTCCGCAGGACCACCTGGCCGTCAAAGGTGTGGCGCACCAGCACGGTTCCCGGCCTGCGGCCCAGTTCTTCTGCTACGCCGTCGCTGTCACCTTGACCGGCGATCAGCACCACAGGGGTTCGCACTGCACCTCCCGGTGAAGTTGTTGTTGAAAACGATTATCATTATCGTAAGGCTACCCCATCCGAAGGAGACCGATGTCTGCCCACTGCCAAGTCACCGGGCGCTCGCCCGGGTTCGGCAACACGGTGTCGCACTCGCACAAGCGCAGTCGCCGCCGCTGGAACCCCAACATTCAGACCAAGACCTACTACCTGCCAGGAGAAGGGCGCCGCATCCGGCTTCGGGTCAGCGCCAAGGGAATCAAGGTGATCGATCGCGACGGCATCGAGGCCGTTGTGGCCCGCCTGCGTAGCGCAGGGGAGAAGATCTGATGGCCAGCACCGATATCCGGCCCATCGTGAAGCTGAAATCGACCGCGGGGACCGGGTACACCTACGTCACCCGCAAAAACCGCCGCAACGACCCGGACCGCATCGTGCTGCGCAAATACGACCCGGTCGTCCGCCGCCACGTCGACTTCCGCGAGGAGCGCTGATGGCCAAGCGATCCAAGATCGTCAAGAACGAGCAGCGCCGGGAACTCGTGGAGCGCTACGCCGAACGGCGGGCCGAGCTCAAAGAGGCCATCCGCAACCAGCCAGCACGCGCGAGCAGAAAGCCGCGGCCGTCTCGGCACTGCAACGGCTGCCGCGTGATTCGAGCCCGGTGCGGCTGCGCAACCGAGACGCGGTCGACGGCCGCCCGCGGGGTCATCTGCGCAAGTTCGGGCTGTCGCGGGTCCGGGTGCGCGAACTGGCACACCGCGGTGAACTGCCGGGCGTGCGGAAGTCGAGCTGGTGATGGTGTCGAACTCCCGGAAGAACACCAAGAAGCGCCCGCCGGCCACCGAACTCAAGAAGCCGAGGCGCAATCAACTGACTGCCCTCGGGGTGACCGAGGTCGACTACAAGGACGTCCACCTGCTGCGCACCTTCATCAGTGAGCGGGGCAAGATCCGGTCCCGGCGCATCACCGGGCTCACCCCGCAGCAGCAGCGTCAAGTCGCCACGGCGATCAAGAACGCCAGGGAGATGGCGCTGCTGCCGGTGGTCGGCCCCGCTTGACCTAACATCGACGGCGATAGGGCGACTGCGGATCGTGGAAGCCGGTGAGAATCCGGCGCGGTCCCGCCACTGTATAGCCAGATACACACCGCAGTCGCCACCTCACGTACTGGGGCGGATCTCCCCGGAGAGGACGGGTACGCCCATGGCCGCTCGTTGGCTGATCGCCGGACTGACGTCGGCGTTACTGGTGTCGGGGTGCGCCTCGACCGCGGCACCCGGCGCCGCAGGCGACGCCCCACCGGGATTCCCGGTCACCGTGGACAATTGCGGCGTCAGCACCACCTATGACCGGCCGCCGGCCCGCGCCGTCGCGCTCAACCAACACGCGATCGAGACGCTGCTGGCGCTGGGCCTGGAGAACTCCATGGTCGGCACGTCCTATCTCGACGACCGGATCCTGCCCGAATACCAGGCCGCCTACGACACCGTTCCGGTGCTGGCCAAGGAGTACCCGTCCTACGAGTCGCTGCTGGCCGTCGAACCCGATTTCGTCTACGGCGGCTGGGACAGCGCGTTCGACGAGAAAGAGGGCCGCGGCAGGCAACGGCTGACCGACGCCGGTGTTCACACCTACCTCAACATCGAGGATTGCCGGTCCGAGCCCGTCGCGGTGTCCACCGTTGACGACGAAATCCGCAACATCGGAACAATATTCGGCGTCACCGCCCGGGCCGAGCAGCAGATCGAGAAGCTCCATGGCGAGCTGGCGCAGTCCGCGGCGAAGCTGCGCGGGGTCCGGCCGGTGCGGGTCGCGGTCTACGACAGCGGTGAGGCGACCGTGTTCACCTCGGGTGGCAAGGGCATCGGAAACCTGATGATCGAGGCTGCCGGTGGCGTCAACGTGTTCGCCGATGTGCCCAAGGTGTGGGGCGACGTGTCGTTCGAGCAGTTCGCCGATCGCGCACCCGAGGTCATCGTGATCTACGACTACGGAGACCAGCCGGTCGCGGACAAGAAACGGTTTCTGACCGAACATCCTCTACTGCAGCATGTTCCGGCTGTCGCCCAGCAGCGATTCGCGGTCCTCCCGTTGTCCTCGGTGGTGGTCGGCGTCCGGGTGGGCCGGGCAGTGGACGCCCTGGCCCGGCAGCTGCACCCCGACCGGTTCAGTTGATGCCCTACCGGCTGACCCTCGCCGCGCTGGCCGGGCTGTTGCTGATGGCGATGACCGCCGGTGTCGCGATCGGTTCGGTGTCCATCGCGCCCGGGCAGGTGTGGGCCATCGTGCTGCACTCGGTCCATCCGGGCCTGGTCGAGCAGAGCTGGCCTGCGGTACGGGAATCCATCGTGCTCGACGCCCGGCTTCCCCGGGTCGTACTGGGTGCGGTGGTCGGGGCCGGCCTGGCGGCGTCAGGGATGGCGCTGCAGGCCGTGGTGCGTAATCCACTCGCCGATCCCATGTTGCTGGGTGTCTCCTCGGGGGCATCGGTCGGCGCCGTGATGATCCTGGTGGTCGGCGCCGGTGCGCTGCAGGTGTTCACTGTGCCGCTGGCGGCCTTCCTCGGAGCCTTCCTCGCGCTCGTCGCGGTGTACTTCCTGGCCCGCTCGGGCGGGCGCATGACGACAGCGCGGTTGATCCTGGCCGGCGTGGCGGTGGCCGAAGTGCTGTCCGCGGTGGCCAGCCTGCTGATCGTCACCTCGGACGATCCGCACAAGACCCAGGCGGCCGTGCGGTGGATGCTCGGCGGCCTGGGCGGCACCACCTGGCGCATGGTGTGGGTGCCCGCGGTGGCGGTACTCGTCGGTGTGGTCGTACTGCTGGCCTTCACCCGATCGCTGAACCTGCTCTATACCGGCGAGGAGGCGGCCGCCTCGCTCGGCCTGGACGTACACCGGTTCCGGGCGGGAATGTTCGTCGTCGTGGCGCTCATGGTCGGGGCGATGGTCGCGGTCAGCGGCACGATCGGCTTCGTCGGGCTGATCATGCCGCATGTGGTGCGTCTGCTGGTCGGTGCCGACCACCGGAGAGCGCTGCCGGCCGCGGCCTTGTTGGGTGCGGCGTTCCTGGTGCTGTGCGACATCGTGGCCCGCACCGTGGCCGCGCCGGAGGAATTGCCCGTGGGGATTCTGACCGCACTCGCGGGCGGGCCGTTCTTCCTGTGGCTGATGCGGCGGAAGGCCGTGACGTGACGGCGGCAGTGACGTTCGAGGCGGTCTCGGTGACGGTGCGCGGTACACCGTTGATCGCCGACGTGTCGTTGTCGGTCGCCCCCGGCGAGATGCTGGCCGTCGTGGGCCCCAACGGTGCGGGCAAGACCACACTGCTGCGCACCTTGTACCGGGCGCAGCGACCGAGCACCGGTCGCGTGCTGGTCGACGGCACCGACGTGTGGAAGCTGCCGGGCAAGCGGGCCGCACGCCGGGTCGCGGCGGTATTGCAGGAAGCTGCAGGCGATTTCGAGCTCACCGTGTTCGACATGGTGGCCATGGGCCGCACACCGTACAAGCGATCTTTCGAGGCCGACAACGCCGAGGACCTCGAGATCATCGGCGCGGCGATGACGGCGCTGGACATCGCGGAACTGAGCCGGGCCGGTTACGGCCGGCTGTCGGGCGGACAGAAGCAACGCGTGCTCATCGCCCGGGCGCTGGCCCAGCGCACCGACGTCATCGTGCTCGACGAACCCACCAACCACCTCGACCTGCGCCATCAACACGAGGCCCTGCACCTGCTGCGGGAGACCGGTGCGACGGTCATCGCCGCGTTGCACGATCTGAATCTCGCTGCGGCTTACTGCGATCGGATCTGCGTGCTCGACGGGGGCGGGATGGTAGCGGTCGGCACGCCGGCCGACGTCCTCACCGAGGGATTACTGTCCGAGGTGTACGGGGTCGGGGCCCGGATCACCATTGATGCCGACACCGGCCGGCCGCAGGTCACCGTCCCTGCCAAGATCGGGGCGAGGCCGTGAACATCGGTGACCAGCTGAGCGAAATCACCTCGTACGGAGGGTTCTTCGCGATCACCGTCGGCGGGGAGGCGACCGACTGGATTCCGGTCCAGCGCTGCTATGACGACGGCTGCGCCGACCTCGTCGCCGCGACCAGCGCGCGCAACGACACGACGGATCTTCGTATCGGCGCATCCCTGGTCCAGTTCAGTCATGCCTCGCGCCTGTGGTCACCGCTGCTGGCGTGTGCGCTGCAATTCGGTGTGCTGCCCGACCTCGCCGATCTGCAGCGCCATGCCGCCCGGACCGAGCTCAGGTTGCCGCGTCCGGTGGGGCGACCCGTGGACGACAACGGTCCGCTGGCCCAGCAGTTGTATCGGCTGGTGATCAGCGACCATCTCGAGCCGCTGGCCGCGGGGCTCCGGGTCAAGATGGCGCCGCGTCTGCTCTACGGCAATGCCGCGGCGGCCCTGGCCGCAGCGGCGGCCGACCTGGCCCGGGTCCGCCCGGAATTGAGTGACGCCGTCGCCGAGGTCACCGAATCGCTTTTGGCCACCGGGGATCTGACCGGCACCGGCCACCTGACCGGGTGGGCGTTCCGCCGACGCAGCTGTTGCCTGTACTACCGGGTGCCCGGCGGATCGAAGTGCGGTGATTGCGCGCTCAGGCATCAGTAGGCGTAGGGACGCGCCGGGGGATCGGTGCGGGTCACGCTCAGGGCCGTCATCGTCGGGATGGCGCGCCGGCTCGAATCGCCTTGCCCCGCAGGGATCGTGCCCACCACCTTGATCCAGGTGTCGTCCGGATAGCCGGCCACCTGCGCCGCTGCCGGCCCGGAGAGGCGAATGCGGGCCAGCTGAGCGTCGGCCGCGCAACAGATGATCACCACCCGGGCCAGGTCGCTGCGGTCACCGTCACGCATGGTGAACCCGGTGACGGTGATCGTGCGGTTGTCCAGGGTGCCCGCGGAGTCCTGTGCCACGCGGATCAGTGCGTCGGGCAGGGAGACCTCCGGAGCAGTGCCGTCGGGAAGTGGTGGGAACGGACGGCGCAGCACATCGGTGGACACCGCGGTCACCGATGCGGCGTCGGGACGGATCGCCGGGGGTACGACGAAGGCCAGCAGCGCGATCGGGATGAGCAACAGCCACGCGACGCCGGGCGAGTGCGGATGATCATGCGCGTCGTCCGCGCCGCCTTCGCGGCGGCCGTGCCGGATATCGCGCACGATCGCGGCGAGCGCCAGCGCGATCAGCAACACCGCGGTCGCCACCAGATACGGCAGCAGTCCCGGCTTGACGTACCGGGTGTAGGCACCGGAGACGGCGATGATGGCGGTGCTGACCCCGATCAGCAGCAGCAGTGCGTTCTCGGTTTCGCGGCTCACTGTGGCCCCAGGATCAGCAGGCCGACGCCGGTCGCCACCACCGTGGCGACCACGAAGGTCGTGGGTGCGAACCGGACGGCGAACGCGCGGCCGAACATTCCGGCCTGCATCGCGAACAGCTTGATGTCGACGGCCGGCCCGACGACCAGGAACACCAGTCGC
Source organism: Mycolicibacterium nivoides (assembly GCF_003855255.1). Taxonomy (NCBI): domain Bacteria; kingdom Bacillati; phylum Actinomycetota; class Actinomycetes; order Mycobacteriales; family Mycobacteriaceae; genus Mycobacterium; species Mycolicibacterium nivoides. Next base: position 4,040,323 of record NZ_CP034072.1, on the reverse strand, counting down.
GGCAGCAGCGGCAGCATGGTCAGGCTGGCCGCGACGAACGCGTCCGCCTCCGAACACAACGCCAGTACCACCGCCAGCGCCGCCATGGTGATCACCCCCAGCACGATCTGGCCCGCCAGGTGCTCGTACACCCACGTCGGAACCAGCACGTGCAGGGCCGCCGCGGCTGCCGCGCCCACGACGAGATAGGAGGCCGCCGAAAGGAAATCGTGGCGTGCGGCCTCGGTGAAGACCGCCCACCGTGAACCCTCGCCGTCGTGTGGCTTGGGCAGCCGGCGGGTGATCCACCCCGGGCTGCCGAACCGGGCCCAGAGCGTGCCCATGATCAGCGCGGTGAGCAGTGATGCCGCACACCGGGCGGCGACCATCTGCGGGTGCCCGGGGAACGCGACGGCGGTGGCCACCAGTACGACGGGGTTGATGGCAGGTGCCGCCAGCATGAAGGTCAGCGCCGCCGCGCCCACGGTGCCGTCTTCGGTGTCGTCGCCGAAGAGCCTGCGCGCCACCGGCACTGAACCGCATTCGCAGCCGGGCAATGCCGCGCCGCCGACACCGGCGGCCAGGATGGCCGCGCTGCGACGCCGGGGAAGCCAGCGGGCCAGGCGCTCGGGCGTCACGAAGACCGCGATCAGCCCGCTGATCACCACGCCGAGGGCAAGAAACGGCAGCGCTTGGACGAACACGCCGCAGAACACCGTGGCTGCCGTCGCCACATCGGGCGTGTTTTCGACGAACCCACGCAGCGTGGTGCCGGCCAATGCCAACGCGATGATCCCGGCCACGAGAACCTGCATGGAACTCGGCCGCCACCGCATCACCGCCGGGTTCGCCACCACGCGGCCATCATGCCAGGCGAACCTGTCAGCAGAACGCGCTCAGCGTGACCCCTTCAGCGGACAGGCGCTCGCGCACCGCCGTGGCGATCTCGACGGCTCCCGGTGAATCACCGTGTACGCAAACCGATTCCACCGTGACGGGGATGACGGATCCGTCGACTGCGGTGACCTGTCGCCTCATCACCATGCCCGCCACTCGCTCGGCGATTTCGGGAGCATCGTGCAACACGGCGCCGGGGTCGCGGCGGGACACCAGCGTGCCGTCGGGTTGGTAGGCGCGGTCGGCAAAGGCCTCGGCGACGGTGCGCAGCCCGCGCCGCCCGGCCTCCTCGAAGAACGCCGAACCCGACAGGCCGAGCACCGGTAGGCCCGCGTCCACCGCTGCCACCGCGGCCGCCACGGCGGCCGCCTGTTCGGGATGGCTGACGATCGTGTTGTACAGCGCGCCATGGGGTTTCACGTAGCTCACCGTCGTACCCGCGGCATGGCTGATGGCCTGCAGCGCGCCGATCTGATAGATCACGTCGGCGGTCAGGTCCTCGGGGGTGACGTCGATGAAGCGCCTGCCGAAGCCGGCCAGGTCCCGGTAACTCACCTGGGCGCCGACGCGTACGCCCCGCGCCGCGGCCTCGCGGCAGGTGCGCAGCAGCAGTGCCGGATCTCCGGCGTGGAATCCGCAGGCCACGTTGGCGCTGGTGACCAGGCCGAGCATGGCCTCGTCGTCACCGAGTTTCCACGCTCCGAAGCTCTCACCGAGATCGGCATTGAGATCGACGGAGGCAGCCATCCGTCCAGCCTAAGGCGACGCCTCGCTGGGCCAGCCGTTCTCGGCCACGAATTCGGGCAGCGGGCGCCCGACGGTCCAGTGCTCGATCTCCAGCACCGGCCGGTCCGGGAATTCGGGTACCGGGCCCAGGCATAGGATCGCCACGGCCTCGGCGTCGGCGGGCATGCCCATCAACTGGGCCAGCGGTAACGGCTCGAAAATCGACACCCAGCCCATGCCGAGGCCCTCGGCGCGCGCGGCCAGCCACATGTTCTGGATGGCACAGGACACCGAGGCCAGGTCCATCTGGGGCAGGGTGCGGCGGCCGAAGATGTGCCGGTCGCGGTTCTCGCCGAGGGCGACGACGAACAGCTCGGCGCAGTCGAGGATGCCTTCGACCTTGAGCGACAGGAATTCGTCGCCGCGGGAGCCGAGTGCGTCGGCGGTGTGGATGCGTTCCTGGTCGACCAGGGCGTGGATCTTGCCGCGCAGCGCATCGTCGGTGATCCGGATGAACCGCCACGGCTGCATCAGGCCGACGCTCGGCGCCGCGTGGGCGGCCTGCAGAAGCCGGCCGAGGACCTCGGGCGGCACCGTGCTGCCGGGGACGAACCGGCGCATATCCCGACGTTCGGCGATGGCCCGGTAGACGGCGCGGCGCTCGTCGGGGTTGAAGGCGTGCTCAGACACGGGTCGAGCTTAGGTGGGCCCTCGGGTGCGCCGAGCATCCTCCCTTATTGAAAATGAATGTCATTAATGATAAGAGTTTGGGGTGCTGAACAGGGCCTTGGTGATGGCGCTCGTCGCCCTTCTGATCGCCGGGTGCTCCACCACTCCGGATCCCCGGCAGTCGGCGTCGCCCCGGGAAGCGGATCGGCCGGTGACGCGGCTGATCCTGGTGGAGCGGCAGACCGGTGCCGGCGCAGTGCTCGATGTCGCGGACTCTGACGAGACCGGGCTGGGGCAGCTCGGCCGCGTCGACGCCGTGAGTGGCGACGGTCGGTACGCCTACCTGCACGACGATGCCGGCCTGACGATCGTGGACGGCGGGGCGTGGACCTTCGACCACGGCGACCATTCGCACTTCTATGACGCACCACCGGCCGTGGTGGGGCGGATCGACGGGCGGGTCACCGCGGTACGGGGTCACGGTGCGCGGGCCGTTGCCCGCCGCGCTGACGGTGCCGTCGCAGCCCTGGATCGGGACGCCTTCGCGCGCGGTGAGGTCACATCCTCGGCCGTCGCTCAGGAGTCTGAAAAAGCGCTGGCTGCAGTCATATTGGGGGACGACCTGTTGACGGTCTCCGATCGGGGGCTGGTCAGCACGGTCGCCGAACAGACCGCCGTGCTCGGAGACTGCCCGTCGGTCACCGACGCGGTGGCACTACGCCGGGCGGTCGTGCTCGGCTGCCGTGACGGTGCGTTGAAGATCTCCCGGCGCGGCGGAGCGCCGGTGACCGAGAGCGTCGCTTTCGGGCCGGTTCGGCCCCCCGAGCCGTTGGGGCCGTTCGGCTATCGCAGGAACGGGAATTCGCTCGCGGCCGTGGCCGGTGACGAGGTGTGGCTGTTGGACGGCCGCCGATGGGCGTCGATGCGGCTGCCCGGCGTGGTCGCGGTGAACACCGCCGGCGGCACCACCGTGCTGGCCGTGACGCAAGACGGCGTTCTGCATGCCCTTGATGTGGCGGCAGGCGTACACACCGGCCGCCTCGAACTGCTCGCCGCTCCGGTCGGCACGCCCGTGATCGAGGTCGGTGCGGGGCGCGCCTACGTCAACGACGCGACGGCGAGGGCAGTACACGAAATCGACTACGCGAACGGCCTACGGGTCGAGCGCACGCACCGGACGAACATCATCCCGGATTTCCTGGTGGCCGCGGGCTGGTGAATCCACCTGACCGATTCCACATGACGAGCTAGGAGAACGAATGCCGAATCCATCGAAGGTCCTCGTTTTGGTCGGTGCGCTCGCGGCAGCGCTGACCGGTTGTGGCGGCGGCGAAACGCAGCAGGCGGCACGCGAGCCGATACCCGATCCGCTGGTGGTCACCTACGACGGTGGGCTGTACGTGCTGGACGGCGACAGCCTGCAGGTCAAGGCCGACCTCCCGCTGGAGGGGTTCCTGCGGGTCAACCCGGCCGGCGACGATTCGCACCTGTTGGTGTCCACGGGTGAGGGTTTCCGGCTGCTCGACGCGTCGGCGGGGGCGCTGACCGACACCACCTTCGTGGCCGACGAGCCCGGTCACGTCGTCGCCCACGGTGAACACACCGTGCTGTTCGCCGACGGCTCCGGTGAGATCACCGTGCTCGATCCACACAATCTCACCGCTGCCGTACCACGGATGAGAGGCATGAGAGCGCCACAGCCGCACCACGGTGTCGCCGTGGTACTGGACGACGGGAGTTGGGTGCGTAGCGAAGGCGATTCCGACGAGCGCAGCGGTGCAGTCGCTTTCGACGCCTCCGACCGGGAGATCGCCCGTAGTGCCGAGTGCCCCGGCATTCACGGAGAAGCGGTCGTGGATTCCACCACCCTCGTGTTCGGCTGTGAGAACGGCGTTTTGACCTTCTCTGACGGTGCCTTCACCAAGATCGCCGCCCCGGACGTATACGGCCGGGTGGGAACGGTTCGCGGACATGCAGACTCACCGGTGGCGCTGGGCGACTACAAGGTCGATCCCGATGCCGAGCTGGAGCGGCCCAACCGGTTCGCTCTGATCGACACCGCGAGCAATCAGCTGCGGCTGATACCGCTGCCGCAGGCGGTCAGCTACTCGTTCAGGTCGCTGGCGCGCGGTCCGCACGCCGAAGCGCTCATCCTGGGCACCGACGGCAAGCTCCATGTCGTCGACCCGGTTTCCGGGCGCACCGTGAAAACCATCGCGGTGACCGAGCCGTGGACCGAACCCGATGACTGGCAGCAGCCCAGGCCGAGCGTGTTCGTCCGCGGCCACGACGTGTTCGTCACCGACCCCGCCACCAGGCAGGTGCACGTCGTCGATGTCGAATCCGGCGACGTCGGCACCTCGACAACACTGGAGAAAGCACCCAACGAGCTCAGCGGGACGGTAGGCCATACGCACTAGTCGGTAGTCGGTGGAACCGTCGAGAATGTCGGTATGCCGATCGATGCCGACGAGGACGGGCGGTACTTCGCCGCAGACTACGAAGCAACGCAGGAGCGGGAGCGCCTACAGCGGCTGGAAGCACTGGGCGATCCGCGGACCATTCGCACCTTCGACACCATCGCGGTGGGGCCGGGCTGGCGTTGTCTCGAAGTCGGCGCGGGCGGGGGATCGGTCGCGCGGTGGCTCGGCAGCCGCGTGGGACCCACCGGTCATGTTGTCGCCGTCGACCTGGATCCGAGGTTCCTGGACGACTTGCCCGCGCTGGGGATCGAGGTACGTCGCTGCGACATCACGCGCGACGAGATCGAGTCGGCCGCATACGACCTCGTGCATTGCCGGGTGTTGATGGTGCACATGGCCGATCCGCTCGCAGTGCTGCGCCGCATGGTGGCGGCGCTGCGTCCGGGTGGTTGGCTGGTTGTCGAGGAGCCCGACTACAGCACCGCGGAATCACTCGCCCCGGACCACCCGTCGGCAGCCGGCTTTGATGCCTATCTGCGCGCGCGCCACGAGTTTCTGGTTGGGGCAGGCGTGATGGATCTGCACTACGGCGCACGCCTGCCGGCCCACGTCGACGAGCTGGGTCTGGAGGCCACGGGCAGCGACGTCGGCTCGACGACGGAGCAGGGTGGAAGCGTGAAATCGGGGTTTCTCGTAGAGAGCTTCGCAAAGCTCGACGACGTGATGATCGCCGGCGGAGTCGTCACCGAGTCGGTTCTGGCCGACGCCCGTCGGGCCATGGAGGACCCGACGTTCGTCTACCGGTCACCGACGATGTACTCGGTATGGGGGCGTAAGCCGGTCAGTGCGAGTGAGTGACGTTCCACGCCGGTAGCGGATCGGGGTAGCCGGCCCAGGCCCGTTCGCCCTCGGCCAGTTCCGCATCGGTCAGCAGGGCCCCGTCGAGTAGCCGCTGGACGTTGTCCCGGTCGAGCTTGATCCCGATGAACACGATCTCCTGGCCCGGCGCGATCTCGGTGCCCGACCAGTACTGCGCCGGCTCGATCGCCAGGTTCGGGCCGGCCTGTGACCAGATGGCGGCGATCGTCGGGCGGCTGGCGATCCAGCAGAATCCCTTGCTGCGCAACACCCTTGTCACCTGACCGAGCGCGTCCCCGAGGCGCTGGGGGTGAAACGGCCGGTCGGAGCGGAAGGTCATCGAGCTGATGCCGTACTCCTCGGTTTCGGGTGTGTGACCGTCGGCGATCTCCTCGTCCCAGCCCGGGGTCTGGGCGGCGGCCTGCGGGTCGAACAGCCCGGTGCCCAGCACCTCGCCGATATCGACGACGCCATGGTCGGTCCGGATCAGCTTGGCGGTCGGATTCAGCCTGCGCAGCAGTGTTTGGACGGTGTCGAGGGTTGCTGGGCTGACCAGGTCGGTCTTGTTGAGCAGGATGACGTCGGCGAACTCCACCTGATCGGTGAGCAGGTCGGCGATGCTGCGGGCATCACCCGGACCCGCCGTCATCTCGCGCTCGGCCAGCGCTTCGCCCCGGGCCAACTCGGTCAGGAAAGTCGACGCGTCGACGACGGTGACCAGCGTGTCCAGCCGGGCCAGCGTGCCCAGGCTGAAGCCGTCCTCGAATTCCCAGCTGAAGGTGGCCGCGACCGGCATGGGTTCGGAGATGCCCGTCGACTCGATCACCAACTGGTCGAACCGGTTCTGTCGCGCCAGCGCGCCGACCGCTTCCACCAGGTCCTCGCGCAATGTGCAGCAGATGCAGCCGTTGGTCAGCTCGACGAGTTTCTCCTCCGTGCGGTCGAGGTGTCCCTGCCCGGCGATGAGCGCGGCGTCGATGTTGACCTCGCTCATGTCGTTGACGATCACGGCGACGCGCCTGCCGTCCCGGTTCGCCAGGATGTGGTTCAGCAGCGTGGTCTTCCCGGCGCCGAGGAAGCCGGACAACACGGTGACGGGCAGCAAGTCGGACATGGCACTCCTTAATGAAAACGATTTTCAATAAATCATCATCCGGACGTGCATCCGCTAATGCAAACGGTTATCGTTATCGCCGTGCTCCCGCCCCTGAATCTCCGCGCCATGGCCACCGCGTTGCTGCTGGCCACCCCCTTCGCCCTTTCCGCTTGCGGCTCCGATGAGGCCAAGCAGCCCGAGTCCGCCGGGAACTGCGTGACCACACCGGTCAACGTGGTCGTCAGCGTCGACCAGTGGGGCGACATCGTGTCCGCGCTGGGCGGTGACTGCGCGAAGGTGACCACGGTGCTGGCCGGGTCGTCGGTCGATCCGCACGACTTCGAGCCCTCGCCCGCGGATGCGGCCAAGTTCCAGGGTGCGCAGCTGGTGGTCATCAACGGCGGACACTACGACGAGTGGGCTACCAAGCTGGCCCAGAGCACCGCGCCGGACGCGATCGTCGTCTCGGCCATCGGGGCCGGCGATGACGACCACGATCATGGCGACGGGGACGGCGGACATGCCCACGAGCACTCGAACAACCCGCACGCCTGGTACAACCCTGCCGCGGTGACCGGCGTCGCCGACACGATCACCGAGGAACTGGGCCAGTTGGCTCCCGACGCGCGGGACTACTTCGCGCAACGCCGCGCCGAGTTCACCACCTCGATGCAGCCCTACCAACAGCTGATCGCCGACATCAAGACCAAGGCCACCGGCAAGCGCTACGCCGCCACCGAAGCGGTGTTCGACGACATGGCGGCCGCGGTCGGTCTGGTCAATGCGACACCCGCGGGCTACCAGGCCGCGTCGTCCAACGAGACCGACCCGTCGCCGGCTGACCTGGACGCATTCCTGCGTCTGCTCGCCGACCGCGGCGTCGACGTGCTGATCTACAACACCCAGACCGAGGGCTCGTTGCCCAAGCAGATCCGGGCCGCCGCCGAGAGCGCCGGAATCCCGGTTGTCGATGTCACCGAAACGGCGGCGCCGGGAGCGGATTCGTTCGAGGCTTGGCAGGTGAACCAACTGACCGCGCTCGCCAAAGCTCTTCAGATCCAGCCGTGAGTCCAGGGCCGATGCCTGCCGATGCCGTGGATCCCCCTGCCCTCGTCTTCGATGACGTCAGTGCCGTGCGCGGGGGACGGCTGATCTGGTCGGAGGGCACCTTCGAGATCCCGACCGGTGGCATCGTCGCGCTGATCGGCTCCAACGGGTCGGGCAAGTCGACGATGCTGCAGGTCATGCTGGGCCTGCTGCCCGCGGCGTCGGGCTCGGTGCGGGTGCTCGGCGGCGCACCCGGTGAGCACAACGACCTGATCGGCTACGTCCCACAGGATTACGCCGCAGGCGCGGGCGAGGCCATCCGGGCCCGGGGCGCGGTGACCCTCGGGCTCACCGGGCGGCGGTGGGGCTTCACCCGAACCTCGACCGCCGACCGGGCCCGGGTCGACGAGGCCCTGGCGTGGGTCGAGGCCACCGGGTTCGCCGACATGCGGCTGTCGGAACTGTCCGGAGGGCAACGCCAGCGCATCGCCCTGGCCAATGCCCTTGTCGGACATCCGAAGATGCTGATCCTCGACGAACCGTTGGCCGCGCTCGACCTGCGCAATCAGCACGAGATCGTGCAGCTGCTGGCCCGGCTCAACCAGGACCTCGGCGTGACGATCCTCGTTGTCGCACATGACCTCAACCCGCTGCTGAGCGTGCTCGACAGCGCCATCTATCTGCTCGACGGGCACGCCCACCACGCGGCCATCGACGAGGTGGTGGATGCCGAGTTGCTGACCCACCTGTACGGCACCAAGGTGCAGGTGGCCCACACCCCGCTGGGGCAGATGTACATGAGGAGCGTGTGATGTCGGCGGGTCTGCAGGCTGCGGGCACATTCGCGATGGGCTATCAGCACAACTGGTGGCAGATCCTGACTTCGGCGTTCATGCGGAATGCGTTGATCGGCGGCACGCTGGTGGCGCTGGCCGCCGGGCTGATCGGCTATTTCGTCATCGTGCGCAACACCGCTTTCGCCGCCCACGCTCTGGCCCACATCGGTCTACCCGGGGCCACCGGTGCGGCGCTGCTCGGGCTTCCGGTCGGGTTGGGCCTGTTGGCGTTCTGCGTCGGCGGAGCCCTGGTGATCGGGGCGCTGGGCAGCCGGGCCCACGATCGCGAGGTGGCCACCGGCACGGTGCTGGCCCTGGCCACCGGTTTCGGTCTGTTCTTCAACTCGTTGGCCACCAAGAACTCGTCCACGCTGACCAACGTGCTGTTCGGCAACCTGCTGGCCATCACGCATCAGCAGTTGCTGAACTTCACCGCGCTGCTGCTCTTGTTGGCAGCCACGGTCGTATTCGTTTTCCGCCCATTGCTGTTCGCGTCCGTCAACCCGCAGGTGGCCGAGGCCAAAGGGGTGCCGGTACGCGTGCTGTCGGTCCTGTTCATGGTCCTGCTGGGGATCGCGGTGACGATGGCGGTGCTGGCGGTGGGCACGCTGCTGCTGTTCGCGCTCGTCGTCACCCCGGCCGCCACGGCAATCATGGTGACTGCCCGGCCGATCCTCGCGATGGCGATCTCGACCGGCATCAGCGTCGTTTCGGTGTGGGCCGGGCTGGCGGTGTCCGCAATCTTCAACATGCCGCCGAGCTTCGTGATCGTCACGATCGCCTGCGGATTCTGGCTGGCGGTCTGGACGGTTGACCGGGTGAGGAATTCAGCAATCCACTAGCCTCGGAAAGCATGCCAAGGAGTCCCCACCCGCCACGGCGGGCCACCTTGGCTTCGTTGGCGGCCGAACTGAAGGTTTCTCGCACCACCATCTCCAACGCCTACAACCGTCCTGACCAGTTGTCCGCCGAGCTCCGCGACCGGATCTTCGATGCGGCCAAGAGGCTGGGCTATGCCGGGCCGGATCCGGTGGCGCGCTCGCTGCGGACCCGCAAGGCCGGCGCTGTGGGGTTGATCATCACCGAGGCGCTCAACTACTCGTTCAGTGATCCCGCCGCGTTGGATTTCGTTGCCGGACTTGCCGAATCCTGCGAAGCGGTGGGGCAGGGGCTGCTCCTGGTGGCGATCGGGCCCAACCGCAGTTTCGAGGACGGTTCGGCGGCGGTGCTGGCGGCGGGCGTCGACGGGTTCGTGGTGTACTCGGCCTCCGACGACGATCCGTACCTGCCGGTGGTGCGTCAGCGTCAGTTGCCGGTCGTGGTGGTGGATCAGCCCAAGGATGTTCACGGGGTGTCCCGGGTCAGCATCGACGACCGCGGCGCGATGCGGCGGCTGGCCGAACATGTACTGGATCTGGGCCATCGGGACATCGGTCTGCTGACCATGCGGCTGGGTCGCGACTGGCCGCACGAGAGTACGAAACCCGCACTGGCAGATCCGGATCGGGTGTTGTCGCCGCATTTCCATGTGCAGCGCGAGCGGATTCACGGTGTGTACGACGCGATGACGGCCGCCGGACTGGCACCGGACAGGCTGACGGTGGTGGAGAGCTACGACCATCTGCCGACATCCGGAGGGGCGGCCGCCGAGGTGGCGCTGGACGCCGATCCCCGCATCACCGCGCTGATGTGCACCGCCGATGTGCTGGCCCTGTCAGCCATGGACTATCTGCGCTCCCGCGGTATCTACGTGCCGGGGGAGATGACGGTGACGGGTTTCGACGGGGTGCCGGAGGCGTTGCGCCGCGGTCTGTCCACGGTGGTGCAGTCCAGTTTGGCCAAGGGACGCCGCGCCGGCGAGTTGCTGCACAATCCGCCGCGGTCGGGGCTTCCGGTGACCGACGTGCTCCCCACCGAGGTGGTGCGCGGGCGGACGTCGGGCCCGCCGGCCTAGTTCGCCGCGCGCACCTGCAACAGGTACTTCAGCGCTGCCACAACGTCTTCGGGCTCGTCGACCCGGTACCCGGCCAGGGTCTCGCCCGGTCCCACCTTGACACCGACGTCGCCGTCGCGCAGCCGGCGGAACGCCTTCTCGTCGGTGACGTCGTCGCCGAAGTAGATCACCGCCGACGCGCGGTACTGGTCGCGCAGGATGTCGATCGCCTCGCCCTTGTCGGTGGTGATCACCGCGAACTCGAGCACGGCCTTGCCCTTGGTCAGCTGCACATCCCACGCTTGTGCGGATCGGAGTGCCTGCGCGGACGCGGCTTCGGCGTCGCCGGGGTCGGCGTTGCGGACGTGCAGGGCCACGCTCGCGGGTTTGAGTTCGACGGTCACGCCCGGCCGGACCGCGGCGATCGCGGTGAGTTCGGTGGCGATCGTGTCGAGCAGGACGCGGTCGATGGGGTGGGCGAACCCGGAGTCGAATTCGGCGCCGTGGCTGCCGACCATGTGCACGGCCGCGGGCATCCCCGACAGCTCCCGCAGCACCTCCAGCGCGCGGCCGGAGATCAGGGCCGTCGAAGTGTCACGACATTGCGACAGCGCCACGAGTGCTTCGGCACCCTCGCGCAGCGGGCGCGCGTCGGCGGGGTTGTTGACGATCGGGGCCAGGGTGCCGTCGAAATCCGAGGTGATGAGCAGCCGTGGGACCTTGGCGGCCCGGGTCAGTGCGTCCTGAAGGTCGGCGGGAAGGCTCACCCGCTAGATCTTAGGTTTGTCCTCGGCGCCGATCAGCAGCCGCACGGCCAGGTCGAGTCGCTTGCTGACGTCGGTGGCAGAGGCCCGTCGGGTCAGCCAGGCCAGCAGGTTGGACAGCCACACGTCCGAGATGACCCGGGCGATGTGGTACTGGTCCTCGGTCGGCTCACCGTCGCTCATGGCCCGGGCGAACATCGAGTCCATCAGCTTGCCGACGTGGTCGACCTCGCCTGCGGCGGATGCGTCGGCGAAGACGAAGGCCCGAGTCATGGCCTCGGTGAGCAGCGGGTTGCGCTGCATGGCCCGGTTCAGCTTGCCGACCATGAAGCTCAGCCGCTGGTAGGGGGTGCCGCCGGCGAGTGCGGCGCGGTCGGTCTTGGCGTCGATGCGCTCGAACTCCCGGCCGAGAGCGGACACCAGGAGGTGGACCTTGGAGGGGAAGTAACGGTAGAGCGTGCCGACTGCGACATCGGCACGCTCGGCCACGGCGCGCATCTGGACGGCCTCGTAGCCGCCCTTGGAGGCGATGGCCAGGGTCGCGTCCAGGATGCGCTTGCGGCGCTCCCGCTGTGCTTCGGAGCCGAGTTCGGATTCGGCGAGGACTGCCACGTTCAGAACCTCACGCGGTCGGGTGTCCGACCCGGACGATTCGCTGCCTGCCTGCTGTGGTGCGCTGGACATGCGGTGTGTGGCCCCCTCTCGACGCGTACCTCATCGAAAACGATACGCACGGCGATCTCCTTCTACGCACCTCCGCGCCGGTAAACACACGGACGTGTCCTGCTGTGATGCGGGTCGACTTGACGGTCGAACACTGTCACCATTAGAACACGTTCTAGTGGGAAGCACGGACTTCTCGCTTTAGGGGCTAGGAGGTCCACCATGTCCGGCGCGTCTGCGACGATCACCGACGAGCAGTTTGCCGCCCGTGACCTGGTAAGGAGCTGGGCTGGTGCAACCGATACCGCCGCGGCGGTCCGATCAGGCGAACATGATGCCGATGCATGGCGCAGGCCGTTCCAAGGTCTCGCCGAACTAGGCATCTTCAGCGTTGCCGTTCCGGAGGGGCAGGGCGGGGCCGGCGGCACGGTCGAGGACCTGTGCGCGATGGTCGACGAGGCCGCTGCCGCGCTGGTGCCCGGTCCCGTGGCCACCACGGCCCTGGCCACCCTGATCGTGACCGATGAGGCCGTGCTCGAGGCCTTGGTGTCGGGTGAGCGCACCGCCGGTGCGGCGCTGGAGGCGGACCTGACGCTGTCCGGCGGCGACAAGGTTTCGGGCATCGCCGAGTACGTCCTGGGCGCCGACGCCGCCGGGGTGCTGCTGCTGCCTGCCGGGGACCGCGTGGTTCTGGTCGACGGGAGTGCCGCCGGCGTGAGTGTCGAACTGCTCACCGCCACCGACTTCTCCCTGCCACTGGCCCGGGTCGTGCTCGATTCGGCGCCCGCGCAGGTGCTCGAGGTCTCACGGCAGCGGTTCGAGGACATAGCCGCGACCGTGCTGGCGGCCGAGGCCGCCGGCCTGGCGCGCTGGACCCTGCAGACCGCCACCGAGTACGCCAAGGTGCGCGAGCAGTTCGGCAAGCCGATCGGCAGCTTCCAGGCGGTCAAGCACATGTGTGCCGAGATGTTGCTGCGCTCCGAGCAGATTTCGGTATCGGCGGCCGACGCGGCGCGCGCGGTGTCCGAATCCGATGACTCGCAGCTGTCGGTCGCCGCCGCGGTGGCGGCTGCCGCGGGCATCGACGCCGCCGAGGTCAACGCCAAGGACTGCATTCAGGTGCTCGGCGGTATCGGCATCACCTGGGAGCACGAGGCGCATCTGTATCTGCGTCGCGCATATGGGATTTCGCATGCACTCGGCGGCCGGCGCCGGTGGATCCGCCGGGTCTCCGCACTGACCCAGCAGGGTGTGCGGCGTGAGCTGCGCATCGATCTGGACTCGGTGGCGGGTCTGCGCCCGGAGATCAGTGCCGCGGTCGCCGAGGTGGCCGCGCTGCCGGTGGAAAAGCGCCAGGTGGCCCTGGCCGAGTCCGGGTTGCTGGCCCCGCACTGGCCACGTCCCTACGGCCGCAACGCATCTCCGGCCGAGCAGCTGCTGATCGACCAGGAGCTCGCCGCGGCCGAGGTGGAGCGCCCGGATCTGGTGATCGGCTGGTGGGCGGTGCCGACCATCCTGGAGCACGGCAGCCCCGCCCAGATCGACCAGTTCGTGCCGGCGACCCTGCGCGGTGACCTGGCCTGGTGCCAGCTGTTCTCGGAGCCGGGCGCCGGGTCCGACCTGGCCGCCCTGCGCATGAAAGCTGTTCGCGCGGAAGGCCCGAACGGTGAGCCGGGCTGGAAGTTGACCGGCCAGAAGGTGTGGACCTCGGCCGCGCAGAAGGCGCACTGGGGCGTGTGCCTGGCGCGTACCGACGCCGATGCCCCGAAACACAAGGGCATCACCTACTTCCTGATCGACATGAAGACGCCGGGCATCGTGATCCGCCCGCTGCGGGAGATCACCGGTGACGAGCTGTTCAACGAGGTCTTCTTCGACGACGTGTTCGTGTCCGACGAGATGGTGGTGGGCACCGTCAACGACGGCTGGCGGCTGGCCCGCACCACGCTGGCCAACGAGCGGGTGGCGATGGCCGGCGGGACTGCGCTGGGCAATCCGATGGAGGAACTGCTCCGCACCCTCGGCGCGAAGCCGGACGTGGACCCGGCCGATCTGGACCGCCTCGGCGAGTTGATCCTGACGGCTCAGGTGGGCTCTCTGCTGGATCAGCGGATCGCCCAGCTGGCGGTCAGCGGTCAGGACACCGGGGCGCAGGCCAGCGCCCGCAAGCTGATCGGTGTGCGCTACCGCCAGACGCTGGCGGAGTTCCGGCTGGAACTGTCCGACGGCGGCGGTGTGGTGCGCAACCGCGAGGTGCACGACTTCCTCAACACGCGCTGCCTGACGATTGCCGGTGGCACCGAGCAGATCCTGCTGACCGTCGCCGGTGAGCGGTTGCTCGGCCTGCCGCGCTAGGACTACCTCCGCGAGCAGACGCGCAGGTACCCGTGAAGTGTCATTTTCGGGTACCTGCGCGTCTGCTCGCGCGGGTTAGTGACCCCGGAGGTACGCCGACAGCATCGCGACGATGCCGTCCTCGAGTTGTTCGGCATCGGCGGGCTTCTCGCATGCCAGCAGTCGGTGTGTCAGCGACTCGACGGTCGCGACCACCATGCGTGCGGCGAATGCGGTGTCGGCCACCGTCACGGCGGAATGGCTGTCCAGCAAGGCTTTTGCCGCGCTGACGGCGTCCTCTTCGGTGTGGTGCAGCCGGTTCAGCAGGCCCGGCGATCGAGGAGCCTCTTCGAACAGCACGCGGTGCAGGCGGGTGTCATCGCGGTGGTTGTCGATGGTCGCCCGGGCGAACAGCCGAAGCAGGTCTTCGAGTGATTCGGGCAGGCCTTCGGCCGTGCGCTCGCGCAGCAGCGCCGCACCGGCGTCGACATGCGCGTCGGTGAGCGCCGACAGGATCGCGTCCTTGTTCGGGAAGTACTGATACAGCGAGCCGATCGACAGATCCGCTGCTTCGGCGATGCGGTTGGTGGTGCCCGCGGCGTACCCGTACTCGGCGAAAACGCGAGCCGCCGCGTCGAGGATGGCCTGCCGGGTCTCGACCGCGCGTTGCTGTCTTGGCTGCTTACGGGGCCGGAATCGGTCGGTCGGGGTCATCGTCGCCTCCGCACGAAAAGCGAGTAGTCAGCCGCTGCGCGGCTCTCGAGAATTGGTGACATGCAGCGCATCCACGTTGAAACGATTCTGCCCGCCGACACCGAACGGGTCTGGCAGGCCATGCAGCAGGTCCCGACATTTCTCTACGTCTGCCGCGGTCTGTTCGGCGTGCCGGCTCTGGCCGGCCGTACCGAACCGTTCCGGGCCGGAGACCGGGGCACCGGTTGGCTGTTCGCCTTCCACCTGATCCCGGCCTACCGGCACACCATCGAGGTTCTCGAAGTCGACGACAGCATCCGCACGATCCGCACCCACGAGCACGGCGGGGTGCTGCGCTCGTGGGACCACACCCTGCACGTCGAACCCGTCACCGATCAGTCGTGCCGGTACAGCGACACCGTCGAGATCGACGCCGGCCGACTCACTTCCCTGGTGGTGATGCTTGCCCGCGGGATCTACGCCTACCGGCACCGCCGGTGGCGCAAGCTCGTGGACAGGCACATGTCAGAAGCCGGTCTGGGTGCAGGCGGTCGGCGTGGTCAGGTTGACCCCTCCGAAGACCACCTGGATCACTGAGCAGATGATGAACTGGTCCTTCGTGTTGGGCTGGCCGGTCCGCCACTCGGTGGGGGTCGACACACCCTCGATGCGGAACCGTTCGATCGGTCCGCCGCCGAAGTAGGTCGCCGAGATCTCGACCTTGTTGACCGACCGGTACAGCTTGGACAGCACGTTGTCGTGGTTGGAGCCCTTGATCTCCCGGGGCATCCCGGCCGGCGCGCTGTAGGAGGCCTCCTGCCAGGTGTCCTTGTTCGTGCTGCGCAGCGTGATGGTCTGCCGCGCCCACGCGTCACCCGGGAAACCGATGGGGCCGTCCGGTGTGAGCAGGTTGGCCTGCGTGTTGAACGTGCACTGTGTGCCCG
Source organism: Mycolicibacterium nivoides (assembly GCF_003855255.1). NCBI lineage: Bacteria > Bacillati > Actinomycetota > Actinomycetes > Mycobacteriales > Mycobacteriaceae > Mycobacterium > Mycolicibacterium nivoides. Next base: position 4,024,461 of record NZ_CP034072.1, on the reverse strand, counting down.
CGCAGTCGGCGTTGACGTGCATCTCGATCGTGCCCTGGGGACTAGGGATCGAGGTGACGGCCGAGTTCGCGGCCGCAGTGGCCGACGCGGGGAACGTCAATGCCGCCGCGGTCAGCGCCGCCGCCGCGCTCGCTGCGAAGAGCCTGTTGATCGTCATCGTCAAGAAAGGTATCCGCTCGTTACTCGTCGTAGGTGACTTCGACCGAATCCGACACCGGCGTGGCCTGGCAACCCAGGATCAGGCCTTCGTCGAGATCGGAGGGTTCGAGCACGTCGTTGATCTTCATCTCGACGTCTCCGGACTTCTTGAGCACCGCGCATGCGCCGCAATGGCCTTCGCGGCAGGAGAACGGCGCGTCCAGGCCCTTGTCCAGCAGGACGTCGAGCAGCGTGGCCGACCGCGGCCAGCGGACCTCGTGGGTGGTGCCGTCCAGGGTGACGATCGCGGTGGCCGGCCCCTGATCGCTGTCGTCTTCTTCGATGACGACGGCGGCGAACGGATCGGAGTCCAGCGACTTGAACACCTCGATGTGGATGCGCTCGTCGGCGGCACCGGCCTGCTGCAGCGCCTGCTCGGCCGCGGCCATGAACGGTCCGGGCCCGCAGATGAAGGCCTCGCGAGCGGCATAGGGCGCGACGAGCCCGGCCAGCGCGGCGGGGCTGGGCAGCCCCTGCACGGTCTCCAGCCAGTGCACGACTGTGAACCGGTCGGGGTACTTGGCGGCCAGTTCGCGCAGGGTCGCGCCGAAGATGACCGAGTTCTCGTCGCGGTTGGCGTAGACGAGGACGACGTTGCCGCTGCCCTCGGCGAGCGCGGACTTGCAGATCGCCATCATCGGGGTGATACCGCTGCCCGCGGCCAGCAGCAGGAAGTCGGTGTCGAGATTCTTGGGCACGAACGTCCCGGACGGGGCCAGCACGTGCATCCGCATCCCGGCGTGTGCGTTGTCGCACAGCCAGTTTGACGCATAGCCGTCGGCGGTCCGCTTGACCGTGACGGTCAGCTGATCGTCGGTCACCGGCGAACTGGACAGCGAGTAACAACGGGCCACCGAGCCGGTGCGATCGCTCGGTACCCGCAGGGTCAGGAACTGCCCCGGGGCGTAGCGGAGTTTTTCGGAAGGGATCACCGGGTCTCCTGGACCGCTCGGTACGCAGAACACCAGGGACCGCGCGTCGGCCGTCTCCTCGATGACCGCACTCACCTGCAGTTCGAGGACATGGCTGCCCAGTGGCTCATCAGTCACGGCCGGACCCTTTCTTCGCTCATAACTAGAACATGTTACAAAAACGTACTTGCCCTGGTCCAGCCCACCATTGCAAGGCGCTACTCGACACAAATCGTAACGTGTTCTAATCTCTGTCTAGGCGGTCAGCTCGCGCTTATCGCAGTCCGAATCTTGGGAGGCATTTCCGTGACATCCATTGAACAGCGTGACGTGCAGGCGGTTCTGGCCGGCATCGATGAACTGCTGCCGACGCTGCGTGAGCGCGCTCAGGAGACCGAGGATCTGCGCAAGCTGCCCGATGCGAACGTGAAGGCGCTGGAAGACATCGGTTTCTTCAAGCTGCTGCAGCCCGAACAGTGGGGTGGCCTGCAGTGCGACCCTACGGTCTTCTACGAGGCGGTCCGGCGCCTGGCCAGCGCCTGCGGTTCCACCGGCTGGGTGGCCGGCATCATCGGCGTGCACAACTGGCACCTGGCCCTGTTCGATCAGCAGGCTCAGGAAGATGTCTGGGGCGAGGACACCGCGGTTCGGATCTCCTCCTCCTACGCCCCGATGGGTGCTGGTGTGGTGACCGAGACCGGTGACGGCTACATCGTCAACGGTTCCTGGAACTGGTCCTCGGGTTGCGACCACGCCACCTGGGCGTTCCTGGGTGGCCCGGTCATCAAGGACGGCCGGCCGGTCGACTTCGGCAGCTTCCTGATCCCGATCAGCGACTACAAGATCGACGACGTCTGGAACGTGGTCGGTCTGCGCGGCACCGGCAGCAACACCGTCGTGGTCAAGGACGCTTTCGTGCCCAAGCACCGCTTCCTGTCCTACAAGGCGATGAACGACGGCACCGCCGGCGGCTATGAGACCAACACCGCTCCCGTGTACAAGATGCCTTGGGGCACAATCCATCCCACCACCATCTCCACCCCGATCGTGGGCATGGCCTACGGCGCCTACGACGCGCACGTCGAGCATCAGGGCAAGCGTGTCCGTGCGGCCTTCGCAGGCGAGAAGGCCAAGGACGATCCGTTCGCGAAGATCCGGATCGCCGAGGCGGCCAGCGACATCGACGCCGCCTGGCGTCAGCTGTCCGGCAATGTCGCCGAAGAGTACGCGCTGCTGGTCGCCGGCGAGGAGATCCCGTTCGAGCTGCGGGCCCGCGCCCGTCGCGATCAGGTGCGGGCCACCGGCCGGTCGATCGCCTCGATCGACCGCCTCTTCGAGGCTTCGGGTGCCACTGCGCTGTCCAATGACGCTCCGGTGCAGCGGTTCTGGCGTGATGCGCACGCCGGTCGCGTGCACGCGGCCAACGATCCCGAGCGCGCCTACCTGATCTTCGGCAACAACGAGTTCGGCCTGCCCCCGGCCGACACGATGGTCTGATACATGACCGCGACGCAGGAGATCACCTTCGAATCCACCTCCCGGTACGCCCAGGTCAGAGATGACATGCGGCTGCACTACCACGAGGCCGGTGACCCGAACGCGCAGACCATCGTGCTGTTGCACGGCGGGGGCCCCGGCGCATCGAGCTGGTCGAACTTCGGCCGCAACATCGCGGTGTTGGCCGAGCACTACCACGTGCTCGCGGTCGACCAGCCCGGCTACGGGCACTCCGACAAGCACACCGAGCACGAGCAGTACAACCGCTACAGCGCCAAGGCGCTGCTCGGGCTGTTCGACCACCTCGGTCTGCAGGGCCGGATCCCACTGCTGGGCAACTCGCTCGGCGGCGGCACCGCGGTCCGCTTCGCGCTGGACTACCCGGACCGGGCGGGCAAGCTCATCCTGATGGGCCCCGGCGGACTCAGTGTCAACCTGTTCGCGCCGGACCCGACCGAGGGCGTCAAGGCGCTCGCCAAGTTCAACTTCGAACCGACGCGCGAGAACCTGGAAGCCTTCATCCGGATCATGGTGTTCGACCAGAAGCTGGTCACCCCTGAGCTGGTCGACGAGCGGTTCGCGATCGCCAGCACGCCGGAGTCGCTGGCCGCCACCCGGGCGATGGGCAAGTCGTTCGCCGGTGCGGACTTCGAGCTCGGCATGATGTGGCGCGAGGTGTACAAGCTGCGTCAGCCGGTGCTGCTGATCTGGGGCCGCGAGGACCGGGTCAACCCGCTCGACGGCGCACTGGTCGCGCTCAAGCAGATTCCGCGGGTACAGCTGCACGTCTTCGGGCAGTGTGGACACTGGGCTCAGGTCGAGAAGTTCGACGAGTTCAACAAACTCACCATCGATTTCCTTGGGGGTTAACAGATGAGCATCAAGGCACTGGGCTACATGCGCATCGAGGCCACCGACGTGGCGGCATGGCGTCAGTTCGGCGTGAAAGTGCTCGGCATGGTTGAGGGCGAGGGGGCCATCCCCGACGCGCTCTACCTGCGGATGGACGATTTCGCGGCTCGCCTGGTGATTGTGCCCGGCGATCAGGACCGGCTGTTGATCTCCGGCTGGGAGGTCGCCGATGCACCCGCGCTGCAGAACGTGCGGGAGAACCTGTCCAAGGCGGGAGTCGATTTCGTCGAGGGCACCAAGGATGAGATCCGCGAGCGCCGGGTCGAGGGCCTGATCCGGTTCTCCGACCCTGCCGGCAACGTGCTCGAGGCGTTCTACGGCGCGCAGTACCTGGGCCGCCGGTTCGTCAGTCCGTACGGCCACAAGTTCGTCACCGCTGAGCAGGGTCTCGGGCACGTGGTGCTGACCTGCAACGACGACGCGGCAGCGCAGGCGTTCTACCAGGACGTGCTGGGCTTCAAGCTCCGCGACTCGATGCAGCTGCCCCCGCAGCTCGCGGGCCGCCCCGCCGACGGCGATCCGGTCTGGCTGCGTTTCTACGGCTGCAACCCGCGCCACCACGCGCTGGCGTTCATGCCGATGCCCAACCCGACCGGCATCGTGCACCTGATGGTCGAGGTGGAGAACTCCGACGACGTCGGCCTGTGCCTGGATCGCGCCAACCGCCGGAACGTGAAGATGTCGGCGACGCTGGGCCGGCACATCAACGACAAGATGCTGTCCTTCTACATGAAGACCCCGGGTGGGTTCGACATGGAATTCGGTTGTGAGGGACTCGAAGTCGAGGACGAGAGCTGGATCGCCCGGGAGAGTGTCGGGATCAGTCTCTGGGGCCACGACTTCTCCGTGGGCTTCAAGTGACAGTGACGAGCGCTCGCGCGAGGAACAGATGACCAGCACTCAGCCGATCGACCCGCGTACGTTCCGAAATGTGCTCGGCCAGTTCTGCACCGGCGTCACCGTCATCACGACGTTGCACGATGACGTGCCGATCGGCTTTGCCTGCCAGTCGTTTGCGGCACTGTCGCTCGACCCGCCGCTGGTGCTGTTCTGCCCCACCAAGCAGTCGCGGGCCTGGCAGGCCATCGAGGCCAGTGGGAAGTTCTGCGTCAACATGCTGCACGAGAAGCAGCAGCATGTGTCAGCGCAATTCGGCTCCAAGGCGCCGGACAAGTTCGCCGGGATCGACTGGACGCCATCGGAACTCGGCTCTCCGGTGATCGACGGCAGCCTCGCCCACATCGACTGCGATGTGCACTCCGTGCACGACGGCGGTGACCACTTCGTGGTGTTCGGTGCGGTGCACTCGTTGTCCGAAGTCCCCAAACGCAAGCCCCGGCCGCTGCTGTTCTACCGCGGCGAGTACACGGGTATCGAGCCGGACAAGAACACCCCGGCGCAGTGGCGTGACGATCTGGATGCGTTCCTCACCGCCACCACATCCGATACCTGGCTCTGACTTTTCATCGTTGACACAGACTGGGCCCCCTCCAACGGAGGGGGCCCAGTTCGTGTGCCCAGCGCATATTTACGCTGCAGGAAGTCAGGGTAGGCATACCTATTGATATTTAGGGAAAGCTAAGCTAATTTTTGGTCGTTCCTCAGTCAACTATCAGCTTTCAGGGAGATTTTGTGCCTCAACCTGCCCTCTCCTCCGGCGCCGCCCCTGCGGTGAGCCGGAAGGATCGGTTCCTCATTGCCGGCGTCGCCATGGTGAGTGCCAGCGCCATCGCGGTGACCCCGGTTGCCCAGAACCCGACGATCCTCCAGCAGGCCCAGACCCTCGCCTATGACCTGACGGCGACGATGGACGCCACCGCGTCACCGGTCGACGTCTACGGGACGCTGTTCAGCAACACCTTCAGCAACCTCGAGTTGCTGGGCTCCGCGATCGCAGCTAATCCGGCACCGTTGCTGAACCAGGTGCTGGAGAACCAGCTGGGCTACGCGGCCAAGTTCGGCGCGGCGTTCGAGGCCATCCCCACCAACCTGCAGAACTGGTACAACGGCCCCAACGGGCAGGCGCGGTTGGCGCAGGCGCAGGCCGCCCTTGAGGCCGGAGACATCGGCGAGGCATACCGCTGGTTCAACCACTCCATGCTGTACGCGTTCCAGGGCGCCTTCGGTTCGCTGATCGCTCCCGGGTTCATCCTCTCGGGCATTCCGCGCGGCGGAACCGAGTACCTGGCCGGCATCCCGGAGCAGATCGCGCAGAACGTCACGAACCTGATCGCTGCCACCTTCACCTCGAGTGTCGTCGTCAGCGCCGTGTTCCAGGGTGCCTTCGCAACGGTCAGCGGTCCGGTGTTCGAGCTCGCGCGCGTTGCCGAGGCGATCAGCACCACCGTGGCCGCCGGAGATATCCAGGGAGCCTTCAACGCCGTCGTCAACACGCCGGGGATCCTCGTCAATGCGGCGCTCAACGGATTCAAGTACTCCGACCCCGACCCCGAGACGGGCACCGGCGGCTACACCGAGTGGCCGGCCCTGCTCACCTGGGCCGAGCCCGGCGAGCAGGGGGGCGCCCGGGTGGTCGCGGGTCTGCTGCAGAACCTGCTGGTGAACATCCCCAAGACCCTCGCCAATGCCATCGACAACACCCCGGAGGCCGCTCCGACGGCGGTGCCGACGAGCGTCTCCGCTCAGCTGGTCTCCGCGGTTACGCCCAAGGCGGCGTTGACCGAGTCGGTCGTCGAGTCGGTCGTCGAGTCGGTCAAGGAAGCGGCCCCGGCCGTCGAGGCGCCCAAGGCTGAGAGCCCGGCTGTCGAGTCCCCGAAGGTCGAGACCCCGGCCGTCGAGGCAGTGAAGGTCGAGACGCCGGCGGCCAGTGTCGTTCCGGCAGTGGCGGATGAGGCTGCCACCGAGGCTGCCACGACGCCTGCGACGCCCAAGTCGGTCACCGCCGATACCAAGGCCACGGGCAAGACCAAGGTCACGGACCGGATCAAGGCCAAGATCAGCGAGGCCAAGGAAGCCCGGCAGGCCAAGGCCAAGGAGACCAAGGAAGCCAAGGCCAAGGCCAAGGAAGCCAAGTCCACCGAGTCCAGCAAGTCCAAGGGCTCCAGCGACTCCAAGGGCTCCAGCGACTCCAAGGGAAGCTCGAGCTCCTCGTCCGAGTAGATCGCGCTGCGCGTAGCTGGGCCTCATCCGAAAGGGTGGGGCCCAGTTTCGTGTCGGCCCGCCAGCGCCGGCGCTCCCGCCGATCCCTGATCGATCGCTCAAATCTGCTCTTGACAGCCCTGCGGGTTCATTGTTTGATCAATCGATCAAACAATGGCGTCGAGAGGATTTCGTATGGCTGGCAGAGTCGAGGGGAAAGTCGCCCTCGTTACCGGGGCGGCGCGCGGGCAGGGGCGCAGCCATGCGCTGCGATTGGCGCAAGAGGGTGCCGACATCATCGCCGTCGACGTCTGCAGCCCGATCACCGATACCAGCGCGATCCCGGCGTCGACCCCGGACGATCTGGCCGAGACCGCTGACCTGGTCAAGGGTCTGAACCGCCGGATCGTCACGGCGGAGCTCGATGTGCGGGACTTCGATGCGCTCAAGGCCGCGGTGGACAGCGGTGTCGAGCAGCTGGGTCGCCTCGACATCGTGGCGGCCAACGCCGGTATCGGTAACGGTGGCGATGTGCTGCACGAGACCAAGGAATCCGACTGGGACGACATGATCGGCGTCAACCTGTCGGGGGTCTGGAAGACCGTGAAAGCTGCGGTGCCGCATCTGATTTCCGGCGGCAGGGGCGGATCGATCATTCTCACCAGCTCGGTCGGCGGGCTCAAGGCCTACCCGAACACCGGTCACTACATCGCGGCCAAGCACGGCGTGATCGGTCTGATGCGTAGCTTTGCGGTGGAGTTGGGCCAGCACTCGATCCGGGTGAATGCGGTGTGCCCGACCAACGTGAACACCCCGATGTTCATGAACGAGGGCACGATGCGGCTGTTCCGTCCCGACCTGGAGAACCCGGGTCCCGACGATATGGCCGTGGTCGCCCAGCTCATGCACGTGCTTCCGATCGGCTGGGTGGAGCCTGTGGATATCAGCAATGCGGTGCTGTTCCTGGCTTCCGACGAGGCCCGCTACATCACCGGCCTTCCGGTGACGGTGGACGCTGGGAGCATGCTCAAATAGCAGCTCCGCCGGTGCCGAACCGGCGCAGGAACCGTTCGACGAAGGCGCGGAACTCGGCGTGGCCCTCGGTCACGCCGACCGCCTCTTCGTTGCACAGGCTGCGGGCGGACTGGGTGAGCAGCATCGACATCACGACGGGCGGGAACTCATCCATGTCCACACCGTGGGCGCGGAGTACGCCGGCCATGGCGGCGGCCTCGATGTCGCGGACGCGCTCGGAGTAGGCCTTGAGCTCGACGCCGATCGCCTTGCGGTGATTGGCCAGCGCCATGAACTCGGTGTTGAGCCCGGTCACCCGCGAGTCGGAGTTGATCAGCCACAGCGCTCGCAGCGGATCGTCGGTGCTGATGGCGTCGCGCAGCCGGGTCAGGGCCGCGTCGGCGCCGCTGCGGAGTACTGCGATGTACAGGTCGTCGAGGGTGTCGAAGTAGTAGTACACCAGCGCCGACCGCACGCCGGCCACGGCCGCGATTCGCCGGGTGGTGGCCGCGGCATACCCCTCGTCGCGGATGACCTGGGCGGTCGCCTCGATCAGGCGCTTACGGGTGCCGGCGTCCTTGTCCTTGGTCGATCGCGTCGCCGGCATCAGTGCAGACTCCGAAAACCATTGCCCGACAACGGATATTTCTGATCGTGCGAGATCCTTGACCGCCGAAGGTCGGGGGTGGTAAGCATGAGCCATCCTAACGGTTTGATCGATTGATCAAATTCAGAACTGAGGAAAACCGATGCCCGAAGACATGAGCACGACCCGGGTCCAGGTGGACGCCGGTCTGTGCGAGGGGCATGCACTGTGCATCCAACTTGCCCCTGAGGTGTTCGACCTGTCTGACGACGAGGTGGCCGGCGCCGCCCCGGCGGACGGCCAGTGGGATCAACGTACCTGGGACAACGTCAAATCCGCCGTCGACGCCTGCCCGCGCCAGGCGATCAGCCTGCTCAACACCAGCACGAAAGGCCAGTGAGCCATGACCGATCTCGCCTCCGTCGACTACTTCACCGACCCGGCCGTCGCGCAGGATCCGTACGAGTACTACGAGTACCTGCGCAGCAACGGGCCGGTGTTCGCCGAACCGCACCACGGTGTGGTCGCGGTGACCGGCTACCAGGAAGTCATGGCTGCCTTCAAGGATCATGCGTCGTTCTCGGCCGTGAATGCCATCGGCGGTTTGTTCCCGCCGCTGCCCTTCGAACCCGAGGGTGACGACATCAGTGAGCAGATCGAGGCGCACCGCCATCTGTTCCCGATCCACGAGCACATGGTGGTGATGGACCCGCCGCAGCACGAGCGGGCCCGTTCGCTCCTGAGCAAGCTGCTGACGCCGCGGCGGCTCAAGGAGAACGAGGACTACATGTGGCAACTGGTCGATCGCCAACTCGACCGGTTCATCGACCCCTCTGGTGCGGCCGGGAAATGCGAGTTCCTCTCCGAGTACGCCAAACCCTTTGCCACCTCGGCGATCATCGACCTACTGGGCGTTCCCGAGGAAGACCGCCCCGAATTCCTTGCCGCACTGGGCGCCGAGCGGCCGGAGGGTAACCGTGTCGGGGCCCTCGACGGTGAGCCCGTCGGGCTCGACCCCCTGCAGTATCTGGACGACAAGTTCGCCGGTTACCTCGCCGAGCGCAGACGCGAGCCGCGCGGAGACGTGCTCTCCGGCATGGCCACCGCGACGTATCCCGACGGGTCGACGCCCGAACTGCTCGAGGTGGTGAAGCCGGCCACGTTCCTGTTCGCCGCAGGCCAGGAGACCGTCACCAAGCTCCTCACCGCCGCTGTCCAGACCCTCGGTGACTACCCGGAGTATCAGCAGACACTGCGCGAGAACCCCGACGGCATTCCGACTTTCATCGAGGAAGCGCTGAGGATGCACTCGCCGACCAAGATCGATTTCCGGCTCGTCCGCAAGACCACCACCCTCGGCGGGGTGCACCTGAAGGCCGGGACCATCGTCATGCTGTGCCTGGGTGCGGCCAACCGCGATCCCCGCAAGTTCGACGATCCACACGAGTTCCGGCCAGATCGCAAGAACGTCCGTGAACACATCGCTTTCGGCCGGGGCATCCACACCTGCGCCGGGGCGCCGCTGGCCCGGGTCGAAGGACAGATCACCGTCCGTCGCCTCCTGGACCGTATGCGGGACATCGGGATCGATGAATCCGCCCACGGCCCGGCCGGACGACGGAACTACAACTACGAGCCGACGTTCCTGCTGCGGGGTCTCACCGAACTCAACATCACGTTCACCCCAGCGAAAGGCTGACCGGTCCGCCGCGGTGATCGACCGCGTCGAGGATGCTGGACGGCACCCTGAACACCCGGCCCGGTGAGGCCGGCCACGGCAGGGTCTTGCGGCCGACGACCTTTCCATCTTGGCGTGCAACCACTCTCGGGATGCGCACCAGGCTGTCGGTCCATAGCAGCAGCCGATGCCGCGCGGGTGCGGGATCGCCCGGCCTCAGCAGGCCCGGGGCGACCCAGCGCAGCGGGGCTGCGGCTTCGATGCGGATCGCCTGGTTCGGGGTGGGCGCACCGTCTAGGTAGCGACGCACCTGCGCGGCCACGTGACGGCCGTCGAGCGCGGCGATGTCGGCGGTGTCCACCGGGTGCAGCAGATTGCCGATCGCGAACACCCCCTCCCGGCTGGTCCGCAGCGCGGTGTCGACGACGGGCCCCAGGCTGCTCGGGTCCATGTCGAGGCCGGCGGAGCGGGCCAGCTCATGGTCGGGAATCCAGTCGCCGGTGAAGACCACGGTGTCGCAGGCCACGATGCGGCGTTGCCCGGTCCGCGTGTTCTCGACCTCTACGCCGACGACGACGCCCTTGCCGATGATGCGGGTCACCCGGGTGGTGGTGGCGACCTCGACGTTCATCAGCGGGGTCCGGCCGGCGATGTTGAACATCGCGTAGGACTCGGGTGACGGGTATTCGCTTGTCATCAAAGCGGTTTCGCATCCCGCGTGCTTGAGGGTAAGCACCGCCGAGTAGCTGACCAGTTCGGCCCCGACGATGACGGCCCGCTTGCCCACACTGCGGTGCTGCAGGTGCACGGTGTTCTGCAGCTGCCCGGTGGTGTAGATGCCACCGGGCCGGTCGCCGGGGATCATCCGGGCCGGGCGGGCCCGCTCGCGGGCACCGGTGGCCAGGATGACCGCACGTGCGTCGAGGCGTTCGCGCCCGTCGGGCGAGGTGAGCTCAAGGGACCTGTCGCCGGCCCAGCCGGTGACCATGGTGGCCGTCCGGATCGCGGCCCCGGCCGCTGTGGCCTCGCGGACCAGGCGGCGCGCGTAGGCCGGCCCGCCGATGAACGTCTTCATGTCGCGGATGCCGTAGCCAGGATGGTCGCTGTGCCGCGGAATGCCTCCGGCTTCGGATTCGCGTTCCAGCACAACCACATTCAGGCTTGAGTCGCGGGCCAGCTCGGCCGCGGCGGTAAGACCCGCGGGCCCGCCGCCGATGATCGCGACGTCGTAGGTGCTCACTGATTGCTCTCCTGAGATTCCCGCTCGAAGACCGACTGCACCTCGGCACCGCAGAAGAATGCCTGGCAACGACCGTTCATCACGCGGGTGCGTCGACGCAGGCCTTCCAGGGCCGCGGGTGGGATGACGGAATGGCAGGCATCGCGCAGTTCACCTTCGGTGACCCGTTCGCAGAAACACACGATCCGGCCGTAGGCGGGGTCGGCGGCGATCTTCTCGGCCTGCTGATAGGGACGGGGGAATGCCTCGCCGAGATTGGGCATCTGCGGCGGGTCGGGCAGATCGACGGCCGGGGTCAGCTCAAGGCCGGCCGAGACCAGTTGATCACGGGCGTATTCCGCGATCGCCATGCCCGCGGTCAGGCCGGTGGACCGGATGCCGCCGACCAGCAGGTAATGCTGCGCCGGATCGGCTTCGATCAGGTAGTCCCCGTGGTCGATCGCCGCGCGCAGCCCGGCGTAGGTCGCGGTGACCTCCTCGGCAAGGAGTCGGGGCATCAGCGCGCGACCCTTTTCGAGCAGGAACTCGAATCCGCTCTCCGAAGTGCCTGTTGCGCCGCGGTCGGTGAGGTCCTCGGAGGTGGGGCCGAGCATGACGTTGCCGTAGATGGTGGGGCTGACCAGAACGCCCTTGCCGCGCGAGGTCGGCACCGGCAGCACGATCTTGTCGACCAACGGTCGGGCCAGCTTGTCGTAGACGATGAGCTCGCCGCGGCGCGGGGTCACGGTGAATCGGGAGAAGCCGAACAGGTTGTCGATGACATCGGCGCCCAGACCGGCCGCGTTGACCACCCATCGGGTGCGCACAGTGCCCGCGGAGGTGTGCAGCGTGGTGACCTCGGCACCGGTCTCGACGCGCTCCACCCGGTGATCGGTCAGCAGGGTGGTGCCCCGGTTGACGGCGTCGGTGGCCAGCGCGAGGTTGACCGTCCAGGTGCAGATGATCGACTCGTCAGGCACGGTGAGTCCGCCGAGGGCGCCCGGCCCCAGGTCAGGAACCGCGGCGTAGACGGCTGCGGAATCGACGATCTCGCACCGGTGATACCCGTTGGCCTCGGCCTTCTCTTTCAACCCCGGTAGGGCATCGAGCTGTTCGTCGTCCCAGGCCACCAGGATGGCGCCGGTGTGCTCGACCGGGATCCCGGTGTGGGCCGCGTAGTCGGAGAGCAGTTCGTAGCCGCGGCTGACCATGGTGGATTCCAGCGTTCCGGGTTTGGCGTCGAACCCGGTGTGCAGGATCGCCGTGTTGGCCTTGCTGGTTCCGTCGCCGACATCGTCGCGGGCTTCGAGCAGCGCAACCGACAGTTGGTATCCGGACAGCTCACGCGCTATGGCTGAGCCGACGATGCCGGCTCCGATGACCACGACGTCAAAGGCGTCGGAGGTCGGGGTGTTCATGAATTCTCCTGGTGATACGTGGTTTCGGCCAGCTCTCGCCAGGCCGAGCGGAATTCGGCGGCGCGCGCCGGGCTCCACCGGGGTTCGTAGCAGGCCGACGGGGTCCAGTCGGCGACGACGTCGGACACCGACTTCTCGGGTGCCAGGCTGAGCCGCGCCAGCGCGGCAGCGCCCAGCGCGGTGGCGTGCGCTGAGGGATACACGTCGACGGGCACCTGCAGGATGTCGGCGCAGGCCTGCATCAGGACCGTGGACTGGGTCAGCCCGCCGTCGGTACGCAGCCGGGTCAGCGGCGGTGCGTCGGCGTCGATCGCCGACACCAGTTCGGCGACCTGTGCGGCGATGCCCTGCAGTACCGCCAGCACGATGTGGCCGCGCCCGGTCGACAGGGTCATGCCCGAGATCGTCGCGGTGGCTTGCGATTTCCACCATGGCGCGGCAAGGCCCGCCAGCGCGGGCACGCACATCACCCCGCCGTTGTCGGGTTCGGCGATGGCATCCATCTCCGCGGCTCCGCTGATCACGCCGAGCGAGGTGAGCCATTTGACGGCCGATGCGGCGGTGTAGACCTGGCCGTCGATGCAGAACGAGTCGATGCCGCCGACCCGCCAGGCCACCGACGAGGTCAGACCCGTGGTCGAGCGCACCGGGGTGGTCCCGGTGTTCGACAGCAGGAAGGCACCGGTGCCGAACGTGCACTTGGCCATGCCGGGTTCGAGGCACGCCTCGGCCAGCAGCGCGGCCTGCTGGTCCACCACGATGCCGCCGACCGGGACATCCGATCCGAAAGCCGATGTGGTGCCGATGATCTCGTCGTTTGCGGCGATTCGGGGCAGCCGTTCGCCGTCCAGCCCGAACACTGCGAGCAACTCGTGGCTCCAGTCCCGGCCGCCCAGTTCCACGGCCGCCGAGCGGCTGGCAGTGGTGGCGTCGGTGACGAACTCGCCGGTGAGCTGGTGCAGCAGCCACGTGTCGGATGTTGTTACGACACTGCCGGCCGCGGCTCCCATGTTGCGGCGCAGCCAGGCCATCTTCGGCGCCGAGAAGTAGGGGTCGAGCACCAATCCGGTTCGGGCGGCGAGCATGTCGGCATGTGCGCCGAGGTCGGCGCACAAGGCCTCGGCCCGGCGGTCCTGCCATACGATGGCCGGGGTCAGCGGCTTGCCGGTCCCGGGATCCCAGGCCAGCACGGTCTCGCCCTGATTCGCCAGCGAAACCGCGTCGACAGGGCGGCCGGCCTCGTCGAGGGCGGCGCGTCCGGCGCCGAGCACGGACTCCAGCAGTTCTGCCGGGTCCTGCTCGACGCCGCCGCCGTCGAGGTAGCGCGGGTGGACAGCGACCTCGGCAACGCCTACTACACCCTCTTGGGGATCGACAACGATCGCCTTGGTGCCCGAGGTGCCTTGGTCGATGGCCAGTACCGTCATTTCACGGCGTCCTCGGTATCGCCTGCGACATGGTCCAGTTCGGCGTCGATCGAGGCCAGCTCGGGCATCTTCAAACCCTCCTTGCCTCGGGTGACCAGCAGGTAGCCGAGGTAGACCGCACCGATCGCCACCATTGCCAGGACGTACAACCAAGGATCCTTGAAGGACGCGTCGCGGAACAGCGACAGTTCGAACACCAGCCACACCACGGCGATCACCAGGACCGGAATCTCCCAGCGGCCCAGGCTGAATCCGGCGCTGGCGGGCAGCTTCTTGCGGGTCGCGATGTAGAGCGCGATGGTGATGGCGTAGATGGATGCGGGCAGCAGAGTGGCCGCGGAGAACAGCTTGAACAACGCGTCGGTGCTGGTCGAGAAGATCCCGAGGATCACCGCCGAGGTGGCTGCCATGAACACGGTGGCATTGGCCGGGGTGCGGAACCGCGGCGAGACCTTGTGCAGCAACTGCCATCCCGGGAAGCGCTGATCGCGCGACATCGCCCAGACCAGGCGCACGCCGCTCATCAGGATCACCAGGCCGCAGGCGAAGATCGCGACCGCCACCAGCACCAGCAGCGCGGTGCCGACGAAGGAGCCGAGGATGTCACGGATCACGTCGGCGATCGGGGTGCCCGACTGGGCCAGCGTGGTCGGATCGTTGACGGCGGCGGTCACCACCAACAGGAACAGGAAACCCAGCACGCCCGAGGCCAGCACGGCCTGCCACATTGCGCGCGGCACAACGATTTCGGGCTTCTTGGTTTCCTCGGCCAGATTCGCGGCGGACTCGAAGCCGACGATGGTGAAGGCGCCGAGCAGGAAGCCGAGCATCCACGGGCCCACCGAGGTGGCGGTCCCGAAGCTCCAGTACCCCTCGGCCGGGATGTCACCCCGGGAGAACAGGTTGCCGACCGACAGCTTGTGGGCGACCACACCCACGACGAACAGCAGGACCACCAGGGCGACCATCCCGATCAGCTCCGCGGTGACGGCGAAGTTGTTGACCCGCTCGGTCCATTTGGTCGACAGTCCGACCAAGATGGCCTGCAGCAGCAGCACCGCGGCGGTGATCTCGAATGACGTCAACGGGGTTCCGGTGAAGTCGAACAATGCGGGCACCACGGTGGCCGCCACGGTGTAGTCCACCGCGACGACGACGATCGCCAGGAACGTGAACGAGATCCACCCGGTGATCCAGCCGAGGATGGGGTTGGCCAGCCGCGACACCCACTGGTACGCGTAGCCGGTCACCGGGATGCGGGCGGCCAGCGAGCCGAGCAGCAGGGCCACCGCCACCTGGCCGACGATGACGATCGGCCAGGTCCAGATGCCCATCGGGCCGGAGCTGTTGAGCACGCTGCCGTAGGTGGTGAAGATGCCGGTGGCGATCGAGACGAATGCGAACGCCACGGCGAAGGAGGCGAACTTGCCGGTGCCGCGTTCCAGGGTCTCGGTATAGCCGTATGCGGACACGTTTTCGGGGCGGCTCGGTGGTGTGGGCGGTGTGGAAGAATTGGGCATGATCGGGCTTTCTGAGGGAAATTGACTGTTTCGCGATGATGAGGCTCGGTCCGCGGGCGACGCTGCAACGTCGCCCGCACCCGTTTCAGGCGCTTGCCGGCCGCGCCGGCATGACCACACCTCCCGTCTCTTCGAAGGCCGCTGCAACGGCCGGATCGGTGTTCTGGTCGGTGATCAGGCCGTTGACGGCGCTCAGATCGCACACCCGATAGGGCGCTACCTGTCCGAGCTTGGAGGAGTCGGCCAGGATGTAGCTGCGCGCGCTGTTGGCGATGATCGTGCGGCGTACGTCGATCTCGTCGAGATGGAAGTCGGTGAGCCCGGCCGCCGCGTCCACGCCGCCGGAGCCGAGCAGGGCGATGTCGGCGTAAATGTCGGTGAAGAACGCCTTGGTGTGTGCGTTCGAGCAGGCCAGGTCGCCGGCCCGGACCCGTCCGCCGGCCAGCAGCAACTGGATTCCGGGGCGGTCGGCCAGCTCGATCGCGACCGGCAGCGAAGGGGTGATCACGGTGCCGGTGAAGCTGCGGGGGATGGCGTGGGCGACGGCGACGGCCGTGGTGCCGATGTCGATGATCACGGTCTGCCCGTTTTCGAGCAGTCCCGCAGCCACCCGGGCCAGCTGGGCCTTGGCCTGGTGCCGGATCATCGTGCGCTCGGAGTACGGAGGCTCGATGGGTCGGTGGTCGGCAACCGCCGCGGCGCCGCCGTGAACCCGGCGCAACGCTCCGCGCTCTTCGAGAAAGGCCAGGTCGCGGCGGACCGTCTCGGCCGATACCCCGAGGCGGCGGACGAGTTCGTCCGTGCTGACCGCCTGCGCGGTGCCTACCGCCTCGACGATCGCCTCATGACGCTCAACCGGCAGCACGGCTGACCGTCAATGTGGATTTCTGACCGAACATGACGGTTATTGTGGAGTGTTGTCTGGCTCACGTCAACCGGAGCCGGGAAATCAGCGCACAGCGATCCGGATGTTCTTCACCTGCTGGAACTCGTGGAGGCCTTCGATACCGCCAGTGCGGCCCGAGCCACTCTGCTTGTAGCCGCCGTACGGTCCCTGCGGCGAGATCTGGCTGAACTGGTTGATCCACACCGAACCGGACTCGAGTCGACGGGCCACTCGGTGCGCGCGGTTGAGATCCGTCGTCTGAACAAATGCGTTCAGGCCGTACGGGGTGTCGTTGGCGATCTGCACGGCCTCGTCCTCGTCGCGGAATCTCATCACCGAGACCACCGGCCCGAAGGTCTCCAACTGCGCGAGTTCCGAGGCGTTGTCGACGCCGCCGAACACGGTCGGCTCGACGTAGTAGCCGTCGCCATCGATCCGCTTGCCGCCCAACAACAATTCGCCCGCCCCGCTGGACACGGCGGTATCGACGGCGGCCAGGATCCGCTCGGCGGCCGCCTGGCTGATCACCGGCCCGAACGTGGTCGCGGGATCCATCGGGTCACCGATGCGGGCCGCGCCGACGATGCCGAGGAACTTCTCGAGAAATTCGTCGTAGACCGCATCATGGACGAGTATCCGGCTCGCGCACGCGCAGCTCTGGCCTGATTGCATGAGCGGGCCCTGATGTGCCGACAGCGATGCGGCCAGGTCCAGGTCGGCATCGGCGAAGATGATGTTGGCTGATTTGCCGCCCAGCTCGGTGACCACCGGCGTCAGATTCGTTGCGGCAGCTTGCAGCACCTTGCGTGCTGTCACCCCACCGCCGGTGAAGGCGATCTTGCCGATACCTCGATGACGCACCAGGGCGTCGCCACCATCGGCATCGGCTGGGACGACGGCCACCAGGCCCTCGGGCAATCCCGCCTCGACGCACAGCTCGCCGAAACGCAGCGCCGCGAACGGGGCGAGTTCCGAGGGTTTGAGGACGACGGCGTTGCCGGCTGCCAGGGCCGGGGCGACACACGATCCGGTGACGACCAGGGCGCCGTTCCACGGCGTGATGACGCCGACGACGCCGTACGGCTCGCGTTCGACGAGGTTGATGTCGAACGACCCGCTGACTGGAGTCGTCACCCCGTGCGGTTTGTCGGCGTAGCCCGCGAAATGTCGCAGGAACCCTTCGAGGAGGACTGCGGTGCCCGCGAACGAGATCGGCACCGCGTAGTCGGCCACGTTGAGTTTCGCGAGCTCGTCGAGGTGCTCGTGCACGACGTCGGCCAGGTCGATCAGCAGGTCCCGGCGCCGGTCGGCGGTGAGCGAGACCCATTGCCGCTGCGCCTTGGTCGCCGCTTGCACCGCGTTGTCGATCTCGCTGGCACCGGCCAGCGCTACGGTTCCGTTCGGTTGGCCGGTGGCCGGGTAGATGTGCTCGAAGATCACGCTTCGGCTTCCCATTCCTGCAACACCCGCTGCTTCTGCTCTCCGATCACCTGGTTCAGGTGCGAGGCCTTGGGCCATCCGTAATAGGCCGCGAAATGCAATGCCAGTTCGTCCATTTCCTTGAAAGACACGTCGCGACTCTTGAGCGCGGCGTAGACGTGGCTGACGATTGGAATGGGCGCGTCCTGAAACGCCACACAGGCCACCGTTACCAGTCGACGTTCCTTCATCCCGAGTCCGGGGCGCAGCCACATCTCCCCGAAGACGAAGTTGAGGATGCCGGCACCTGAGAAGGGATTGTCCCGAATCGGCGTGTATGGCATGCAGTTGACGTCCCGGAAGGACTGCTCGCCGCAGGCCAAGCGGTCCTCTGGATCACTCGGTGTGGTCAGCGGCAGGAGCGGACTCGGTGCCGGCGGCGTGAGACCGCGTTCGTGGTGAATGCGCTCCCATTGCTCGTCCACCACGCCGTTGAACCTAGAGGCCTTGGGCCAGCCGGCGTACACCGCGAAATGCAGGACGGTTTCCCTCATTTCGACGATGGAGACATCGCCGCTGTTGAGTGCGGCGTACACGTGGTCGCGCAACGGCCCGTCGGCATCGGCCGCCGCGACGCACGGCAGCGTGACGAATCGCCGATCCCGGCGGCTCAAGGCGGCCCGCGGCCATACCTCGGCGAACACGAAGTCGATGAGGTTGGCGGTCGCAGGAGAATCGTCCTCGGGGGCCGTGAACGTCATCACCTCGGCGAATTCGCGCCTGCCGCGCTCGGCCCGGGTGTCGGATGCGGTCATCGGATCGTCACCCCGGCGTCGATCTTGAACTCCAGGCCGGTGACGTGCCGGGCTTCGTCGGAGATCAGGAAAAGCACCGCATTGCTGATGTCCAGCGCCTCGGTCATCTGGATCGGCAGCGCATTCTGGAAGATCGGACCCAGGTCTTGACGAGTCTCGTGGAGCAGGGTGTGCAGGCTGTCCGGCCGCAACCCGGTGGCGACTCCCGTGGGATGCACGGTGTTGACCCGAACGTTCACCGCGGCAAGCTCATTGGCCAGGGCACGGCTGAGGCCGACCACACCGTGTTTGGATGCCGTGTAGGGCGTGTGCAGCGGTGAACCCTTGAGCCCCGCCACCGAACTGACATTGATCAGGCTGCCGCCGCGTTCCACCAGATGCGGCAGTGCGGCTGCGCAGGTGTTCCAGGTGCCGATCAGGTTCACGTCCACGACGGTGCGCCACTGCTCCGCGGTGGTGGTGTCCCAGGTGCCCGCGGTCAGCACCCCGGCGTTGGCAACCGAGGCCTCCAGACCGCCGAGCACGGCCACTCCCTCGGCGACCACGGCGCTCAATGCCGCACCGTCGCGCACGTCGACCACATAGGTCAGCGCCTGACGGCCGAGTTCCCTGACCAGGCTGGCGGTTTCGTCGAGATCGTCGCGGGTGGCCAGGGGATATTCCACCTCCGGCAGCGATTCGCAGATGTCGATGAGGATAAGGTCGGCGCCTTCCTCGGCGAGGCGTACGGCATGGCTTCGGCCCATGCCACGTGCTGCGCCGGTGATCAGCACGCGCTTGCCGGTGACCCGCCCCATCAGAGTTTGTTCGTGAAGCCGGCGTCGACGGGGAGGGTGACTCCGGTGACGTAGCGGGCAGCGTCGGACACCAGGTAGCTGATGGTCGCGCTGATGTCCTGCGGCTCCAGCAATGACACCGGCATCGGGTTCTGCAGATGTGGACCGCCGTCGGGGTAGTTCTCCAGGAACGCCGTCATCGCCGGGTTGACCGCCATCATGGTGTTGACCGCGGTGGGATGCACCGAGTTGACCCTGATGCTGTGTGGGGCAAGGGCATTGGACAGGGTGCGCATCAGCCCGACGATGCCGTGCTTGGATGCCGCGTAGCCCAGGCCTCCGCCCTGGAGCCCACCGAAGCCGCGCAGTCCGGCGGTCGAACTGGTGAAGACGATCGATCCACCGCGCCCGCCCTCGATCAAGTGGGGGATCGCGGCCTTGGCGGTGTGAAACGAGCCGACGAGGTTGACGTCGATCACGTCGTTCCACATATCGAGGTCTTCTTCGATGGTCAGCTCGCGGAATGCCATCGTGGCGATGCCCGCGTTGGCGAGCACGATGTCCAGGCGCCCGAACTGCTCGACGCCCGCGTCGAGTGCGGCTTTGAGCGCATGGAAATCGCGGACGTCGGCGACGGCGGCGACCATCTTGCCGCCCGCTGCCTCGACGAGGGCGACCGTCTCGTCGAGCTCGTCGCGGCTGGCCATCGGATACCCGTTCGATGGGATGTCGGCGCAGATGTCCACACCGATGACGGCAGCGCCTTCACCGGCGAGTGTCACCGCATGACTGCGCCCCTGACCTCGGGCTACCCCGGTGATGAAGGCGACTTTTCCGTCCAGATTTCCCATTGATCCTCGCTTCGCCGAATGGCTGTAACCGTGTTACAGCGGTACGGTAACGTGGTTACTCTCCGGCGGCAAGGGTGTTCTCAAAGTGGCAGCTGAACGTGATCGGGTCCTCGACATCGTCGTGGACCTCCTTGAGACCGAGGGCTATGAAGGGGTGCAACTGCGTGAGGTGGCACGCCGGGCCAAGACCTCACTGGCCACGATCTACAAGCGTTACGCCACGCGCGACGAGTTGATCCTGGCCGCGCTGGATTCCTGGATGGCCGAGAACCGGTACTCGGGAGTGGCCGGGCAGGTGCGTGAGTCGGAGGAGTCCCTCTACGAGGCGCTGATGCGGATGTTCCGCACCATCTTCGAGCCGTGGGAGAAGCACCCCGACATGCTCAGGGCCTACTCGCGGGCCAGGGCGGCGCCGGGCGGGGACCGCCTGGTGCGCCGGGGCCTCGATATCGTCGTACCCACGGGTCGGTCCATCCTGACCGGGGTGGACGAGGCATTCGTCCACGATCTCGACACCATCGTGACCAGCCTGGTGTTCGGTCTGGTCGGCCGCTTCACCGCGGGCGAGATCGCCATCACCGAGATCCTGCCCAGCCTCGATCGGACCATCT
Organism: Mycolicibacterium nivoides; assembly: GCF_003855255.1. Taxonomy (NCBI): domain Bacteria; kingdom Bacillati; phylum Actinomycetota; class Actinomycetes; order Mycobacteriales; family Mycobacteriaceae; genus Mycobacterium; species Mycolicibacterium nivoides. The sequence goes on along the minus strand of NZ_CP034072.1, from coordinate 4,003,624 downwards.
ACTGGCTCACGGCGGGGTATGAGGCTGCGCGCTAGCCGATGTGAGCGCCGATGAACTCCACGATGTCCACGGCGACCTCGCGGTGCGCGGACTCGTTGAGGATGTCGTGGCGCCCACCCGGAAATTCCTTGAACTGCAATGCTTCTATCTGTTCGGAGTAGGCCTTCACCGCACCGATCGGGGCGATGACGTCGGCAGAACCGTGCAGGGCCAGGGTCGGCACGGTCAGCTTGGGCAGTTCGGCACCGAACCGGTCCCAGGCCCGGTCCAGCTCGCGGGTGAGCGCGGCTCCATCGGCGTCGACGAAGGCCAGTGGATCGTTCTCCAGGGCGTCGAGGTAGAACGGGTCGGACGAGAGCCAGGTGGGGTCCAGGTCCAATTCGGTGTCCGCATCGAGCATCTCGGGGATCGGCACCAACGGAGCGCCGGAGATGATGCCGGCCCGATACCGGTCGGGTGCACCGAGCAGCCGGAACAGGGTCACCACCGAGCCGAACGAATGTCCTTGTGCCACCAGCGGTATGCCGGCGCTCTCTTGCTCGGCGAGGGTGGTCAGTGCCTCCGCCAGTGCCCAACTGTCCTCGATGCTGCCGAAGTCGCCCCGGGTGCCCGGAGTCAGTCCGTGCCCGAACTGATCGACCGCCCACAGGTCGATGCCCGCGGCATTGAGCGCGAAACCATACCGGTGGTAGACCCCGGTGTGTTCACCGAACCCGTGCAGGAAGACGACGGCTGCGCGGGGTTCCGCTGCGGCCCAGTGCCGGTAGTAGGCGCGGCCGCGTTCGTGCTCGATGAATGGCATACCGCTCACTGCAGCAATATCGGGGCCGGACCGCAAGCATTCTTCTCATCGGTTCAGCGAATGCCGAGCAGCACATCGTGTTGGTCGGCCATCCGATCCTGGATCGCCTTGACCACGGCGGCCACCACCGGGCGGCGCAGCGTCTCGGCCCGGGCCACCAGCCAGTAGCTCAACCGAACCGTCAGTTCTGTGGGCAGCACCCGAACCAGATCCTCGTGCCGGTCGGCCATGAAACACGGAAGCAGCCCCAGCCCCGCAGCGGCGCGGGTGGCCTCGACGTGAACGAAAACGTTGGTGGACGTCACGGATTCGCGCATGGCCGGCGCAAAGCTGGTGGCCATGTCGAGGTCATCGACCTGCAACATCGAATCGATGAAGTAGACCAACGGAAATCGGGCCAGGTCCGCGATGCCGGACGGGGTGCCGTGTTCGGCGAGATAGGAGCGCGCGCCGTACAGGCCAAGGCAGTAGTCACCGAGGCGGATCGCCTCGGCTCGTCGTACCTGGGGCGCTCCCACCACGATCTCGAGGTCCAGGCTCGACCGCTGTTGAGAAGCGCGGCGGGTGGCGGTCACGATCTCGACGGTCAGGCGAGGGTGACGGCGTTGCACCTGGGCCGCCGCGGGGGCGGCGATGTAGGCGCTGAAGCCGTCCGTCGCCGAGACCCGGACCACGCCCTCGAGTTGCCGGGCGCCGGTGGTACTCAGGGTGGATACCGCGGACTCGACGGCCTCGGCGGCGGCCAGCGCCTCGCGGCCGAGGTCGGTGAGTTCCCAGCCGCCGCCGGCCCGGGTCAGTACCCGGCCCCCGATGGCCTGCTCCAACGCGGCGATACGCCGCGAGATCGTGGTGTGGTTGATGCCCAGCTCATCGGCCGCGGCGGTGTAGCGGCCGGACCGGCCGACCGCGAGCAGCACGAGCAGATCGTCCGCGCTGGGGCGCCCGGAGCGTTGCGGACCGTCCATTTCTGCATTTTTGCAGACTGCTCGTGCGGTTTTACCCATTGCGGCGAGTTCGGCGTGCATGAATACTCACGAAAGCTGTAAGGGGCATCACAGTAATGAGCAATGAGGAGAGCCGCGGATGAGCGCGCCCAATATGACCGGTCTGCGCCGTGTCGTCGCCGCATCGATGGCGGGCACGGTGGTCGAGTGGTACGAGTTCTTCCTGTACGGAACCGCCGCCACGCTGGTGTTCAACAAGTTGTTCTTCCCGCAGGGCGGCAATGACCTGGACACCATCATGGCGGCCTTCGGTACCTACGCCATCGGCTTCCTGGCCCGCCCCCTGGGCGGCATCGTGTTCGGTCACTACGGCGACAAGTTCGGCCGCAAGAAACTGCTGCAGTTCAGCCTGGTACTCGTCGGCTTGGCCACGTTCCTGATGGGCTGCCTGCCGACCTACGCGCAGATCGGCTACCTGGCACCGATCTTGCTGGTGGTCCTGCGGTTCCTGCAGGGCTTCGCGGTCGGCGGCGAGTGGGGTGGTGCCGTGCTGCTCGTGGCCGAGCACAGCCCGAACCGTTCGCGCGGTTTCTGGGCCAGTTGGCCGCAGGCCGGCGTGCCGGTAGGCAACATGCTGGCGACCGTGGTGTTGCTGCTGCTGAACGGACTGCTCAGTGCCGACGCGTTCCTGTCCTGGGGTTGGCGCGTGGCGTTCTGGCTGTCGGCTGTGGTGGTGCTGATCGGCTACTACATCCGCACCAAGGTGACCGACGCTCCGATCTTCGTTGCGGCCCAACAGGAAGCCGAACAGATCAAGGCCAGCTCGTTCAGTGCGATCGAGGTGCTCAAGCGCTATCCGCGCGGGGTGTTCACCGCGATGGGCCTGCGTTTCGGCGAGAACATCATGTACTACCTGGTGGTCACGTTCTCGATCACCTATCTCAAGGAGCACGTGCACTCCGACACCAGCGACATCCTGTGGTGGCTGCTCATCGCCCACACGGTGCACCTCGTGGCCATCCCGACGGTAGGGGCGCTTTCGGACCGTTACGGACGTCGTCCGGTGTACTTCTTCGGTGCTGTCGGAGCAGCCTGCTGGGGCTTCTTCGCCTATCCGATGATGGACAGCGGTCAGTATCTGCCGGTGATCGGGGCCATCACGCTTGGCCTGGTGATCCATGCCCTGATGTACGCGCCGCAGCCCGCGCTGATGTCCGAGATGTTCCCCACCCGGATGCGCTATTCCGGTGTCTCCCTTGGCTATCAGGTCACCTCGATCGCCGCCGGGTCGCTGGCGCCGATTATCGCGGTCTGGTTGTTGAAGACCTACGGCTCCTCCGTGCCGATCGCGGTGTACCTCGCGCTGGCCGCTCTCGTGACGCTGATCGCGCTGGCGTTCACCCGCGAGACCAAGGGTGTGGACCTGGCCGACATCGATGCCGCCGATCTGCAGCGGGCCGCGGCATGAGCGATCTGGCCGGCCGCACGGCACTGGTCACCGGGGCTGCCAGCGGGATCGGCGCGGCATGTGCCCGCGAGCTGGCGTCCCTCGGTGCGGTGGTCACGGTGGCCGACATCAACGGACCTGCCGCGGCTTCCGTGGCCGAGGAGATCGGCGGAAAGCCCTGGGCAGTGGACCTTCTCGACGTCTCGGCGCTGGAGACGCTGCAGCTGGACTGCGACATCCTGGTGAACAACGCCGGGGTGCAGAGCATCCACCCGATCCAGGAATTCCCGCCCGAGCGGTTCCGGATGCTGCTGGCTTTGATGGTCGAGGTGCCGTTCCTGTTGATCCGCGCCGCGCTGCCGCACATGTATGCCCAGGGGTTCGGTCGCATCGTCAACATCTCCTCGGTGCACGGCCTGCGCGCCTCGGAGTTCAAGTCCGGCTACGTCACGGCCAAGCATGCACTGGAGGGGTTGTCGAAGGTGACCGCGCTCGAGGGCGGCCCGCACGGGGTGACCAGTAACTGCGTCAACCCCGGCTATGTGCGGACCCCGTTGGTCACCGAACAGATCGCCGATCAGGCTCGCATCCACGGCATTCCAGAGCAGGACGTGCTGGCCGAGGTGCTGCTGAAGGAAAGCGCGGTCAAGCAATTGGTCGAGCCGGAAGAGGTGGGCGCGTTGGTAGGTTGGCTGGCGTCGCCGAACGCCCGGATGGTGACCGGGGCGTCGTACACGATGGATGGTGGGTGGAGCGCACGATGACCACAACAGAAGCTCAATGGGAACCGACCCCGGAAGGCGTCGCGGCCGCGAAGGTCACCGACTTCGCCCGGTTCGTGGAGTCCCGCACCGGTATCAGCGCGCCTGACTATCAGAGCCTGTGGCAATGGTCCGTCGATGATCCGGCCGCATTCTGGGGCGCGCTGTGGGATTACTTCGACCTGGGTGAGCGGCCAGAGCAGGTGCTCGTCGGCGACGCGATGCCGGGCGTGCGCTGGTTCCCCGGTTCCCGGCTCAACTACGTCGACCAGGTGGCCCGCCAGGCCCGGACCGATCGACCGGCCATTCTCACCGTCGCCGAGGGCGGCGCCGTCACCGAGCTGTCCTGGGCCGAATTGTTGCGCCGTACCGCGTCATTCGCGTACACCTTGCGATCGCTCGGCGTGGAGCCGGGTGACCGGGTGGTCGGCTACCTGCCCAACATCGCCGAGGCGATCATCGCCTTCCTGGCTACTGCGAGCATCGGCGCGATCTGGAGCGCCTGCGGACAGGACTACACCGCCAAGGCGGCTCTCGACCGGCTCGGTCAGTTGGAGCCGACGGTGTTGGTGACCGCCGACGGCTACCAGTTCGGGGGCAAGTCCCACGACAAGAGCGCCGATATCGCCGCAGTCCGCGAGGGTCTGCCCACGTTGAAGGCCTCGGTGCTGGTGTCACGACTGGGTGCGGCCCGTGACGACTGGCTGGACTGGGAGTCGGCGACCGCCGGTAAGAGCGAGTTGGCTACGACGCCGGTCGATTTCGATCATCCGCTTTGGGTTCTGTATTCGTCGGGCACCACCGGGCTGCCCAAAGGCATCATGCACGGCCACGGCGGCGTGCTGCTCGAACACCTCAAAGCGGTGTCGCTGCAGTCCGACATCGGTCGTGACGACACCTTCTTCTGGTACACCAGCCCGAGCTGGATGATGTGGAATTTCCAGGTGGCCGGCCTGCTGGTCGGGGCCACCATCGTCTGTTACGAGGGCAGCCCCACCTATCCGGCGGCCGACGCACTGTGGCACATCGCGGCCACCGTCCGTGCGACGATTCTGGGCACCAGTCCCGGTTATGTGCTGGCCTGTGCGAAGGCCGGTGCGGTACCCCGCGAAGAGCATGATCTGTCGGCGTTGAGAACCGTGGGCATCACCGGATCGTCACTGCCGCCCTCGTCGGCACTGTGGCTGCGCGACAACGTCGGTGAGCGCGTACAGGTCGCATCGATCAGCGGCGGAACCGACGTGGTGTCGGCCTTCATCGGCGGTGTGCCGACCGTGCCGGTGTGGCCGGGTGAGCTGTCGGCGCGCTACCTCGGTGCGGCAGTGGATGCCTGGGACGAATCCGGCAATCCGGTGCGCGGCGAGGTCGGCGAGCTCGTGATCACCAAACCACTGCCCTCGATGCCGATCGCGTTCTGGAACGATGCCGACGGATCCCGGTACCGCGATGCCTATTTCGAGATGTTCCCCGGCGTGTGGCGGCACGGCGACTGGATCACCATCACCGATCACGACAGCGTCGTCGTGCACGGGCGCTCGGACTCCACCCTGAACCGCAACGGCATCCGTATGGGCAGCGCCGACATCTATCAGTCGGTCGAGCGGTTGCCCGAGATCGCCGAGGCGCTGGTGATCGGGGCCGAGCAGCCCGACGGCGGGTACTGGATGCCGTTGTTCGTGGTGCTCGCCGAGGGTGTCGAGCTCACGGACACAGTGCGGGACAAGATCATTCAGACCATCCGCACCGAGGTGTCGCCACGGCACGTGCCCGACGACATCCTTGTTGCCCCGGGCATCCCACACACCCGCACGGGTAAGAAGCTCGAGGTCCCGATCAAGAAGCTGTTCCAGGGCGCTGACGCGGCCAAGGTGGTCGAGCGCAGCGCCGTGGACAATCCGGATCTGCTGGACTGGTACGCGTCACTTGTCTCCGCCCAAACTACGGGTTTTGCTGTGAAATCCGTGATTTCCCGTCAAAAACCGTAGTCTCGGCGCGATCGGTGGGCGCGTCAGCCCAACCAGGCACCGATGCGGCGCAGCGCCTCTTCGATATCGCTGGTCGGCCCGGCGAAGGACAGCCGGACATAGGAGCCGCCGCGCACGGTGTCGAAGTCGATGCCGGGAGCGATGGCAACACCGGTCTCGGTCAACAGCTTCGAGCACCAGGCCAGTGAGTCGTCGGTGTAGTGACTGACGTCGGCGTACACATAGAAGGCGCCGTCGGTCGGGGCCAACCGGTCGATACCGATGCCACGCAGCCCGTCGAGCAGCAGTGTGCGGTTGTCGGCGTAGTGCGAGAGCAGGCCGTCGGCCTCGGCCAGTGACTCCGGCGTGAACGCGGCCACCGCGGCATGCTGGGCCAGTGCGGGTGGGCAGATGGTGAAGTTGCCGGTGAGCCGGTCGACCGCGCGTTGCAGCCCGGTGGGCACCAGCAGCCAGCCCAGCCGCCACCCGGTCATCGCGAAGTACTTCGAGAAGCTGTTGACCACAACGGCATTGCGCGAGGTCTGCCACGCGCAGCTGGTTTCGGGCGCACCGGGGTAGACCAGGCCGTGGTAGACCTCGTCGCTGATCAACCGCACACCGGAGTCGTCACACCATGTCGCGATGGCGGCCAACTCGGCGGGCGGGATGACGGTGCCGGTCGGGTTGGCCGGGCTGGCGACGATCACACCGGCCACCGGGGGATCGAGCGCGTCGAGCATCGCGACCGTCGGCTGGAACCGGGTCTCGGGGCCGCACGGGATCTCGACCACCTCGCAGCCTAGCGCGGTGAGGATGTTGCGGTAACAGGGGTAGCCCGGGCTGGCGATCGCCACCCGGTCACCGACGTCGAAGCAGGCCAGGAAGGTCAGCAGGAACCCGCCCGAGGATCCGGTGGTGAGCACCACCTCGTCGACGCCGACCTCGACACCGTACTTGCGGTACGACGCGGCGATCTCGGCGCGCAGCTCGGGGAGACCGAGCGCGACGGTGTAGCCGAGCTGGCCCTGGTTCAGCGCGGCGACGGCGGCATCACGCACCGCCGTCGGCGCCCCGGCGCTGGGCTGCCCGGCGGACAGGTTGACCAGGTCGCCGTGCATGCGCTGGCGCTCGTCGGCGGCCAGCCACACGTCCATGACGTGAAACGGCGGGATTCCGGCTCGCAGTGCGACGTGGTTGTCCATGTATTGCAGGCTAGAAGACGGCGGCGGCCGAGCCGCCTAGAAGACCTCGGCTTCGAGCCGGCGCAGATGCTCACGCGGCGGACCCAGCAACTGGGCGCTGCCGTGGGCGCGCTTGAAGTACAGCTGGATGTCGCTCTCCCAGGTGATGGCGATACCGCCGTGCAGTTGGATGGCCTCGGCCGTCACCGCGGACAGCGCCTCGCTGGCGAAGTAGCGGGCCAGAGAGGCCGTGGTGGCTGACGGGGCGGCGATGGCGTCGTTGACGACGGCGCGCGCCGAGGACACCTTGACGTACAGGTCGGCCATCCGGTGCTTGAGCGCCTGGAAGCTGCCGATCGCGCGGCCGAACTGCACCCGGTCCTTGGTGTAGGCGACGGTGAGGTCCAGGCAGCGCGACGCGGCGCCGATCTGTTCGGCGGCCATCAACAGGGCCGCGGTGTCGGCCAGTCCCGGGTCGGCGCCGAGGACGACGGTGTCGCCGGGGATCACCGCGGACAGCCGGCGGGTCAGATCCATGGTGGATTTGGGAGTGGCGGTGAACGTGGTCCAGCGGGTCAGGTTCTCCCCGTCGGCGGCGATGACGACATCGGCCACGTCGCCGTTGAGCACGTAGTCGGCGTCGAATGCCACGGTGCCGATGGAGGCGCCCTCGGCGAGACCTTCGAGCGGCTCGTGATCTCCGACGGCCAGCAGGGCGAGCTCGGCCAGCGTGGTGCCGAGCAGCGGCGTCGGCACCAGGGCCTTACCGAGCTCTTCGAGAACCACCGCGGCATCGGCGAGTTCGCCTCCGGCGCCGCCCAGCTCCTCCGGCACCACCAGAGCGGCGGCGCCGACCTGCTCGCATAGCAGGCTCCACAGCTTCTCGTCGTAGCCGCGTTCGGATTCCATCGCGGTGCGCACTGCCTCGGGGGAGGCGTGCTTGTCCACCAGCGCGGCGACGGTTTCGCGCAGCAGTTGGCGTTCTTCACTCACGAGAGGACCTCCAGCAGTCGACGGCGGTGCAGGGTGGGATCGCCCCAAGCGCTGCGCAACGCCTGCACGCGCAGCAGTGACAGGGACAAGTCGTGTTCCTGGGTGAACCCGATGGCGCCGTGGGTCTGCAGCGCAGAGCGGGCGGCCAGCAGGGCGGCGTCGGCGGCGGCGACCTTGGCCGCGCTGATGTCACGTGCGGTGTCGGGCGACGTGGCCCCATCTTTCTGGCTGGCCAGCGACAGCGCCGCGCCGTAGACCAGCGGGCGGGCCAGCTCGACGGCGATGAGCACGTCGGCCAGCTTGTGCTTGATGGCCTGGTACGAGCCGATGATCCGGCCGAACTGTGCTCGCTGCTTGGCGTATTCGACGGACTGGTCGAGCATGGCCTGGCCGGCGCCTACCAACTGGGCGGCGGTGGCCAGGACACCGAACTCATAGGCCCGCGCGGTGTCGGCGGCCTGGGTGTCACCGGAGGCCGTGACGTCGAACAGCTTTCGGGCGGGGTCGACGGAATCGTGCGCATCGCCGGCAGTCGCGTCACCGACCTGACCGTCGGCGGCCAGCAGCGTCAGTCCCGCGAAGTCGGCGTTGACCGCGCGCGGCACCTGTGGAGGCATGGCGACGGTGGCGATCAGCTCGCCGGAGGCCAGCGCACCCGAACGCTCGTCGTTCGTGAGCAGAATCGGTGCGACGGCGATGGATTCGGTTACCGGACCGGGCACCGCCCAGTAGCCCAACCGCTCCAGGGCGACCACGAGGTCGACAGGATGTGCCTCGATGCCGTCGTACTTCTCGGGCACCAGCAGCGCGGTGACCCCGAGGTCGGTCAGCTGTGCCCACACCTTTCGGCCCGGCCCGGTGTCACCCTCGCCCCAGGCGCGTACCGCAGCCGGGACATCGGCGGCGCTCAGCGCCGCGTCGATGCTGGCCGCGAAGTCCCGCTGCTGTTCGTCGATTTCGAAATTCACTTCGGCTCCCGGGGCAGGCCAAGAAGGCGCTCGGCAATGATGTTGCGCTGGATCTCGTTGGTGCCGGCGTAGATCGGGCCGCCAAGAGCGAACAGCAGACCTTCGGTCCAGTGGTCGACCAACTCGGCGTCAGGACCCTGCATGTCCAATGCGGTCTGATGCAGGGCGACGTCCAGGTCGGACCAGAACACCTTGGTCACCGAGGACTCGGCGCCCAGCTCACCACCGTTGGCCAGCCGGGTCACGGTGCCGAAGGTGTGCAGCCGGTAGGCCTGGGCCTTGATCCAGGCATCGGCGACTCGGTCGGTGAACACCGGATCAGGATTGGACTTCCACTGCGCGACAAGGCGTTCAGCTGGAGCCATGAAGCGCGCCGGGCTGCGCAGCGACATGCCGCGCTCGTTGCTCGACGTGCTCATGGCCGCGCGCCAGCCCTCGTGCACGCCGCCGATCACGTCGTTGTCCGGCACGAACACGTCGTCGAGGAAGATCTCGCCGAAACCGGTGTCCCCGCCGAGCTGGGCGATCGGGCGCACGGTGATGCCGGGCGCCTTGAGGTCGAACATGAAGTAGGTCAGACCCTTGTGGCGCTGGGCCTCCGGGTCGGAGCGGAACAGGCCGAAGCCGCGCTCACCGAACGGTGCGCGTGAGCTCCAGATCTTCTGCCCGTTGAGCTTCCAGCCGCCGTCGACCTTGGTGGCCGTCGAACGCAGGGAGGCCAGGTCGCTGCCGGACTCCGGCTCGGACCAGGCCTGGGCCCAGATCTCCTCGCCGCTGGCCATTTTCGGCAGCACACGCTGGAGTTGCTCTTCGGTGCCGTGCGCGAACAGTGTCGGCGCCAGCATCGCAGTGCCGTTGGCGCTGGCCCGGCCCGGAGCGCCGGCGTGGAAGTACTCCTCCTCGAACACCACCCACTGCAGCAGGGTGGCGTCACGGCCGCCGTACTCCTTGGGCCACGCGATCACCGACAGCCCGGCGTCGAAAAGCACCTTGTCCCAGCGGCGGTGCTGTTCGAAACCCTCAAGGGTGTCGTACGACTTCGTCGGGAACGACTCCCGGTTGGCTTTCAGGAAGTCGCGGACCTCGGCCCGGAAGGCCTCGGTCTCGTCGTCGAATGTCAGGTCCATTGCACCCCTTCTCGGGTCCCTCTGCTGCGCAGCACCGGTTTGATCACCTTGCCGCCCGGATTTCGCGGCAGCACATCCAGAAACTCAACTGATCGCGGCACCTTGAAGTTCGCCAGATGCTCGCGGGTGTGGGCTATTACGGCGGCCTCGTCGAGCGCCACCCCGGGCTTGAGCACCACGTAGGCCTTGCCGACCTCGCCGAGCCGCTCGTCGGGCACGCCGATCACCGCGGCCTCGGCCACCCCGTCCAACCGGGCCAGCACCTGCTCGATCTCGGCCGGGTACACGTTGAACCCGCCGCAGATGAACATGTCCTTGAGGCGGTCGGTGATGGTCAGGTTGCCGCGGGTGTCCAGCGTGCCGATGTCGCCCGTGTGCAGCCAGCCGTCGGCGTCGATGGCCGCCGCGGTGGCCTCGGGGTCGTCGAGGTAGCCGAGCATGACGTTGGGGCCGCGCAGCAACACCTCGCCCGAATCATCCAGGCGTAGTTCGAAATCGGCGATGGGCCGACCGCAGGTGGTGGCCACCGTCAGGGCGTCGTCGTCGGGGCGACACATGGTGCCGAAGCCGGCCGCCTCCGTGAGGCCGTAGGCGGTCAGCACGATGTCGATGTCGAGTTCGGACTGCATCCGCTCGATCAGGACCACCGGGACGACGGCCGCGCCGGTGACAGAGAAGCGCAGCGAGGACAGGTCGTAGTCGGCGCGCTTCGGGTGGTCCAGCAGGGTCTGGAAGATGGTCGGCGGGCCGGGGAGGACGGTGATGCGCTGTTCGGCGATGATTTTGAGGGCCTGCTCTGGCTTGAACGTCAGCACCGGGTACAGCGTCGCGCCGGTCTGCAGGCAGGCCAGGATGCCGGCCTTGTAGCCGAAGTTGTGGAAGAACGGGTTGATGCACAGGTAGCGGTCGGTGCTGCTGACCTGACCGCACTCGGCCCAGGCCGCCGATCCGTCGAGCGACTGGCGGTGTGCGCACCGCACGCCCTTGCTGCGTCCGGTGGTGCCGGAGGTGAACAGGATGTCGGAGACGTCGTCGGGCTGTACCGCCGCGGCGCGGGCGTCGACAGCTTCGAGGTCGGTCCCGCGGGCGACGAACTCGTCCCAGGTTCCGTCCTGTTTTTCGATGGGCACCCGCACGATGTGCCGCAGCGCCGGCAGCGCGTCGCGATCCAGTTCGGCCGCGTGGTCGGAGCCCAGGAACTCGCCCGAGGCGATCAGCAGTGGGGCCTCGGTGCGGGCCAGGATGTCGGTGGCCTCGCTGGCGGTATAGCGGGTGTTGAGCGGCACCATCTCCGCGCCGGCGTAATGGGTGGCCAGGCAGGCCACCACCCAGTGCCAGGTGTTGGGGGACCAGATCGCCACCCGGTCGCCGGGTTCGACACCGAGGTCGATCATCGCCGCGGCGGCTTGGCGTACGTGCGCGCGCAGTTCCGAGTAGGTGAGGCACTTATCGTCACCTGCTGAATCGCCGGCCCCGCCGGCAGTGACCAGCGCTTCATGGTCGGAAAACTGCACGGCAACCCGGTCCAGCACCGCTGGAACGGTGCGGCGATCGCTCGTCATCGATGCTCCCTTAACAAAGCAAGTGCTTGGTAGGTTAGCCTACAGGGGTGATAGAGGTCCAGGAGTTCCGGGCCGAGGTCCGGCAGTGGCTCGCAGACAATCTTGTTGGCGAATTCGCAGCGCTCAAGGGCCTGGGTGGACCGGGGCGTGAACACGAAGCCTTCGAAGAGCGCCGGGCGTGGAATCAGCATCTGGCCGCGGCGGGACTGACCTGCCTCGGCTGGCCGGTGGAGCACGGCGGCCGCGGGCTGTCGGTCGCGCATCGCGTCGCCTTCTACGAGGAGTACGCCCGCGCGAACGCTCCCGACAAGGTCAACCACCTGGGCGAGGAACTGCTCGGGCCGACGCTCATCGAGTACGGCACCCCCGAACAGCAGCAGCGGTTCCTGCCGAAGATCCTCGACGTCACCGAGCTGTGGAGCCAGGGCTATTCCGAGCCCAATGCCGGCAGCGACCTGGCCAATGTGGCGACGACGGCCGAGCTCGATGCCGAGGGTGAACAGTGGCGCATCAATGGCCAGAAGGTGTGGACGTCGCTGGCCCACTGGGCGCAGTGGTGCTTCGTGGTGGCGCGCACCGAGAAGGGCTCCAAGCGGCACGCCGGTCTGTCCTATCTGCTGGTGCCGCTGGATCAGCCCGGCGTCGAGATCCGCCCGATCATCCAGCTGACCGGTGACTCCGAATTCAACGAGGTGTTCTTCGACGACGCCCGCACCGAGGCGTCGCTCGTGGTCGGTCAGCCCGGAGACGGCTGGCGCGTGGCCATGGGCACGCTGACCTTCGAGCGCGGGGTGTCCACGCTGGGCCAGCAGATCCGCTACGCCCGTGAGCACGCCAACCTCGTCGAGCTGGCCAAGCGCACCGGCGCGGCCGACGATCCGCTGATCCGCCAAAAGCTGACCGAGTCGTGGACCGGCCTGCAGGCCATGCGGTCCTACGCCCTGGCAACGATGGATGTCGAACAGCCCGGCCAGGACAACGTGTCGAAGCTGTTGTGGGCCAACTGGCATCGCGAGCTCGGCGAGATCGCCATGGACGTGCAGGGCATGGCCGGACTGGCGCTGCCCGAGGGCGAGTTCGACGAGTGGCAGCGGCTGTACCTGTTCTCGCGTTCGGACACCATCTACGGCGGGTCGAACGAAATCCAGCGCAACATCATCGCCGAGCGGGTGCTCGGCCTACCCCGAGAGGCCAAGGGCTGAGCGCTCGCGCGAAGCCCAGAGGAGAGAAGTATGACTAATCTGTCCATCGCTCCGAATGAGGTCGAGGGCCACGGCCTTTTGGCGGGCAAGGTCGTCCTGGTCACCGCCGCCGCGGGTACCGGTATCGGCTCGTCCACCGCGCGCCGCGCTCTGCTGGAGGGCGCCGACGTCGTGGTGTCCGACTACCACGAGCGACGCCTGAACGAGACCCGCGATCAGTTGGCAGAGCTCGGCCTGGGCCGGGTCGAGGCCGTGGTCTGCGATGTCACCTCCACCGAGGCGGTGGACGCACTCATCGCCCGGTCGGTCGAAAAGATGGGTCGCCTGGACGTTTTGGTCAACAACGCCGGTCTGGGCGGGGAGACCCCGCTGGTCGACATGACCGACGACGAGTGGGACCGGGTCCTGAACGTCACACTGAACTCGGTGATGAGGGCCACCCGCGCGGCCCTGCGCTACTTCCGGGACGTCGAGCACGGCGGTGTGATCGTGAACAACGCCAGTGTTCTCGGCTGGCGCGCGCAGCACTCGCAGTCGCACTACGCGGCCGCCAAGGCCGGCGTGATGGCACTGACCCGTTGCAGCGCAATCGAAGCCGTCGAGTTCGGGGTGCGGATCAACGCGGTCTCGCCGAGCATCGCGCGGCACAAGTTCCTGGAGCGCTCGGCCGATGCGGCCCTGCTGGACCGGCTGTCCTCGGACGAGGCGTTCGGTCGCGCGGCCGAGCCGTGGGAGATCGCCACCACCATCGCCTACCTGGCCAGCGACTACTCGAGCTACCTGACCGGCGAGGTCATCTCGGTTTCCAGCCAGCGGGCCTAGGGCGCGTCCATCCCGCGCTGGGCGAGGCCGGTGCGGTCCGCCCAGCCGCGGATGTCGCCCTTGTTGATGGCCAGTGCCAGCAGCTCGGGAAACGCGTCGGGCGTGCAGGCGAACGCCGGGATCTCCATGGCGGCCAGATCGGCGGCGATCTCGCGGTCGAACGACGGTGCGCCCGAATCGGACAACGCCAGCAGCACGACCACCTGGACGCCCGCGTCCACGAGTTGCCTGACGCGGGCGAGCATCTCGTCGCGGACACCGCCCTCGTAGAGGTCGGAGATCAGCACGAAGATGCTGTCGGCCGGGCGCGTGATCAGGGTCTGGCAGTACGCGATGGCTCGGTTGATGTCGGTGCCGCCGCCGAGTTGAGTGCCGAACAGCACGTCAACGGGGTCGTCGAGCAGGCCGGTGAGGTCGACGACTTCGGTATCGAATACCACCAGCGACGTGCGCAGCGACCGCATCGAGGCGATCACCGCGCCGAAAACCGCGGAGTACACGATCGATTCGGCCATCGAACCGGACTGGTCGATGGCCAGCACGATGTCCTTGGTCACCGAGCGGCCGGCGCGGCGGAACCCGACCAGCCGTTCGGGGATGATCGTGTTCAGTTCGGGCTGAAACGTCTTCAGGTTGCGCGCGATGGTGCGGTTCCAGTCGATGTCGGACGCCAGCGGACGGCTGGTGCGGGCATTGCGGGACAGCGCCCCGCGCAGCGTGGCCCGGGTGCCGTCGGCGATGCGCCGCTCGATGTCCTCGACGACCTTACGCACCAGGGCCCGGGCCGATGCCTTGGATTCGTCGGGAATGGCCTGCCCCAGCGTGATGAGCGTGGTGGCCAATGACAGGTCCGGTACGACGCTGTCCATCATCTCCGGTTCGAGCAGCAGCATGCGCAGGTTGAGCCGTTCGATGGCATCCTGCTGCATCACCTGAACCACCGTGCTGGGAAAGTACTTTCGTATATCGCCCAGCCAACGCGCCACCGATGGAGCCGAACCGCCGAGTCCCCCTCTGCGGTCATAGAGCGCCGACAGCGCTTTGTCCATCTCGACATCACCGCCTTGCAGGCTCGGCAGTGACTCCGCGTCCGACCCCAGCACCAGCCGCCACCGGCGGTCCCGTTCGTCGGCGATGGTCTCGTCAGTCATGGGCGATACCTCGTGCGAAGATGGCCGCCGCCGCGATCACCGCGGGGCGGGCGCGTTCGGCGTCGATGGCGAATTCGGTGCGGACAGCGGAGCCTGCCGTGGCCACCGCATGCCCGATGTTGCGTTTGATGCCCGCGTCGAAGGTGCTGAAGGTCCGACGCACCAGCGGCAATACGTCGGTGAACTCCGTTGCCGTCAAACCGGTCAGCCATTCGTCGATAACAGAAAGCAGTTCGGTGTCATGCACCAGCAGCAGCCCGCTGCCGGACAGAAAACCCTCGATCCAGGCCGACTTCTCGTCGGCCGGTGCCCCGATGCTCAAGGCGCGGCGCATGCGTCGCGCTGCTTCGCTGGTGGTGAACACCGCTCCGTCGACGCCGATGCGGACGAAACGGCCGACCAGGCTGCCGTGCAGATCGTCGCGATCGGCCAGACGCGCGATCGTGGCCAGCCACTCCCCGCGGATGTCGGCATCGAGCAGGTCGACGGTGTCGGTGACCGCGTTGACGTGCGCGAGCATCTCGGCGGCCGCGTCCGGGCCGAGCCCGGTCAGCGTCGCGGGCAGGCCGACGTTGACGCGGCGCAGCAGCGACGTGGTGACCACACCGAGCGCACCCGCGTCGGTGCGGCGCACATCGCCGTAGCGCAATGACCGGGCCAGCGCGGGCAGGGCCGCCATGAGCTCCGTGAGGTCCCGGTCGACGGCGGCCTTGTTCTCCAGGATCGCGAGCAGTTGCGGGACTGCTTCGTCGATCCCACCGAGCAGAGCGGCCTCGATCGCCGCGGTGACCTGTCCCAGATGCGTAGCGTTCTCAGCGCTATCGGCCAGTTTGGCCTTGCAGGCGCGGTACACCGTGTTGCCCCATACCGACGACACCACGACCTTCACGGCGAACTCGGGTTGCCACTGCAGGGTCCAGGCTTCCTTGAACGTGCCCTGCCCGGTGGTCAGCTCGGGTTCGCCCCACGGAATGTCGAGCACGGCGAGCCGATGCAGCAGATGGGACTTCGCGAGGTCGTTCGGCTTGCGCAGGTCGAGGGTGACCTGCTTGGCACCTGCGTCGGGTTTGAGGCGCAATGCCTTCTGTTGCTTGGTGATGTCGGCGAGCAGCGGCACCATCGGCAGATGTTCGGGAATGCCGCCCAGCCGTTCCCCGATCACCAGTTCGCGCACGATCAGCCCGAATCGGGTGTCGGATCCTTCGCACAGCACGGATTCGGTGGCCTCGTTGACCTCACTCAACCCGGGATGGGCCCGGCCCCGCATCGCGGCCAGCGCGTTGGCCAGCCGGACTCCTTCTATGACGTGGGCCGAGGAGACGAAGATGTCGTGGTCGCGTAATGCCCTGGCCGCCAGCGTGAGCCAGGTTTCCACCGGACGTTCCCGCTCCACGAACGCGTGCTGATACCAGCCGGGCGAGCGGATACCCGCGCCATAGCCCGACGCCGCGGCCAGCCGCGAATGCGTCCACGGCACCCACACCGTCGCTGACTTGACCTTGGGCAGGCCGCGCAGCATTGCCGAATCCGCGCTTGCCGGGGGCAGTTTCCCTGCCAATGCGGGAGCGTGCCAGGCCCCGCAGATCACGGCCACCGTCGAGAATTCCTTGACGGCTTTGCGGATCACCTGACGCATGTGTGCTTCGCGCTGCTGCTCCACTACGTCGTCCTCGTCGGGTTCGAGCTCCCGCACCGTCCCCATGGCCTCGGTGATCGCCTCGAATCCGCTTCCATCCGTGCGGGATTCGACCACATCGTCCCACCAGCGTTCGGGATCGTCGTAACCCGCTGCATCGGCGAGCGCCGCGATCGGATCGACCCGAACCCGCGATACGTCCGCGTGCCGCTGGTCGCGCTGAGCCAGCACAGTGGCCGCGGGCAGATCGCAGAATCGCACCGGCACCCGGTGGCGGGCGGCCCACAGCAGCGCCTGCCACTCAGGCGAGAAGCCGCCGAACGGCCAGAACGCCGACACCGCGGGGTCATCGACCGCATAGGCCATGATCGCCACCGGTGGCACCATGTCGGTGTCATCCACGTCGGTGGCGAGCCGGTCCGCATCGGCCGGCCCTTCGATCACCACGATGTCCGGCTGGATGCGGTCCAGCTCCGACACCACGGCACGCGCGGATCCGGGACCGTGGTGCCGGATACCCAGGACGTGGGTGGTCACGAGTGCAGGACGTCCCGCGATGCCCGGTAGAAGTCGGCCCAGCCGTCGCGTTCACGCACCACTGCTTCGAGGTATTCCAGCCACACCACCGCGTCGTTGACCGGATCCTTCACGACCGCGCCGACGATGCCGGCTGCGGTGTCTGCCGGCCGGAGCACTCCGTCGCCGAAGTGCGCCGACATCGCGATGCCCTGGGTGACCACCGAGATCGCCTCGGCGGTGGACAGGGTGCCCGACGGCTGCTTGAGCTTGTTGCGGCCGTCGGCGGTCAGCCCCGAGCGCAGTTCCCGGAAGACCGTGACGACCCGGCGGATTTCGTCGGCCGAGGTCGGTACCTCGGGCAGCTGCAGCGACCCGCTGACGTCGGCCACCCGGCGCGTCACGATCTCCACCTCGTCGTCGAGGCTCGCAGGCAGCGGAAGGACCACGGTGTTGAACCGGCGGCGCAGCGCCGACGACAGGTCGTTGACGCCGCGGTCGCGGTCGTTCGCCGTCGCGATCACGTTGAACCCCTGCGTCGCCTGCACCTCGCTACCGAGTTCGGGTATCGGCAAGGTCTTTTCGGACAGCACGGTGATGAGCGCATCCTGTACCTCCGACGGGATACGGGTGAGCTCTTCGAGGCGGGCGATCTTGCCGTCGCGCATCGCGGTCATGATCGGTGACGGAACCAGGGCCTGCTGTGACGGGCCTTCGGCGATCAGCCGCGCGTAGTTCCAGCCGTATCGCACCGCTTCCTCGACGGTGCCCGCGGTGCCCTGCACCAGCAGCGTCGAATCCCCGGCTACCGCTGCGGCGAGATGCTCCGACACCCAGGTCTTGGCGGTTCCGGGCACCCCGAGCAGCAGCAGTGCCCGGTCGGTGGCCAGTGTCGCGACGGCCACCTCGATGATCCGCCGGGGACCGATGTACTTCGGGGTGATCTCCACTCCCTCGACGGTTTCCCCACCGAGCAGATAACGAACGACGGCGTGCGGCGACATCAGCCAGTTCGGCGGCACGGGCTTGTCATCTGCGGCGCGCAGGGCCGCGAGTTCCGCGGCGAACAACTGCTCGGCGTGCGGACGCAGGAGCGTGGGCGCTTCGGTCATTGGAGTTCCTTTGCAATGTCGGATCGCAGGGTGAGCAGCTCGAAGATGGTCGCGTAGAACTTGTGTAGTTCCTCGTCTGTGGTGTGGTCGACGAGTGTCGCGATGCGCCGCAGCCAGTCCAGCGGATACCCGGCCGCCAGATGTGCGGCGGCCTCGCGGCGTTGGCGTGCCGTGCCCCAGCCGGTGCCTGCCAGGGATCCGAACAGTGCCGCGGCAACGTCGGGGGCGAACGGTCGGGGCAGGCCCGCGGCCACGCGCACCAGGGGTGCGGCGTCCGCGACGTTGGTTAGCGCGCGGATCATCTCGGCGGTGATCGCCGGATGTGCGGTGGACGGGTCGTAGCAGGTGCCGTAATCGGCGGGCAGGCAACGCTGCAACAGCGGCACGGCCCAGGCGGGGTCGTTGCCGCGCAGCGCGCTGAGGGTCAGCGCGGCCAGCACCGCCTGATCGCTGTCGGACAGCGCACGGGCGACCTTCTCCGGTAACACCGCGCTGAAGACCTCGCTCCAGAACGTGATCGGCGTGCGCGCGACGACGGCTTCGGGTTTGGTGGTGCTCAGCCCGTCACGAACCGCGGCGGCGTCAGGCCCGGGTAGCGGATGGACGGTGACCTTCACCCCGAGCAACGACTTCTTCACCGAGAAAATCTGAGCAGCACGCTCTTTCATGCGGTCCAGGTATCTGCTACGCGAACGGCCACCCAGCACGGCGATGGCGGCACTGCGCACGGTGGCGGCCCGGTCGTCGAGCGCGGCTTCCAGGAAAGGCTCGTCGGCGTCGTGTTCGGGTGACGCGAACGCCGCCAACAGCGCCGCCCGGGACTCGGCGTCCTCGGCCGCCCAGTGCTGCGCCACGAGGTCGCGGGCCCGGTCCGGGTCGAGGCCGCGCGCGGTGGCGAGCCATTCGAGGCGTTTGGCGGTGTTGCCGTGGGTGTAGTCGGTTTCCTTGGGCCACTCGGTGGGCCGGGCCCGCAGAACGTCGCGCAGCGCGCGATGTCCGCGGCCGTAGTGTTCGACGGCGTACCACTGGCCACCGTTGCCGATCGCCTCCCAGAGTTCCTGTGTCACAACGCCGCTCTGCTGGATCCGCAACAGCTCGGGGATGAGCCGCGGCGGAAGCCGGAGGCCCGCCGCCGCAATGTCGGCCAGCACACCGTCGAGGATGGGACGGGTCGTGAGCGCCCGCTCGATGAGAAAGGCGTGCGCAGCGGTGATCAGCGGCCGGGTTTCCGGTGGTGCCGGATCGGAGCCCGTCTCGACGGACGTCGGCAACTGCCCGGCTCGCCGGGCGACTGCGTAGAGGCCGGCCACCCGCAGCGCCGACCCCACCGGGTCGCCGGCGTCGCGCACCGCCGCGACGCTGCCGTCGACCGGAACATCGAATGTGCTGTCGGGTAAGGGTTTCGCGCCGAATCCCACGGTGGCGGCGGAGATCATCCGTTGGTAATCGCTCACAGGGCGGTCACCGCCGGGCCGGCCAGACGCGATGGCGGCGCGTCGCTCAACATCGACAGCGGATCGATCCCGTCCGTGGTGATCTCGGTCAGCAGCGGAAATAGTCGTCCGCCGCTTCCGGCCTGTAGTCGGGCCCAGCGGGCGTCGTCGCAAGTCGCAGGCAGAGCGCTGCCCGCGGCATCGACCAGGTAGCGGCGTTTGGGCCTGCTGAGTTCTACGGGCCGGGCGGCGACGATCGCGGGGTACCGGAGCAACCACGGGTCGACCGTCAGAGCGCGGGCCCGTGCGGCCAGCGCCGAATCGATCCCGGTGCCGGCGACCGCGAGTTGCCCGATGGGCTCGGTCGGCACGTCGCCGTCGGGGATTGCGACTCGGAAGCTCGACGGGCCGCCGGGATACGGGTAGACGCCGCCGGTGAACTCGCGCCCGGGGGTGAGCCGGTTGTCGAAGCTGGCCCCGCTCGGCGCGGTGGACTGCACATTGACCAGGAGGCCGGTGGCGGTGCCGCTCAACCACATTCGCCGGGTGGTGTATCGATCCTCCAAGGTCTCGGCGTAACCGAGTACCTGCCAGGTGTCGTTGACCGGGTCGGCGGCCAGCACCTCTGCCCGCCCCACCGTGAATCCGATGTGGCGGCGAACCGCAGCGGCGGTCTCCTCGGACAGCGCGTCGACGGTGCGGTAGGCGTCGATCAGCAGCCGGATCAGCCCGAGGTCCTCGATGATCAGCCGTGGCCACTCGTCGTGGGTGAGATGGCCGGGCAGGCTGCGCAACCAGCGCGCCAGGCCAGGGGCCTTGGCGTCGACCATACGTTTGGCGATCGGCTCACTCCAGCCGGCGTACGGATCGGCGCTGATGCCGGCGATGCCGTTGCGGACCTGATCGTCGATCCACCGCTGGAGCTGCTCCAGACCCTCGCTGACGCTGTGCTCGCGTGCCGCGATGGCCTTCTCGCTGACCTCACGCGGCGCTTTCGGAGCTGCGGGAGCTGCAGGCGCCGCGACGACGCCCGCTGGAGCCTCCGACGAGGCGTCGACGCTGCCGCCACACCAGCGCAGCACCAGACCGACCACGTGTTTACAGGGAAATTGCCGCGACGGGCACGAGCACTTGTACGTCGGGCCCACCAGGTTGACCTGTACGCGATACGGGGTACGCCCGCTGCCCTGGAAGTCGCCCCAAACCAAGGTTTGGGTGGCACCGGTGCCGGACCAACCGGCGGCGCCTGCGAGTTTCTGGCCCGCTGCGTACGCCTTCCCGGCAAACTGACGTACCTCGTCGGTGGACCACACCGTTTGCTGATCCAACCGCCGCCCCTCCAGATGCGTAGTGACCCCGGCCAGCCTAACCAGAACGCCCGACACCCGGCCACAGCAAATTCGTGACGGTCTCCACAGGATCTTCACAAACACTGCCCGTGACCGCCACAACCTGCACCTAGAGTCGGGTTCGTGAAGCGAATCCTGGTGGTCGACGACGAGCCGACCATCCTGGCCGCGGTGGCGACCCGGCTGCGTGCCGAGGCTTTCGAGGTGGCGACGGCGGTCGACGGACCGTCGGCGGTGGAAACCGCGTTGGCAACGTCGCCTGATCTTGTGGTCCTCGACGTGATGCTGCCCGGCTTCGACGGTCTGGAAGTGTGCCGGCGTATTCAGGCACAGCTTCCCGTGCCGGTGCTGATGCTGACTGCCCGCACCGACGAGACAGACATGCTCATCGGCCTCGGTATCGGTGCCGACGACTACCTGACCAAGCCGTTCAGCATGCGCGAACTGGTGGCCCGGGTGCGGGTGCTGTTGCGCCGGGTGGACCGGGCGAACGGCGACCAGCCGCTGTCGGTGGGCGACTATCGCATCGACCTGAGCGAGCGTCGGGTCCATGAGGGCGACCGGGAGATCCACCTCACCCGAACCGAATTCGATCTGCTCGTGTTCCTGGCCGGCCGGCCCAGGGCCGCGGTGCCCCGCGAGACCCTGCTGGAGCACGTGTGGGGTTGGGCCGCCGGGGTGGAGACCCGCACCGTGGACAGCCACGTCAAGGCGCTGCGCCGCAAGCTCGGATCCGAGCTGATCCGGACGGTGCACGGAGTGGGCTACGCCCTGGAGGTCCCGCGATGAGCCTGGCCGGCCGGGTGACCGCGCTGTGGGACCGGCTGCCTCGACCGCTGGACCCATTCGCATCGTTCAAGGTCAAGACCGGCCTGCTGGTGGGCGGGGCGATCCTGCTGGCCTCGTTCACCTTCTGGGTCGGCGCCAGCTGGCAGTTCCGGTACGCGTTGCTTGCCGCACTTGCCACTTCGTTGATCTTGACGCAGTTCCTGGCGCACGGGATGACCTCGCCGCTGCGGCAGATGACGGCGGCAGCACGCGCGATGGCCCGCGGCGACTACAGCATCCGGGTGCGCGCCACCTCCCGAGACGAAATCGGTCAATTGGCAGCCGCATTCAATCAAATGGCGGCGGATCTCGAGGCTGCCGACGAGTACCGGCGCGGCCTGATCGGCAATGTGTCCCACGAATTGCGCACGCCCATCACGGCACTACAGGCGGTGTTGGAGAACGTGGTGGACGGTGTGGTCGAGCCCGACGCCCAGACCATGCGGATCGCGCTGTCTCAGACTGAGCGCCTCGGTGAGCTGGTGAGCAACCTACTCGATCTGTCCCGTATCGAAGGCGGGGCGATTCCGTTGCAGATCAGTCGGTTCGACGTCGGCGAGTTTTTGCGCGACGCCGTCGAACACGTCGCTGTGTCGGCGAGCGACATACCGGTCGTCATCAGGGTGACCCCGCCCGACTTGAAGGCCGTCGCCGACCCGGCACGGCTACGGCAGGTGGTGGTCAATCTGGTGGACAACGCAATTCGGCACAGTCCGACCGGCGGCCGGGTGATGGTCCTGGCTACTCGTCAGCTGTCGGGCCTGCGGCTCGAAGTGGTGGATCAGGGCCCGGGTATCGCGGCCGTCGAGCGTGAGCGCGTCTTCGAGCGGTTCACCCGCGGTGCGACCTCTGACGGTGGCACGGGCCTGGGGCTGGCGATCGCGCGGTGGGCAGTCGAATTGCACGGCGGGGTAATCGAAGTGATGGACACCGGGGCGGGATGCCGGATCAAGGTCGGTATTCCCGAATCGACGACGGGGGAGGGGTTGCCATGACGACTGTGGTTCCAGGAGTTCCTGAAGCTCCACGATATCCGGGACAACCGGCGATACCACCGCTGATCGGTCCGGCGCTGCCGAGCTCGGGCGAGCCCGGGTGGACGGTGTGGCCACGGCGGGTATGGCCGATCGAGCCGCTGTCGTCGGCGCCACGCCGACCGCTGATCCTCGCCGTCGCCGCCGGTTTGGTGGGGACGGCGGTGTGGCGGCCATCCGTGCTCAGCATCGGCTACCTCGTGGTCGGGATCATGGTTTTCGGCGTGGTGTTCGGCACTGCCGAGCGTCGACCGACCCGCACGGAGTGGGCCGGGATGGCGTTGACCATGGCGTTGTTGGCGGTACCCGCGCTGCTGGCGGCAGATTGGCTGGGTGTGCTGTGCATCATGGCGGCCTGGATCGTCGGCTGGTGCACGCTTTTCGGCGGGCGGACCTGGACCGCGGTGTTCAGCGCGCCGTTTCTGGCGTGGGCCCTGCCGGCCCGGGTGAGCGGGTGGGTGCGACGTGGATTGCCGAGCCGGGTGGGTGTCGCCAACCCGGGCCGCGTCGCCGTCGTCATCGGTCTCACCGTGCTGCTGGCTTTCGTGTTCGGCGCGTTGTTCGCTTCGGCGGACGCGGCTTTCGCGCATCTGGTCGGCAACCTGGTACCGACCTTCGATGGCGTCGACGCCGTCGCGCGGGTTGTGGTTTTCGGGATCGTGGCGTCCTTCGTCCTCGGCGGTGCCTACCTGACCCGATTCCCGCCGCGGCTCGATGTCCTGGCGCCCGCGCCGATGAAGGCGGTGCCTCGCTGGGAGTGGGCGCTGCCGCTGGGCGTGCTCGACGCGCTGTTCCTGGCGTTCGTGGTGGTGCAGGCCGCGGTGCTGTTCGGCGGTCACACCCATGTGCTGGAAACCGAAGGGCTGACCTACGCCGAATATGCCCGGCAGGGCTTCTGGCAGCTGCTGTGGGTCTCGGCGCTGACCCTGCTGGTTCTCGGCGTGGTGATCAGGGTGGCGGGCCGGGCCGACGCGGCCGACCGTCGCCTGCTGCGGGTGCTGGTCGGAATACTCTGCGCCACATCGGTTGTCGTGGTGATCTCGGCCATTCACCGGATGTGGCTGTACCAGCAGGCATACGGCTTCAGCACTGATCGGCTGATGGTGGTGACGATCGAGCTGTGGCTGGGTGTGGTGTTCCTGCTCGTCGCCGCGACGGGGGTGCGGATGTCGGGCCGGTGGCTGCCGCATGCGGTGCTGGTCGCCGGTGTGGTGGCGCTGCTGGGGTTGGCGGCGCTGAATCCCGAGCGGCTCGTGGCCGATCGAAACATCGACCGGTTCCAACAGAACGGTCAGCTCGACGCCGAATACCTGTCCCGGCTGTCGTCGGACATCGACCCGGCGCTGCACCGGTTGCCCGAGCACCTCCGTGCCTGCGTGCGATCCGATGGCTCGGACAGTGACCCCTGGTACCTGTTCAATCTCTCGCGGTCGCGAGCCGACCGTCCGGTGGTGACCGATCTGCCGGAGTACTGCTCGGTGTACTGGTCGTACGACTACCGGTAAGTGCGCCAGAATCGCGCAGATTCAAAGACTGTCAACCTCGCCGTCGCCGGTCGAAGGTATTCCCGTGCGGCTTGTTACGGGTACGTAAAACCCGATGTGGCCGCTGATCGCTGCGCCACAAGCAGACTCGCGAAAGGGAAGACAGTGACCGCAATCGCCGTCAACGGATCATCTCGAACCACCCCACTCGATCCGGTCGCGCTCGACCCCGAAGCACTGGGTTATCCGGCCGACAACCGGGCGGCCATCCCGCCGCTGGCCAAGCAGTGGGAGGGGCTTGATTTCCGCGAGATCCTCTCCCGGCCGGCCGCTTTTCTGTCGATCAGCCAATCCAACTCGCTGTACAAGCCGGGTGGGGTTCAGTACGCGGAGGGGCACGCGTTCCGCGGCAGCCTGGAAGCGACCGTCAAGGCGGCCAAAGCCGCACGCTCGGCGCCGAACTTCGTCTCGTTCAACTGGATCGGGTTCTCGGTGTTCCGCGACGACTACCCCAAGACGGACTTCGACAAGGCGCAGTACGACGGGTGGACCGGACACATCGATGCCACGCCCGAGCAGATCGCTTGGGACAACGAGCTGGTGGACGAACTACGTGAGTTGGTGGAACCCGGCGACAACGAGCTGTACGAGAAGGCGCTGCAGACGGCCTTCGTCGGCACGGACCTGCCCGGTGCGTTGAGCCGGCAACGAGTGGAGGTGTTGGTGCTCACCGGGATCCATCTCGACTGGTGTGTGGAAGGCAATGCCCGCGCGGCGCGCGACCACGGCCTGTTGCCCATCGTGATCGGTGACGCGACAGGTGCGGCCCATCCGGACCAGGAGCGTGCGGCGTTCGAACGGATCAACAACTTCTTCGCGCCGGTCATCACCTCGGACCAGTTCGTGGATTGGGTCGGCCGCTGATGGGAAACATCGGACTGCTTCTCGTCGGCGTGGTGCTGTTCGTCAACGGGCTGGTCTCGATAGGGATCGTCGAACCCCGGGGAGCCGCGCCGCTGAACCTCTTCGTCGGAACCGCCCAGGTTGTCCTGCCCACCCTGGTGCTGGTCCAGGCTGGAGGCGATCTGGGCATCGTCAACGCGACCTGGCCGAGTTACCTGTTCGGATTCACCTACCTGTGGTTCGGCTTCATCCAGATCTTCGACATCGATACGCGGGGATTCGGTTGGTACAGCTCGTTCGTGGCAGCGGTCGCGGCTTACTACGCGATCAAGAGTGTCGGGACCGATCCGGTTTTCGCCGTCATCTGGGCGTCATGGGCCATCATGTGGTCGCTTTTCTTCGTGCTGCTGGGGCTCGGGGTGACGAAAGCCGGCCGGATTGACCTGGGCCACTTCACCGGATGGTTCTTGGTACTGCTGGGAGTCCCGACCTGCACCGTGCCGGCCATCCTGTTGCTGAACGGGGTGTGGCCGACGTCGGTGGCGGCTGGTTCGGTGGCCTTGGTGGTGCTGTTGGCCGCCACCGCCCTGTCCGTGGCGTTGTCCAGACGTGCCGCCGCAGGGCTTCCTGAGGTCTCGGTCGTCGGGAGCGTGCCCCAGCCCGCTTAACCCTGGGTGACAGGTCAGCGAGTGGGTGTCTCGGAGTGCCGTTGCAGGAAGGATGTCTCGACGCGCAGTACGTTTTCGTGATCGAGCCCGCCGGCGTAGACGTCGTAGTGTCCGCCGCGGCTGCGGTACAGCTCGCCCAGGGGTGCGTTCGTCGCGGCGGCCAGCGCCGGTCCGGTGGGAGCCATGGTGTCGTGCTCGGCCACGACCATGAGCAGAGGGCATCGGGCGTTCCGGGCGTGTTTCACCGGTCGGTGCAGTGTCACGTCCAGTAGTGACCGGGCGGTGATCTCGTTGGACCAGGAGCCGTTGCCGGGATCGAGTCGGGCCATGCCGACCATCGCATCGTCGGTTGCGATCACCCCGAGCTGTCCCGGCGGGACGCTGATCGGCAGATAGCGCGGGGGCCGGCCGAATACAGATCCGGCCAGATCCGCCAGCGCGTGTGCGGTCAGGCGCAGCCCTCGGGCCACGGGGATGTTGGTCAGCCCGGCGAGGCCGTCCACCAGCGGGCATTGGGCAATGGCGCCGGCCAGACCGGGCTCGCTGGCGGCCAACTCGACGATGTGCATGCCGGCAAACGAGGTTCCCCACACGAACATTCGCGAAGCGTCGAATTCGTCCCGGGTCCGTGCCCATGTCAGCGCGCTGCGGTAGTCCTCGAGCTGGCGACGGATGGAGAGGAATTGCCTTGGCCGGCCGGTGGATTCGCCCCAGTGGCGGTAGTCGAACACGACGGCTGCGAATCCATTGCTCGCGAATCTTTGCGCGAACGGTGCCAATCCGCCGGCCTTGATACCTCCGATGCCGTGCGCCATCACCACAACCGGAACCGGCCCTGGCCGGTCGGGCAGGTACACCCAGGCATCAAGCTGGTCGTCTGTGCCGGCCGGGATGCGAATCTCACGGCGGACGAGCGCGTCGCCCGTCATCACGATGTCACCGTGCCCGGCGCGATGATCTGTGCTCCCGCGTCGCGAGCCAAGTCGGCACCGAACAGTGCCCCCGGAGTGAAGGCTCCGGGACGACCCTGACCGTCGCTCAACCGGGCGACGGTATGAGCGGCGACCTTGGCGGTGAAGCCGTAGCCCTCACCGGTCCGCAGCCAGGCCTCGCGATGTGTCCCGTCGGGCCACTCCAGCCGGGCATACGCCCAGGAGGTGTCGCCGGATTTCGCCGGTGGAGTCAGACGGGCCCGCTCGACCAGGCGCTGCACCCCGGCCCGGATCGGCCGTACGGCCAGCAGCGCCGACATCATCGGTAGGGCCGCGCGTGCCAGTCGCCCGCTGGGCACTTCGCTGGACAGGGCCACCACGTCACCGGCGCCCGAAGCGCGGTGAGCCGCTTCCAGTTCACCGGTAGGGACCGCGAGGGCCTGGATTGCGGGCAGGTCCGGCAACGGAATCCACGCGTGGTCGGCACCCAGGCGCGTCCGCAGCAGCTGCCCGTCGCGGTAGCGGCGGCCGCCGAATGCGACCGCATCGATCACGCTCGAGAGCACGGCTGAACCCAACCCGTCGACGACGGGCATTGCGGCGACGGTTGCGCGTGATGCCGAGGGTCGACCGCCGGCCAACTCGATCACGAGAGCCTCGGTGGCGAGCACTCCGAAGCCCGCCCCGGTGACCAGCGTGACCCCCGCGCTACGCGCGTCGGCATCCATGTTCAGCACCGCCTGCACGGGCGGTAGCTCGTTGGCCAGGTCCACGTAGTGGCTCCCAGCTGTCACGCATGCTCGCGCCAGCGGCGCGGTCGTCTCGCCGAACGGGCCGATGGTGTTCACGACCACCGTCGGCTTTTCGGCTGCGATCAGGGTGGCCAACTCGGACGGCCCAGGCGCCAGGACCGTGCGGTTCTGGTCTCCCAATGACGCGGCCGCGGTGGCCAGCCGGTCGCGGTCACGGCCGACGAGCACCACATCGGCCCTGGTGCCGATCAGTTCAGCGGCGATTGCCCGACCACCCTTGCCGGTCGCGCCGAGTACCCAGATTGTCTCCATAATTTTTACGGTACAGTGTGTGTCGTAAATCGGTCAACGCTATGTTCCCAATGAGCACATGTCAGGGATTCGAGGTCGCCCGCGCGACACTGCCTTGGACACCGCCATCGCGGATGCGACTGAGGCGGTGTTGCTTTCGCATGGCTACTCGGCGGTGAACATTGATCGGATAGCCAAGCTGGCCGGCACGACCCGCGCGGCGATCTACCGTCGGGCCAAGACCCCGGGAGAGCTCGTCATAGCGCTGCTGATCAGCCGTTTCGGGATCGACCCCGCCCCGGACAGCGGCAATCTCCGCGAAGACCTGCGGCTGGTGCAGGAACTCCAGCGTGACTTCTTCGTCGACCCGATGGTTCAGGCCGCACTGGCGGGCGCGCTGGGGGATATGCGAGACGACGCCGCACTCGGCGAGGCGTTCTATGAACGCTTCATGGAGCCGCGTCGCCGCTCGGTGGCCGCAATGCTCACCCGCGCCGCCGACCGCGGCGAGATTCCGCCGCCATCGCACCCGGAGGTCATCTCCGACCTCTTGACCGGGCCGCTGGTGCTTCGCGCAGTGCTACCGGCCATCGGGTCGATCGACGACGCGATCGTGAACGCCACCATCGAGGCCGCGCTGACGGCGTGCGGTTACGGCGTTCCGCGGGCGGGCAGTTGCTGAAGATGGGAATTAGCTGTCACTGGCCTATGGCATGGCTGTCATCCGCTGGTAGTGGATCAAATATGGTGCAGGGCAATATCTTCCAATGCCAGGCATAGTTCGCGCACAGGCTTTCCATAGTGTGCTGACTGTGATGGTTCCGTTGCGGTGACGAGATCGTCGTGCGCCAAAGTTACTGCGGTGCAGGAGATGTCAAACAACATCCGCGCACGGAAAGGAATGAGAATGAAGTCGCATCCGCGCCGCCTGATCGGCGGAGTCGCAATCCTCGGTGGAATGTCGCTGGCCGCATTGGGATTCAGTGGGGTGGCCAATGCCGCTCCGCCCCCGCCGCCCGGACCGGGCCCGGCCCCGGCCCCGTGTGCACCGCTGCAGCCGTGCCCGCCTCCGGGCCCCGGCGCTCCCGCGCCCGCTCCGGGTCATCCGGGCGGTCCCGGCCCCCGCTAGCAAAACTGCGGGTGCGGCGCGTACGACTGCGCGCCGCACCCTCGGGGCCGTCTAGTCCGGGATGATCGCGGGAAGCGTTATGGCGAAGGATGTTTCGCCCGGAACGCTCCGAACCTCGATCGTACCGTCGTGGGCATTGACGAGTGCCCGCACGATGGCCAGGCCCAGGCCCGTGCTGCCTGCGCGCCGGGACCGGGACGAGTCGCCGCGGGCGAAACGTTCGAATATCTCCGGCTGTTGATCCTTCGGGATACCCGGCCCGGTGTCGGTCACCTTCAAGACCACCTGATCGTTTCCGTTCCGGCGCAGGGCGGTGTTCACCCGGGTCCCCGGGGGCGTGTGCACCCGGGCATTCGTCAGCAGGTTCGCCAGCATCTGGTGCAGCCGGAGCCGGTCTCCGGCGACCAGGACCGGTTCGTCGGGCACGTTGACCGACCACCGATGGACGGGCCCCGCGATGTGTGCGTCGCTGACGGCGTCTACGGCGAGCTCGGACAGATCGACGGGTTCGTAGTCGAGCGGGCGTCCGGAATCCATCCGCGCCAACAACAGCATGTCTTCGACCAGTTGCGTCATCCGTTTGGATTCGGCGTCGACGCGTTCGATCGCATGGGCCAGGTCGTCCGGACAGCCGGCAAGTCTGCGGCGGGCCAGTTCCGTGTAGCCCCGGATGGAGGCCAGTGGGGTGCGCAGTTCGTGGCTGGCGTCGGCGACGAACTGTCGTACCCGAGTCTCGCTGGCATGCCGCACCGCAAGCGCGTCGGCGATGCGGTCGAGCATCTGGTTGAAAGCCGAACCCAGTTGGCCCACTTCGGTGCGGGCACTGTCCGGATCGACGGGAACAAGGGGCGTGGGCAGGTCGACCTCACCGCGGTCGAGTTCGAGCTGAGTGACTCTGTGGGCGGCGGCAGCGACCCGTGACAGCGGTGCGAACTGGCGTCGGATGATCACGATCCCGGCAGCAGTGGCCAGGATCAACGCGGTTGCCGCGACGGCACTGAAGAAGCCCAGCGTCGACAACAGGGTGTTGGTGACACCGGCCATCGGCAGACCCGCGACGACTGTCTGCCCGTCCTCGGCGGCGACACTGACGAGTTTGTAGTCGCCGAGTCCGTCCAGATCGATGCGGACCAGAGTTTGTTTCCCGATCCCGGACAGTTGCTCGAACGCCTTGGGCGAGAGCTCCCGTCGATCTCCGTCGGGGGCGATGATGGCCGCCTCGGAGGTGTGGCCGTCGGAAACCACAGCCCCGACGGTGCCGACCGACTGACCCGGGCCGTCGAGGAACATCGGCCCGGGGCCTTCGAACCGCACGAACGGTGGCGGTCCGAAGTTGTAGAACACCACCGACCGTGATCCGGCGTCGAACACCTGGTGCTCCAGCTGTTCGGTCAGGAAGTGGTTCATCGCCAGCAGCGTGCCGGCGCCGATGCCGACGCACACGAACGTGAGCAGCCCGGCCAGGACCAGCAGCAAGCGGGCTTGCAGTGACCACGTCCGGGGGCGTCGCAGCCGGACCGGCGAGCGTGATTCAGCGAGGCGGTTTGAGGACATATCCGGACCCGCGGAGCGTGTGGATCATCGGTGTGCGGCCGGCGTCGATCTTCCGGCGCAGGTAGGAGATGTACAGCTCGATGACATTGGAGCGCCCGTCGAAATCGTAGTTCCAGACATGGCTGAGGATCTGTGCCTTGGTCAGCACCCGTCTGGAGTTGTGCATCAGGTACCGGAGCAGCTCGAATTCGGTTGCTGTCAAAGTGATTTCGTCTCCGCCTCGGAAGACCTCGTGACTGTCCTCGTCCAGCACCAGATCGCCGACGACGATTTTCGATGCCCCGGTGTCCTCGGAGACACCGGTACGGCGCATGAGCGCGCGCAACCGCAGCACGAGTTCCTCGACGCTGAAAGGCTTGGTGACGTAGTCGTCGCCGCCGGCGGCGAGCCCGGCGATGCGGTCTTCCAGTGACTCCTTGGCGGTCAGTAGGAGCAGCGGCAGTCCGGGGCGCGTGTCGCGGAGCTTCCGGAGTACTTCGAGTCCATCGATGTCCGGCAGCATGATGTCCAGGACGACGACGTCGGGCGGGTTCTCGTGGGCGCGGCGAATCGCCGACGATCCATCGGCCGCGATCGAGACCTGCCAACCCTCGTAGCGCAACGCCATGGACACCAACTCGGCCAGCCCGGGTTCGTCATCGACGACGAGCACCTGGATCGGGCTGCCGTCGGCGCGCGTCATCACGGCCCGCGCATTGGCGGGCATCGATTGTTCAACGGGGGCGTCCTCGGAACTGGGCACCGGCAGATTCTCTTCAGTCGCGTTATGCGTCGACTGTGGTGATTCTGTGGCACACCTATGAAGTAGCTGCAGGAGAAAGTGAGGCAGATCTCGCGTGGCGATTCATAGCTGGGGGATAGGGAGAGCAAAGCGGCCGCATATTGCGTCTCGAGACGATTAGCCTGCCGCCCAACGAATTGCCCCGGCGGCGATGTGTATGCGTATCGACGATGAGAGGAAGTGAATTGTGCGAACGACGAAGCGTCGGGCCGCCGCCGGTTCGGCCCTGTTAGCCCTGTCGCTGTTCGGTGCAGCGACCATCGGCTCTGCGGTTGCAGCGGCAGCGCCGCCTCCGCCTTGTCCGCCCGGAGCGCCCTGCGGCCCGGGTGGGCCCGGTGGACCGGGATTCGGACCGGGACCGGGTGGTCCAGGTGGGCCGGGGTTCGGTCCGGGGCCGGGTGGCCCCGGACTGCCGCCGCCTCCGGGGCGGGGTCCCTGCCCGCCGTTCGTGCCCTGCTGATCGAGAACGAATTGAGCCCGGCACAGCCTCTGCTGTGCCGGGCTCAAGTCTGGTTAAGGGACGCGGGCCTCACTTGAGCGCCGGGGTGCCGGACCTGCCAGGCGACGCGGGCAGTACCAAACCTGGTGACTTCCACGTAGCAATGCGACAAACCGCCCCGAATATGACCTAGCAAGCGCTTGGTTGCTATGCTGTGACGATGGCGCCGGATACGCCCAGCCAACCGGCAAGCAGACGCGACGAGCTTCTGGACCTTGCCGCGACGATGTTTGCCGAACGCGGCCTGAAGGCGACGACAGTCCGCGATATCGCTGACTCCGCAGGAATCCTGTCGGGCAGCCTCTACCACCACTTCAAGTCCAAAGAGCAGATGGTCGAGGAAGTGCTCAAGGACTTCCTCGACTGGCTGTTCGCGCGATACCAGGAGATCCTCGACCGCGAGACCACCCCGCTGGGCCGGCTCACCGGACTGTTCATGACGTCCTTCGAGGCGATCGAGCACCGGCATGCGCAGGTGGTGATCTACCAGGATGAGGCCAAGCGGCTCTCATCGATCCCGCAGTTCGACTTCGTCGACGAGCGCAACCGCGAACAGCGCAAGATGTGGGTGGACATCCTGCAGCAGGGTATCTCCGACGGCTCGTTCCGTCAGGACATCGACGTCGACCTGGTGTACCGGTTCATCCGCGACACCACCTGGGTTTCGGTCCGCTGGTACCAGCCGGGCGGACCGCTTTCGGCCGAAGAGGTCGGCCGGCAATACCTCGCCATCGTCCTCGGCGGAATCACCGCCGCCCGTTAGGTCAAAGGAGACTAGTAATGGCTTCAACAACCCAGGCATATGTCGTCGATGCGGTGCGTACGCCGGTAGGTAAGAAGAACGGCTCGCTGGCCGAGGTGCACCCGATCGACCTCGGCGTGCACGCGTTCCGCGCCATCTTCGACCGCGTCGACGTCGACCCGGGCGCCGTTGACGACGTCATCGTCGGCTGCGTCGACGCCATCGGCGGGCAGGCCGGCAACATCGGCCGCCTGACCTGGCTGGCCGCCGGTTACCCCGAGTCCGTCCCCGGCGTCACCGTCGACCGGCAGTGCGGTTCCAGCCAGCAGGCCATCTCCTTCGGCGCCCAGGCCATCATGTCGGGCACGGCCGACCTCATCCTGGCCGGCGGCATGCAGAACATGAGCTGGGTGCCGATCTCCTCGGCCATGGTGGTCGGCAAGGAGTTCGGGTTCACCTCGCCCACAAACGAATCCAAGAACTGGCTGCACCGCTACGGAGATCAGGAGATCTCGCAGTTCCGTGGTTCGGAAATGATCGCCGAGAAGTGGGACATCTCCCGCGAGGAGATGGAGGAGTTCGCCTACAACAGCCATCAGCGCGCGTTCGCCGCGATCCGGGCCGGCCACTTCGACAACGAGATCGTCCCGGTCGGCGACTTCGGTGTCGACGAGGGACCGCGCGAATCGACGCTGGAGAAGCTGGCCTCGCTGAAGCCCCTCGTCGAAGGCGGCCGGCTGACGGCTGCGCTGGCCAGCCAGATCTCCGATGGTGCGGCGGCGGTGCTGCTGGCCTCTGAGGAAGCGGTCAACAAGTACAACCTGAAGCCCCGCGCCCGGATCCACCACATCAGCGCGCGCGGCGACGATCCGGTGATGATGCTGACCGGCCCGATCCCGGCCACCCAGTACGCACTGGAGAAGACCGGCCTGTCGATCGACGACATCGACACCGTCGAGATCAACGAGGCCTTCGCGCCGGTCGTGCTGGCGTGGCTCAAGGAGACCAAGGCCGATCCGGCCAAGGTCAACCCGAGTGGCGGCGCCATCGCCCTGGGCCACCCGCTGGGCGCCACCGGCGCCAAGCTGTTCGCGACCATGCTCAACACCCTCGAGCGCACCGGAGGCCGTTACGGCCTGCAGACCATGTGCGAGGGCGGCGGCACCGCCAACGTCACGATCATCGAGCGCCTCTGATCTGACGGATTTCTTCCGCCGACGGTCCCCCGCAAGCTCCGGCTTGCGGGGGACCGTTGCGTTGGGGGCAGGCCCGTTAGTGTCCAGGACATGAGCGATTCGGGTGACGAGAGTGTCTTGACCGTCGCCGTCGCGCTCGGCGCCAACGTACTCATCGCGGTCGCCAAGACCGCGGTCGCGGGCATCACCGGCTCGGCCTCCATGCTGGCCGAGTCCGCTCACTCCTGGGCGGACACCGGCAACGAGGTGTTCCTGCTGATAGGTACGCGCAAGTCGATGAAGCCGGCTGATGCCGAACATCGGTTGGGGTATGGCCGGGCGGGCTACATCTGGTCGATGTTCGCCGCGTTCGGGTTGTTCACCGTCGGTGCGGTGGTGTCGATCTGGCACGGCATCTCCTCGCTGACCGGGGAGGGCGAGGCGACGTCGTACGGATGGGCGTACGCGGTGCTGGGCATCGCCTTCGTGCTGGAGGGAACGTCGTTCGCGCAAGCCCTGCGCCAGACCCGATCGGGCGCGGTGCGGCGGCGTATCCACCCGCTGCGCTACATCAGGGTGACGTCGAATCCGATGCTGCGCGCGGTGTTCGCCGAAGACCTCTCGGCGCTGATCGGCCTGATGATCGCCGCTGCAGGCATCGCGGTGCATCAGCTCACCGGGAACGCGGTGTGGGATGCCGTCGGGTCGATCCTGGTCGGAGTGCTGCTGGGCGGCGTCGCGCTGTTCCTCATCGGGCGCAACATGGACTTCCTGACCGGGGAGGCGGCCACCCCGCTCGCCCGCAACAATGTGCTGCGGGCGCTGCTCGATCACCCCGACATCGAACGGGTCAGCTATCTGCACATGGAATGGGTTGGGGCGGACCGTATCTACCTGGTGGCTGCGGTCGACCTGACCGGTGACGCCGCCGAATCCAACGTCGCGGCACGGCTCAATGCGATCGCCGACGTACTGCAGACCCGGCCCGAGATCGTGCGCGCGGTACTGACTCTCACCCGTCCCGGCGATCGCACCGAACTACGGCCCGAGCAGCTGCCCGACTGGTACCTCTAGCGCCGTCTTGACCAAGGCGCGGGCCAACACCGATCCCGGCTCGGCGGCGCTGGTGACCAGCGCGACCGTCGCAGTCACCGGCGGGTCGTCCAACGGCACCACCCTCACCCCGTCCGGCGTGCGCAACGTGCGCAGCCAGGTCTGGCCGACGATGCTGGCCCATCGACCGGTGCTGACGTGCGCCATCAGTGAGACCACCGAATCGGCCTCCAACCGCGGCATCGGAGTGAGGCCCTGGCCGGCCAGCACGTCGTCGAGGAGTTGACGGCCGCGCATCCCCTTGTTCAGCAGGCACAGCGGTAGTTGCAGCGCGTCGGCCCAGGTGGTCGGATCCGCTTGGCTCGTCAGCAACTCGCTGCTGGCGATCAGCACCTGGCGCTCCTGGTAGAGCGGTGTGACCAGCAGGCCGGTGGTGTTCTGCCCGTCCGGGTAGATGATGCCCGCGTCGAGCTCGAACCGGCGGAGACGCTCCACGATCCCTGCCGAGCGCTGGCTGCTCTCCAGTTGCACCCGCACCAGCGGATGTTCGGCGCAGAACGGATCGGTGAGCAGTGCCACGGTGCTCGAGGCCGCGGGGATGACGCCGAGCCGCAGCTCTCCGGTGAGGCCCGTCTGCAATGCGGTGACTTCATGGATGAGGGCATCGTGATCGGCCAGGATCCGGCGTGCCCACAACACCAGCCGCTCACCCTCGGGTGTCAGGCCTTCGAAGCTCTGCCCACGACGTACCAGGGGAACCTTGAGCTCGTTCTCCAGTTTGCGGATGGCTTCCGACAATGCCGGCTGCGATACGTAGCACGCGCTCGCGGCGCGGGCGAAATGCTTCTCGCGGGCGAGCGCGACGAAGTATTCGAGCTGGCGGAACAGCATGAGCCATTCGACCACGGACGATAGGCGCGGCTTATCGCATCGTCGGAAACATTCCTTGGACGCGGCCGTTCGCAGGCGCGCAGACTTGACTCATGACAGACCGGGGCACCGAGCAGCGCACCGACGCCGAGGGGCACGACCAACCGGAATTCCACCCCTACCATCACCCCGCGGCCGGATGGGGCGCGGCGAAGAGCGTCACCGGGTTCCTGATCCGCGAGCGCGAGCCCATCGACGGCCCCCGCGCGATCATGAAGATGAACCACGAGGACGGCGGCTTCGACTGTCCGGGCTGCGCCTGGCCCGACGACATGAAGGGCCTCAAACTCGACATCTGCGAGAACGGCATCAAACACGTCACGTGGGAGATGACGCACAAGCGCTGCGGTCCGGAATTCTTCGCCCGGCACACCGTCTCCGAACTGGCGACCTGGAGCGATTTCGCCCTCGAAGACCAGGGCCGGCTGACCGAACCGATGATCTACAACTCCGGGACCGATCACTACGAACCGATCAGCTGGCGCGACGCGTTCGATGTGGTCGGCCGGGCACTGGCGGATCTGGACGACCCGAACCAGGCGGCGTTCTACACGTCGGGCCGGCTGGGCAACGAGGCCACGTTCCTGTACCAGCTGATGGCCCGCGAGCTCGGCACCAACAATCTGCCGGACTGCTCCAACATGTGCCACGAGGCGAGCGGGCGGGCGCTGCAGGCAGCGCTGGGAACGGGCAAGGGCACCGTCGACCTCGAGGACTGGGAGACCGCCGACGCGCTGTTCATCATCGGCGTCAACGCCGCCTCCAACGCGCCGCGCATGCTCACCGCGCTGTCCGAGGCCTACCGGCGCGGTGCGCAGGTCGTGCACATCAACCCGCTGGTCGAAGCCGGCGCCACCAAGACCATCATCCCGCACGACTTCCTGCGGATGGCCACCTTCAAGTCCACCAAGACCAGCACGCTGAACCTGCAGCCCCGGATCGGTGGGGACATGGCGCTCATCCGCGGCATCGCCAAAGCCGTTCTGGAACACGCGGAAATCGACCCCAAGGCGCTGGATGCCGAGTTCATCGCCCGCTACACCGCTGGATTCGAGAACTACCGCGCGGTCTGTGTGGCCACCTCATGGGACGAGATCGAATACAAATCCGGTGTGCGCCAGGCCGATATCCGCAAGGCGGCAAAGATCTACTGCGACGCCGACCGCAGCATCATCAGCTGGTGCCTCGGTGTCACCCAGCACGAGCACGGCGTGGACAGCGTGCGGGAGATCGTCAATCTGCTTCTGCTGCGCGGCAATCTGGGCCGCGAAGGAGCCGGGCCGTCACCGGTGCGAGGGCACAGCAATGTGCAGGGCAACCGCACCTGCGGTATCGACCACCGGCCGGCAGGCGCCTTCCTCGACCGGCTCGCCGAGGTGTGCGGTATCGACCCGCCGCGCGAGCACGGAATGGACACCGTGCACACCATCGAGGCCATGCACCGCGACGAGATCAAGGTGTTCGTCGGGATGGGCGGGAACTTCGCCAGTGCCGCCCCGGACACCGCGTACACATTCGCGGGTCTGCAGAAATGCGGTCTCACCGTGCAGGTGAGCACGAAACTCAACCGCAGTCACGTGATCCACGGTCACCGGGCACTGATCCTGCCGTGTCTGGGCCGTACCGAGAAGGATCACCAGAAGGCCGGGGTCCAGTCCACCTCGGTCGAGGATTCGATGAGCATGGTGCACCTCTCGGTCGGGATGAAGAAGCCCGCCTCGCCGCACCTGATGTCGGAACCGGCGATCATCGCCGGGATCGCGCGGGCCGCACTGCCCTCCAGCGGCACGCCGTGGAGCTGGTACGTCGAGGACTACGACCGGATCCGGGACACGATGGCCAAGGTGCTCAACGGTTTCGAGGATTTCAACCGCCGGGTCAGGCTCCCGCTGGGCTTCCGCATCAAGCAGCCGGCGCGGGAACTGATCTTCCTGACCCCGTCCGGCCGGGCCGAGTTCTCGGCGGTCGACCTACCCGACGACAGCACCGCGCCCGGCACGCTGATCCTGGCCACGCTGCGCTCACACGATCAGTGGAACACCACCATCTACTCCGACAACGACCGCTATCGCGGCGTGAAGAACCTGCGCACACTGGTTTTCATGAATGCGCAGGACATGGCCGAGCGTGGGATCAAGGAGCTCGACGACGTCGACATCGTCGCCACCGCGCGCGACGGCAGCACTCGATCGCTACGGCGCTACAAGGCCATCCCGTACGGCATTCCGCGCGGCTGTGCCGCGGGCTACATGCCCGAGATGAACGTGCTGTGCGCGATCGGCGACTACAGCACCCAGAGCGATCAACCCATCATGAAGAACGTCAAGGTGCGTGTGTCCCTGTCGGCGCCCGCCTGATGGCAGCACCATGGCTGCTCTCCCCGGTTACCCGGCTCGGGGGCTCGGTGATCGTCGGCGTACTCGCGGGCCAGATAACCGGAGCGCTGACCGATGCCTCTCTCGGGGTGCTGGTCGGGATCGCCTCCACCGGAGCGGTTTTCGTCGCCGGTGGATGGATTCTGCTGTGGCCCATGGATGCCGGCGCCACCCGAGACCATGCCCGCCAGGAAGCCTTCAACCCGGTGGTCGAGGAACTCGTGATCGTGGCGGCCGCGCTCGGTGCGCTGGTCAGCATCGTGGTCATGCTGGTTCGCGGTGGTTCACACAGCGATCCGAGCGCGGCCACCGCGGCGCTGGCCGGGGTCTTCATGGCGTGGGCGGGTATGCACCTGATGTACGCCGCCCGCTACGCATATCTGTACTACACCCCGAAAGCCGGTGGCATCGACTTCAATTCCGACGAGCTGCCGGCGTTCCGGGATTTCTTCTACTTCAGCTACAACCTCGGCATGACCTATCAGGTGTCGGACACCAGCGTCACCGACACGACCATCCGCGCGGTCACGCTGCGGCACTGCCTGCTGTCGTATCTGTTCGGAACCGTGATCCTCGCAACCACGATCAACCTGGTCGTCGGCATCGTGTCCAGCTGAAACCCGGTCCGGGTAGCAACAGCGCGACCCCGATGGCCGCTGCGACGCCGATGACGGTGTCGATCCCGCGGTAGGCGAGCAGCGCGAGCGGCTCCGCCGGTTCGGCCAGATCGGTCATCAGCATGATCAGCGGGGTGAAGAAGCCCAGGGCGATCGCGTGGTGGTGTGCCATGAACAGTTCGGTCGGGAACAACAGCACCATCACACAGATGGCCAGGATGTACTCGTCGGGATGCGGAACCAGAAGCAGGGCGGCCACCACGAGACCGATGAGTGTGCCCATCAAGCGGTGCGCGCCGCGGCGGACCCGGCCACTGGTATCGGCTGCCGCCAGCGGACCGGTGGCCGCGGCGATCGCCCAGTTGGCGTGGTCCACCCCGAGAAACAGACCTGCGGTGCCTGCCGCGGTGACGGCCGCCGCGTAGCGGGCGGCATGGATCGGCACGCTCTGCACGGGTGTGGTGAAGCTACGTGGTGCGAAGCGGGGTGCCCGAGGTGCATCGAGGGCGCCGAGCGCGATGCACAGTAAAGCCGTTGCGGCGCATATGGACACCGCAGCCACCGGCGAGACCCGCCCGGCCGGCACCGTGGCGACTGCGCCGAGGGCGAACACCCCGTAGAACGGCCCCTCCGGTTTGAGCGCGAGGCGGTCGGTCACCACCGATCCCACCGTCACGAAGACGACTGCGGTGACCACCAGCGCCCAGGGGTGCGCCCGCATGCTCGACAGGGCCACGCCGATGGCGACGCCTGCGATCAGGATGGCCGCCGCCTGCGTCTGATGGACGACACGGCGTTGCCGGGGCTCGGCCCGGCCGTACATCCCGGTGACCGCACCGAACACCGCGTAGATCATCAGGTCCGGGCGTCCCGCGAGAAGCAGGGCCACCCCGGGCACGGCCAGGCCGAGGGCGACGCGCAGCGCGGGACGATGGTCGCCCGGTGGCGGCGTCATCGCGATGCGCACCCGCGCGGACACTCGGACGGTGCGCATGCAATCGAGGTTCCGTCACCGCGATGCGATCGTCAAAGCGGAGTTTCCGACGAGCCGATCGGAGCTGCCTATCGGTGCAGGCCCGGCGTCTTCAGGTGGCTCACACCCAACGGCTGCGCTGGGGCGGTGCCTGCGGCGTCACCCAGGCCTTGGCGTAGCGGTTCTTTCCGGCCCGATGCGGATCGCGGCTGCGGTAGATCACATAGGGGCGGACCAGATAACCGATCGGTGCACTGAACATGTGCACCAGCCGCGTGTAGGGCCA
The DNA here is from genome assembly GCF_003855255.1 of Mycolicibacterium nivoides. Lineage (NCBI taxonomy): Bacteria > Bacillati > Actinomycetota > Actinomycetes > Mycobacteriales > Mycobacteriaceae > Mycobacterium > Mycolicibacterium nivoides. Next base: position 3,963,648 of record NZ_CP034072.1, on the reverse strand, counting down.
GAAGCCGAGCAGGGCGAGCACTATCAGCACATGCGCCTGGAACGTCCACGGGGATCCAGCCATCAGCTCCGGTGCCGGATGCAAGGTGAACAGGCTGCGGAACCAGGGCGACACGGTTTCGCGGTAGTTGTACGTCGAGAACACGTTGGTCAGGGTGTTCAGCATCCCGGTCGCCAGCGCCCCGACCAGCAGCAGGTACATCACCTTGTCGTTGAGCGTGGTCGCGGTGCGCACCTCTGGGACGGTGACGCGGCGGTACAGCAGGATGCCCACCCCTGCGACCACAGCCAACCCGGCGATCGACCCCAGGCTCACCGACATCAGGTGATAGAAGTGCTCGGAGATGCCGACCGCCGAGGTCCACGACTGGGGGATCAGCAGCCCCCCGACATGCCCGGCGAGCACGCCGAGGATGCCGAAATGGAACAGCGGGCTGCCCAGCCGCAACAGCTTGCTCTCGTAGATCTGCGAAGACCTTGTGGTCCAGCCGAACTGGTCGGCCTTGTAGCGCCAGACGTGCCCGAGGGCGAACGAGGTGAAGGCGATGTACGGCAGGGTCATCCACAGCACGTTGCTCATTGCAGTCTTTCTCTCTTCGCGCAAGCGCTCATCGGCGGGTCCCCGGGCCTACCGGGTCCATCGCGAACGGGTCGAGGCCGACATCCTCGTCAGGCGGACCCTCGGCGGCGAGTTGTGCGATACGGCGGCGGTCGGCGCTGTTCACCGGGGGCAGTGTCGAAAGGACCGCGGCCAGCAGCCCGGCGTAATAGGAATCGTTGTCCTGCAGGGAGAGCCGCAGCAGTTCGAGCACCGGGACATGCTCGGCCAGCAGGCGCTCACCCTGGGCATGATCGACCGTCGCGGCGAACTCCAGCACCATGGGCAGGTAGTCGGGCAGCTCTGAATTCTCCAGGTCGCCTACCTCCAGGCCCGCCTGGCGGTAGGCGTGCTTGAACCGCAGCAGGGCCACACCGCGTTTGCGGGTGTCGCCGTAGGCGTAGTAGGTCAGATGCAGGCTGCTGCGCCGTTGCATATCGAACGTCTCGACGTAGATCGACGCACGCCGCATCGGATCCGTTTCGCCGAACCGCTGCAGGAATTCCGTCAACGGCACCCTCGCCGCATCCGGCAGTTCCGCAGTGGCAGCGGCCAGTTGGCCGACGAGCTCGGCTGTTTCGGCCGTCGGGTAGTCGAGCAGCAGCGCGGTGATGCGCCACACCAGCCGCTGCTGGCGTTCGGACAGGGCAGAACCCGTACCTGTTCTGCGGCCGCGGGTGAGTAGCTTCATGTGGTAGGCAACAACCCGTCTGTGCTCCGGCCGTCCCAGTTGAGCAGGTTGACCCGGGTCGGATCGCCCTGCGGAACAGCATCATTGGTGTGGGTCAGGTGGAACTTGTCCACCATGGTGTCGAAGGCGGTCATTCCGGGCCCTCCGTCGCCGTCCAGGCTGCAGCCGGTGGCCAGTGCGTCGAGGCGGTGGGCATCCGACCCGGCTCCGGTGGGGATGACGTAGCGGTCCTGGTACTTGGCGATCGCCAACAGCCGGTACATCGCCTCGATCTCATCGCCGCTCAGCCGCACCGATTCCGGGATGGTCTCGTCGAACTCCTCACCGAGGTTGGCCGCGCGCATGTAGGACCGCATGGCCGCCAGACGTTGCAGAGCCGCCCGGACCGGGCCGACCTCACCCGCGGTGAACAACTCGGCGAGGTACTCGACCGGGATCCGCAGCGTGTCGATGGCGCCGAACAGGTTGTTCTGGTTCTCACCGTCGTGGCCGGTCTCCTTCAGGATGTCCACCACCGGTGACAGCGGGGGCACGTACCAGACCATCGGCATGGTCCGGTACTCCGGATGCAGGGGCAGGGCCACCTGATAGTCGACGATGAGCCGGTACACCGGTGAATTCTGGGCCGCTTCAATCCATTCGGGTGAGATGCCGGCCCGTTCGGCTTCGGCGACCACGCGTGGGTCGTGCGGGTTGAGGAACACCCCGAGCTGTGACGGGTAGAGGTCCTTGTCGTCGGTGACCGAGGCGGCTTCCAGCACCGCATCCGCGTCATAGAGCATCACGCCGATGTAGCGGAGCCGCCCGACGCAGGTCTCCGAACACACCGTGGGAATACCGACCTCGACGCGCGGATAGCAGAACGTGCACTTCTCGGCCTTGCCGGTCTTGTGGTTGAAGTAGATCTTCTTGTAGGGACACCCGGTGACGCATTGCCGCCAGCCCCGGCACTTGTCCTGATCCACCAGCACGATGCCGTCTTCGGAACGTTTGTAGATGGCGCCGGACGGGCAGGCCGCGGCGCAGGCCGGATTGAGGCAGTGCTCGCAGATCCGCGGCAGGTAGAACATGAACGTCTGCTCGAACTCGAGCTTGACCTGTTCGGACACTTTGGCCAGCAACGGATCCCGACCCACCTGCTCTGGTCCGCCGCCCAGGTCGTCGTCCCAGTTGGCGCCCCAGGTGACCTTGGTGTCCCGGCCGGTGATCAGCGATTTGGGCCGTGCCACCGGCGTGGTGTCCATCGCCGGCGCCGAGAGCAGGTTCTCGTAGTCGTAGGTCCACGGGTCGTAGTAGTCCGACACCGTTGGCAGGTCGGGGTTGGCGAAGATGTTCAGCAACCGCTTGAGGCGGGAGCCGGACTTCAGGGTGAGCTTGCCGCGCTTGTTCAGCGTCCAGCCGCCCTTCCACCGCTCCTGGTCCTGGTATTGCCGTGGATAGCCCTGTCCGGGGCGGGTTTCCACATTGTTGAACCACACGTACTCCACACCGCTGCGGTTGGTCCACGCCTGCTTGCACGTGACGCTGCAGGTGTGGCAGCCGATGCACTTGTCGAGGTTCATCACCATCGCGAGCTGCGCCATGACTCTCATCGTCAGTACTCCACATCCTGCGAACGGCGACGAATCGTGGTGACCTCGTCGCGCTGGTTTCCGGTGGGCCCGTGGTAGTTCAGGGCGAACGACTGCTGTGCATACCCGCCGATGAGGTGGGTGGGTTTGATCATGATCCGGGTCAGCGCGTTGTGGATGCCGCCGCGTTTGCCGTTCTTCTCGGTGCGCGGCACGTCGACGGCCTTGTCCTGCGCGTGGTACATGAACACCAGGCCCTCGGGCATGCGGTGGCTGACGATGGCCCGGGCATTCACCACGCCGTTGCGGTTCGTGCACTCGATCCAGTCGTTGTCCTTGACCCCGATCTTGGCGGCGTCCACGTCGGACATCCAGATGCACTGACCGCCCCGGGACAGCGTGAGCATGTACAGGTTGTCCTGGTACGCCGAGTGAATCGACCATTTGGAGTGTGGCGTCAGGTAACGCACCGTGATGCCTCCGCTCGTATCGCCCACGGCCGGCTCGTTGAACAACGCAGTCATGTCCAGCGGCGGCCGGAACGTCGGCAGCTGCTCGCCGAGCTCACTCATCCAGTCGTGGTCCAGGTAGAAGTGCTGGCGGCCGGTCAACGTATGCCATGGCTTGAGGCGTTCGGTGTTGATCGTGAACGGCGAGTACCGCCGGCCGCCGGTCTCCGAACCGGACCATTCCGGTGAGGTGTTGACGGGTACCGGCCGGGCCTGGGTGTCGGCGAAGGTGATTCGTTTGCCCTCGTTCTCCTTGGCCAGGTCGACCAGCTCCGTTCCGGTGCGCCGTTCCAGGGCCTCGAAACCCTCGACGGCCAGGCGCCCGTTCGTGGTGCCAGACAACGCCAGGATGGCCTCGGCGGCGTGGGTGTCCTTGGCCAACGACGGCCGTCCGATCGCCACGCCGCTGACCACCGCGCCGTTGACGCCGCGCAGGTACTCGACCTCGGCGTCGGGGTGCGTGGTCACCCCCTTGGTGGTGAGGCCGACGGTTTCCACCATCGGTCCGAGTGCGGCCATCTTCTCGGCGATCGCGGGGTAGTCGCGGTCCACCATGACCAGCCGTGGCATGGTCTTGCCGGGAATCGGTTCGCATTCACCGGCTTTCCAGTCCAGCACGTGACCGCCGGGCTGGGCGGTGGCGTCGGCACTGTCGTGCTGCAGCGGCATGGCCACGATGTCCTTGCGTTGGCCGAGGTGTTTCTCGGCCAGCCAGGAGAAGCCGCGGGCGATACGGTGGAACGCCTCGAAATCGGTCTTGGTCTCCCACGGCGGCGAGATGGCCGGCGAGAAAGCGTGGACGAACGGGTGCATGTCGGTGCTGGACAGGTCGTGCTTCTCGTACCAGGTGGCCGCGGGCAGCACGATGTCGGAGAACAGCGTCGTGCTGGTGTTGCGGAAATCCAGGGACAGCAGCAGATCCAGCTTTCCCACCGGGGCCTCGTCGCGCCAGCGGACCTCCTGCGGGCGGATGCCGTCCTCGTCGCGCGCGGCCACCGCGGAGTCGGTGCCGAGCAGGTGCTTGAGGAAGTACTCGTTGCCCTTGGCCGAGGAGCCGAGCAGGTTCGACCGCCACACCGTCAGGCAGCGCGGGAAGTTCTCCGGGGCGTCAGGATCTTCACAGGCGAACTGCAGATGGCCCGACTTGAGCCCGTCCACAACGTATTCCGCGGCGTCCTTGTCCATCCGGGCGGCCTCGTCGGCCAGATCCAGCGGATTGCGGTTGAACGTGGGGTAACTCGGCATCCAGCCGAGCCGGCTGGCCAGGGCGATGTTGTCGGCGGCGGTGCGGCCCGCGAACTTGCCCTCGGCCAGGGGCGAGGCCATCACCTCCGAGGTGAACGGGTCGTAGCGCCACTGATCGGTCGCCAGGTACCAGAACACCGTGCCCTGCATCTGCCGCGGCGGCCGCTGCCAGTCCAGGCCGAAGGCCAGTGTGGCCCAACCGGTGACGGGCCGGCATTTCTCCTGACCGACGTAGTGCGCCCAGCCGCCGCCGTTGACGCCCTGGCAGCCGGTGAGCATGACCAGCGTGAGAAACGACCGGTAGATCTGATCGGAATGGAACCAGTGGTTGGTGCCCGCGCCCATCAGGATCATCGACCGGCCCTTGGAACGCTCGGCGTTGTCGGCGAACTCCCGGGCGATGCGCTCGGCGGCCTGAGCGGGTACGCCGGTGATCTCCTCCTGCCACGCGGGGGTGTAGGGCTCGGAGGCGTCGTCGTATCCCGACGGCCACTGCCCGGCGAGCCCGTCGCGGGCCACTCCGTACTGCGCCAGCATCAGGTCGAAGACCGTCGTCACACGATGTCCGGCAACGACTCTGGTCGGAACGGCGCGTTCCAGGACGCCGGGCTTGTCACTGTCGAACCGGGGGAGGGCGACGGTTGCGGTGTCGTCATGGCTGCCGAGCAGGGTCAGCATCGGGTGGACACCCTGCAGGTCGAGGTTCCAATGGCCCTCGCCGGACGCGGTGAACCGGTGTCCGAGCGAGCCGTTGGGCACCACGGGTCGCCCGGCCTGGTCCAGCAGGACGGTCTTGGAGGACGCAGCTTCGACATCGGCATGTTCACCGCCCAGATCGGCTGCGGTGAGGAACTTCCCGGGCAGTAGTCGCCCGTCGCGTTCGGTGAGGGTGACCAGGAACGGCAGATCGGTGTACTTCTTGACGTAGTCGGTGAAGTAGGGCGTCTGCTTCTCGACGAAGAACTCCTTGAGGATGACGTGACCCATCGCCATGGCGAGGGCGGCGTCGGTTCCGGGACGGGCCGGTAGCCATTCGTCGGCGAACTTGGTGTTGTCGGCATAGTCCGGCGACACCACGACCACCTTCTGCCCGCGGTATCGGGCCTCGGTCATGTAGTGAGCGTCGGGAGTTCGGGTGACGGGGACGTTGGATCCCCACATGATCAGGTAGCCCGCGTCGAACCAGTCGGCTGATTCGGGCACGTCGGTCTGGTCTCCGAACACCTGCGGCGAGGCCACCGGCAGGTCGGCGTACCAGTCGTAGAACGACAGCATCGACCCGCCGAGTAGCGAGATGAACCGGGCGCCGACGGCGTGGCTGACCATCGACATCGCCGGGATCGGCGAGAAGCCTGCCACACGGTCCGGTCCGTATTTCTTGATGGTGTGGACGTGAGCGGCGGCGGCGATCTCGGCGGCCTCCCACCATTCGGCACGAACGAACCCGCCCTTGCCGCGGGCGGTCTTGTACCGCTTCGACTTCTCCGGATCCTCGACGATGTCGGCCCAGGCCAGCACGGGGTCCTTGAGCCGCTCCTTGGCCTCACGGTAGTACTCCAGCAGCACGCCCCGGACGTACGGATAGCGGACGCGCGCAGGCGAATACGTGTACCACGAGAACGACGCTCCGCGCGGGCATCCCCGCGGTTCGTACTCGGGCTTGTCGGCACCGACCGACGGGTAGTCGGTCTGCTGCGACTCCCACGTGATCACGCCGTCCTTGACATAGATCTTCCATGAGCAGGATCCGGTGCAGTTGACGCCGTGGGTCGATCGCACCACTTTGTCGTGAGCCCAGCGGTCCCGATAGAAGTCGTCGGCCGAGCGTCCGCCGATCTTGTGCAGGGTCCGCTGATCGTCGGAGATCTCGCCGCGGTGGAAATACTTGCCCAGTCGCAGCAAAGCATCGGCGGGTGTTGCGCCGCCTGCATGTGAATCGACCACGATCCGTCCCTCCAGCCTGTTGACAACCGAGCGTAGGGGCGTCGCGGAGGGCATCAAAAGAACGCACCAGGGGGTGCCGAGCACTGTGAAATTGCGTTAACGCACAAGTCATTTCATGGGAACGCGGCAGTCATACGCTGATCCGGCGGCGATGTGATGATTGGAGCTGTCACCTGCGGTGACGGGGGAAATCTCGGTTGGCGGCGGGCATCGGCGGGCAGCGGAATCTGTGGTCCGAGCCCTGGAAATCCTTGATGATTTATCACCCCGGTAACAATGCACCCGGCCGTTGCCCGAACCGCGGTCGTGCGATGGTGCGCCGGCTGCGCCACAGCGTTCCGCCGGCACGAGCTTCGGGATGGACAGCATCGCCACTGGGCCGGGATCGTTCCGATGGCAAACATCCCCGGCCGTTATGCCTCCATGTTGGGTTTCGTCCAGGCGATGGTGTGCCGGAACGCCAACCGGCGGCGCATCTCGGCGCCCGGCATGATGTCTCGGACGACGGCGTGAAGCTCGTCGAAACTGAGTCGGGGATCGCGCACCGGGAAGGGCGGGGGCACCGGACCCCCGCGCGCCGGCCGTGGATGCTTGATCAGGCCGATGAGCGGGTTGGTCACCGCGGAGGCCAGATCCCATGCGGTGTCGCGGATCGAGGCCGGGGCTGCCAGTCCGACGGCCAGGAACCGTCCGCCCGGGTTCAACAGTCGTTTGATATCGATCAGCGCCTGTTCTGCGTCGAGGTGGTGCAGTACGGCGATCATGGTGATGAGGTCGACGGGCCCGTCGAGCTCGGTGAGCTGGGTGTCGGCGATGGTGACATTGGCCAAGCCGGCACACCGCTGGACCGCTTCGGCGCGCATGCCCGCATCAAGATCCGTGCCGCGGACCTGGGCGAACCGAGTGGCCAGTTGAGCCACCAATTCGCCCTGACCGCAGCCGATGTCGATCGCGGTGCCGCGGTGTGCGGGCAGGTTCGCCAGGATCCAGCCGTGGAAGTGGTCGTTGTGACTCCACGGGTGCCTGCTGTTGAAGTTGTGCAGTCCCTCGGCGGCCCGCCGGACCACCGGGTGCTCGACGCGACGGATGTCCATGCATCCACTGTGCCCGGCGTTCTCCCGTGAGCAGACACAAAACTGCCCCTTTTCACGTGAAAAGGGGCAGTTTTACGTCTGTTCGCGGAGAAAGCTACTGGATGTAGCCCGACGCGGACCGAAGGTGTGCGACCGCGTCGTCCACGATCTTCTCGACCAGCTCGGCGCACGACGGCAGGTCGTTGATGATGCCCGCCACCTGCCCCGATGCCAGCACGCCGGCATCGGTATTGCCCTCCACCAGACCGGCTTTGAGCAGCATCGGGGTGTTGGCCGCCATCACGACCTGCGACCAGGTGAGCTCTTTGCCGTGCCGCATCGCGAGGCCGTCCTTGACCATCGACAGCCACGTCATACCCGAGAGCTTCTTGAATTTCTGGGCGTTGCCGACGGCTGCGGCGAAACCACGTGCCCGCGAACCGCTCTCCAGCTTCTCGACCAGACCCGTGCGCAGCACCCGGTGCGGCATGCCGTCGACGCGGGTGGACACCACGGTGCCGTCCAGCGCCGCCTGCAGGTACCGCTCCTTGACCGCTTCGGGCACGGTGGAGTCCGAGGTCAGCAGGAACCGGGTTCCCATCGCAACCCCGGCCGCGCCGTAGGACAATGCGGCAGCCAGGCCGCGCCCGTCGAAGAAACCACCGGCGGCGATCACCGGCATCCCGGTGTCCTTGACGGCATCCAGCACCGAGGGCAGCAGCAGCGTGGTGGCGACGGGGCCGGTGTGGCCACCGCCTTCGCCGCCCTGCACGATCACCGCGTCAGCACCCCAGCCGGCCACCTTCTTGGCGTGCTTGGCCGCACCGACCGACGGGATCACCACGACGCCGGCGTCTTTCAGCTTGGCGATCAGTTCGGGTTTGGGAGCTAGAGCGAAGGAGGCGACTTTGACTCCTTCGCGGATCAGGAGGTCGACGCGCGCACCGGCATCGCCCGCATCGGCACGCATGTTGATGCCGAAGGGTTTGTCGGTGGCGGCCTTGACCTTGGTGACGGCGGTCTGCAGTTCCTCGAGCGTCATCGTCGCCGACGCCAGGATGCCGAGCCCGCCGGCATTGGAGGTTGCGGCGACCAGTCGTGCACCGGCCACCCAGCCCATTCCCGTCTGCACGACGGGATGCTCGATGCCGACCAGTTCGGTCAGCGGAGTCTTGAGCTTGCCCATTCTTTAGACCTTGACCTCTTTGTCGCGCAACGACTTCGGATCGATGACCTCGCGCAGGAGCCTGAGCTCCTCGTCGGTGGCCAGCCGGGTGGTCTCGGCCTCCTGGAGGCCGTGTACCTCGAAGGAGGTGTTGTCGGCGACCTGATCGGCCTCGACCCCGGGGTGCAGGGACACCGCGCGCATCTGGTGGTCGGGGCCGTTGAAGTCGAACACGCCCAGGTTGGACACCACGCGGTAGATGTTGGCGAACCGGTACGCCGGGTTCTCCGGATCGACCTTGTCCCAGCCGATTCCGGAGACGATGTCCACCGAGTCGCAGAACACGCGCTTGGAGTGATTGCCGACGAAGTAGCTCGTGGCGTGATTGATGCTGTTGCCGGGCGCGCCGCGGACCCCGAACATCTGCCGGGTCGGGTGCTGGATCGGGCCGAAGGCCGACAGGTTCTGGTTGCCGTAGCGGTCGATCTGGTTGGCGCCCATCACCACATGGCGCTTGCCCCAGGCCAGGGTCTCGAAGACCCGGTTGAACGGCATCCAGCCCTCGACGGTGAACGGAGCGCCGATGGCCGGGGTGTCGGCCAGGATCCGGGCCTCACCGTCGGTCAGCACGATGTCGGGGGAGAAGGTCAGCCGGGCCAGCCGGGCACCGATCTGTACGACGGTGGTCATCGGGCTGGCCATGATCTCGCCGGCGTCGCGGAACAGTTCGGCGCAGGCGACGGCGCACACCTCAGCGCGGGTCACGGCAATCACTTGCTGGCCTCCTGATCTTCCTTGAACTTCCGAACGGCGGCCTGGTAATCGGCCTCGCTACCGGACAGGTACGTCTTGACGAACTCGGCCCAGGTCTCGTCGGAGCCTGCGGCCTCTGCGTAGTGGCGCTGGAACTTCTCGTCGCGCCGGTAATCGGGCTCGTTGGTGGTGAAGTGGGCGCCGTTCGGGGCCTCCACCACAGAATCGACCATCATCCGGTTGATCAGAAGGGCTTGTGTCGGAACGGCCTTGACCAGCTCCTCGGTGGAGACCACGCGCTCGACCGACAGGAAGCGGCGCTGCGCCGACATCAGGAACAGGTCGTCGAAGTACGGGTCGATACCGGTGTAGGCCGCATTGCCCTGGGCGTCACCGAGATTCATGTGCACGAAGGCGGCGTCGAGGTTCAGCGCGGGCATCGCGATCAGTTCCTCGTAGCCACCGTCGGTGGGGTACGGCGACTTCACGGTCTTGAGCTCGTCGCCCCAGAACGCGCGGACGTCGCTGCCCAGGCCGGCGCGGATCGGCAGGAACGGCAGCCGCTGGGCGGCGGCCTGCAGGCCGCAGCGCAGCATGCCTTCGTCCATCTCGCGGGCCTCGATCGCACCGGTGGTGCGGGCCTTGGCGAACCACGGGTCGTAGAACGGCGGCGAGTCCAGCGAGACGAAGCCGTAGTAGACGCGCTTGACCTTGCCGGCCGAGCACAGCAGGCCCAGGTCCGGGCCGCCGTAGGTGACCACGGTCAAGTCTTTGACGTCGGTGCGCAGCAGGGCGCGGACGAAGGCCATCGGCTTGCGCCGTGAGCCCCAGCCGCCGATGCCGATGGTCATTCCGCTTTCGATCGAGGCGACCGCCTCGTCGAGAGTTGTTCGCTTGTCTGCCATTACTTCGTGTCTCCCTTTGAGGTTCCGGCGAAGGCGTCCCGGTGCTCGTCGGACACACCGGACAGGTTGAGTTCGAAGGTGAAGCCCTGTTCCATGCGGTACCGCGCGTTGACGGGCTGAACGTCGATGAAGTTCAGCGCCTCCTTGGCGGCCCGGATCACCCGGGTGTCCTTGCTGGCGATGTCGCGGGCAACGCGCAGCGCGGCCTCGTCGAGATCCTCACGCGGGACCACCTCGTGCACCGAACCGAAGTGGTGCAGCGTCTCGGCGGGAACGGTGGCGGCGGTGAAGAACAGCCGGCGCATCAGGTGCTGGGGAACCAGCCGGGAGAGATGGGTGGCGGCTCCGAGCGCGCCGCGCTCCACCTCGGGCAGGCCGAACTTGGCGTCATCGGAGGCGACGATCACGTCGGCGTTGCCGACGAGGCCGATGCCGCCGCCCACGCAGAATCCGTTGACCGCTGCGACGACGGGAACCTCGCACTCGTAGACGGACTTGAACGCGTGGTAGCAGCCGCGGTTGGCGTCGATCAGCGCGGTGAAGCCCTCGGTGTTCTGCATTTCCTTGATGTCCACACCGGCGTTGAAGCCACGGCCTTCGGCTCGGAGGATCACGACGTGGGTGCTGCGGTCGCGGCCTGCCGCGGTGATCGCATCGCCGAGTTCGAACCAGCCGGCCGACGGGATGGCGTTGACGGGCGGGTAGTTGACGGTGACCGAGACGATGCCCGGCTCGACTGTCTTGGTGGTGATCGTCATCAATCCACTTCCTGAAGGGGTCGCTACCTAAGCAAGCACTTGCTTGGTACGCTAGCACAGTGACCGATACGCCAGAAGCCGGTGCCATCAATTTGGGTTTGACCGGCAAGGTGGTCCTGGTGACCGGCGGAGTGCGAGGGGTTGGCGCTGGGATCAGCGCGGTTTTTGCCGGTCAGGGCGCCACCGTGGTGACCTGCGCACGCCGTCCGGTCGAGGGATTGCCCTACGAATTCCACAGCTGCGATGTTCGTGATGACGAATCGGTGGCCGGACTCATCGAGGCCATCGTGGACAGGCACGGCCGGCTGGACGCCGTGGTGAACAACGCCGGCGGATCGCCGTACGTGGCCGCCGCCGATGCATCGGCCAAATTCAGCACCAAGATCATCGAGCTCAACCTGCTCGGACCGCTGTCGGTCTCCCAGCACGCCAACGCGGTGATGCAGAAACAGGAGACCGGCGGGACGATCGTCAACATCTCCAGTGTCAGTGGGCACCGGCCGACTCCCGGCACCGCGGCCTACGGCGCGGCCAAGGCCGGCATCGACAATCTGACCTCGACCCTGGCCGTCGAATGGGCGCCGAAGGTCCGGGTGAACTCGGTGATCGTGGGCATGGTCGAGACCGAGCAGTCCGAACTGTTCTACGGCGACGCCGAGTCGGTCGCCGCCGTGGCCTCGACCGTGCCGCTGGGCCGGCTGGCCAAGCCCGCCGACATCGGCTGGGCCGCAGCGTTTTTGACCTCTGACGCGGCGTCCTACATCAGTGGGGCGGCGCTGCAGGTGCACGGCGGTGGTGAGCCGCCGACCTACCTCGACGCCTCAAGCGCCAACAAGTAAGTCGGCCAGGAACTAAGTCGGCCAGGAACTAAGGAGAAACAGCTATGGGATTGCTCGACGGCCGCGTGGTCATCGTGACGGGTGCCGGTGGCGGTATCGGGCGTGAGCACGCGCTCGCGTTCGCCGCCGAAGGTGCCCGCGTCGTGGTCAACGACATCGGGGTCGGCCTGGACGGTTCGCCGGCCGGTGGTGGCAGCGCGGCGCAGAATGTGGTCGACGAAATCGTCGCTGCCGGAGGCGAAGCCGTCACCAGCGGGGCCAACGTCGCCGACTGGGCGCAGGCCGAGGGTCTGATCCAGACCGCGGTGGACGCCTTCGGCACCCTGGACGTGCTGGTCAACAATGCCGGCATCGTGCGCGACCGGATGTTCGCCAACGCCACCGAAGAAGAGTTCGACGCCGTCACCGCCGTGCACCTCAAGGGGCACTTCGCCACCATGAAGCACGCCGCCGCGTACTGGCGGGCCAAGTCCAAGGCCGGCGAAACCGTCGACGCTCGCATCATCAACACGAGCTCCGGCGCCGGTCTGCAGGGCAGCGTCGGCCAGGCCACCTACAGCGCCTCCAAGGCCGGCATCGCAGCGCTGACCCTGGTGGCCGCCGCCGAGATGGGTCGTTACGGCGTCACCGTCAACGGCATTGCGCCCTCGGCCCGGACCCGGATGACCGAGACCGTGTTCGCCGACATGATGGCCACCCAGGACCAGGCCTTCGATGCCATGGCCGCGGAGAACATCTCCCCGCTGGTGGTGTGGCTGGGCAGCGTCGAGTCAAAGGACGTCACCGGCAAGATGTTCGAGATCGAGGGCGGCAAGATCCGCATCGCCGAGGGCTGGGCCCACGGACCCCAGATCGACAAGGGCGCGAAGTGGGATCCCGCCGAGCTGGGCCCGGTCGTCAACGACCTGCTGGCCAAGGCTCGCCCCGCGGTCCCGGTGTACGGCGCCTAGTTTCTTCTTGTTTCGTCGAGACTGCGCTCAGATCGTGAAATCCGCCGGATTCGCGATCTGAGCGCAGACTCGTTGTCCTAGAAGCAGACTCGTTAGGCGGCGTCCTTGTTGCCGGCGGTGTCGCTGCCGGCACCGTCGTTGGCGCCAGCGGTCTGGCCGGTGGCCTTCTTGACGGCGTCGCCGAGCTTCTTGATCGATGACGACACCTGGTCCTGGGCATCCTTGACGGCGGTCCGGACCTGCTCGCCGGTACGGCTGAGTGACTTCGTGACGCCCGGCAGAGCCTTGTTGCCGTCCGACAGATCGGTCGCGCCGCGGGGCTTGACCATGCCGTCGAGGGTGTCCTTGACCTTCGACTTCGCCGGGGTGTCGGCCGACGAATCGTCGGCGACCTTGCTTGCGGCCGTCGCAGTTTCGCCTGCAGCGTCCGGGGCGTCCGGTGCCGATGCGAGATTGCGCGTGACGGCGCTGGTGTTCACCGCGGCCTTCACGTTCTCCACCTCGGTGGACACCTTCTGCCGCAGATCCTCGGTGCCGGTCTGGAACGCAGCGGTGGTCCGCTTGATGATCTCGGCGTTGACCGCGCGATTGAACTTGAGCACCGAGAATCCCGCGGCAGCGATCCCACGATTGATCGCGGTGGCGATGGTGGCGGGATTACCCGAGGCGAAGGACTGCACGACACTGTCTGCGGCCTGCTGCAGCTGCCGGCTCAGGGTGCGGAACTGCAGCCCCACCTCGTGCTCGAATGACGGCTCGGGCGTGAACTTCTGACCATTCCAGTCCACCAGGGTCCAGCCGTCTTCCGGATTGCCTTCGACGACCACGTAGTCGGTGTTGCCCAACGTGTACTGGCTCAGCAGCATGCCCTTCTGGGCCATGCTGAGATTCTTCGCGTTCATGATCGTCCAGAACATGATCGTGCCGCCGTGCGAGAACACGATGGCGTTCCGATCGCCCTTGTCGTACATGGACTTCAGGGCATTGTTCACGCCGGCGTTGAAATCATTGCCGTCGAAGTCGGTGCCCGGCTGGGTTGCGGTGAGGTCGGGGCCCGGCATGTTGGGCAGGAGGCCGGCCCACTTCAGCGGCGCGAGGATATAGGCCGTTCCGTACTGGTCCTGGGATTTGCCCTCCAGTGCACCTGCGGGAATCTCCGAGATGCCGTCGACCACCTGGATCGGCAGACCGAGGTACTGGGACATCGGGGTCGCGGTCTGCTGGGTGCGCAGCATGGTCGATGCGTAGATCGCGTCGTAGTTGTTGTCGCCGAGCTTGTCCACCAACGCTTGTGCCTGCTGCTGTCCCGTCTGGGTGAGGCCGGGACCGGGAACGGTGGTGTCGATGATGTGGTTCGCATTGGCCTGCGACTCCGCGTGACGCACGAATGTCACGCGCATGACCTCGGCGGCATGGGCCACTGGCATCGCCAGGAAGAAGGCGAGGAATGCCAGGGCGACACCCCCTAGTAGACTTCGATACCGTGACGCCGGCGCGTCACCTCTGCGGCGGTTCATGTGTTTCCTCCATTGTGGCTGTAGGGATTTCACGTGACCTGCCGGTGACACTGCGTTGGCCGGCCAGAGATATTGTCTGGCGACTTGCTGCGAGTTCGAGCAGTTATCCCGTTGAGCGGGAAGGTATTTGACAAACTTCATGCGCTGCTCTACATCGGGTCGGAGACAGGTCGATCCCCCTCCTCGCCCGAGGAGGGGGATCGACCCGGTTGGTATTGCCTTGCTGTGACGCCTATTTCACGCGGCGTCCTTTGATGCGGCTTTCGGCTTGCCGGCGCTGTTGTCCTTGGCTGCCTTGTTGGCCTTCTCGGCACCCGCGAGCTTCTTGACGGTTTCGCGTGCCTGCTTGACTGAGGACTCGACCCCGCTGCGCACGTCGTCCGCGGCCTGGTTGACCCGGTCGCGAACCGCCGAGACGGCCTTACCCGGCTCCGCCTTGTTGCCATTGGTCAGCTTGGTGGCGCCGTTGGCCGTACGGACGGCGGTGATCTTGGCCTGCACCGGCTCGGTCACCTTCTCGACGGCCGACGTGGCGTCCTCGGTGACGTTTTCGACGGCAGCCTTGGCCTTCTCGGCGACATCGCCCGCTGCCGGGCTGCCGCTGTCGGCGACGACGTTGAGGGTGTTGACCTTCGACACCTGCGATGTCGACTGCCCCAGCGAGCCCGGGATGCCGGTGATCGCGTTCACGGTGTCGGTGATCGAGTCCTTGACGAACTTCACGCCGGCGTTGGCGACGTCCTGCACACCCTGCGCCCCGGTGGTGACGATGCCCTGGACGTCCAGTGTCAGGACGGGGATGCGCATGTTGTAGACGGCCTTCTGCGGCGCGACGATCAGGTCTCGGAAGTTGACGAACATCTGAGTCGGGTAGTTGGCTGCGCCGACCTCTTCGCCGGCCCATTCCTTGAGGGTCCAGCTACCGTCGGCGTTCTTCTCCACGACCACCGTGTCGGTGTTGTTCAACGGATGCTGAACGATCAACAGCAGGTTCGGGTTGTCGACGTTCATCATCGTCCACATCATGATGGTGGCGCCGTGCGAGAACACCGCGGCGTCGGTCTTGCCGTCGCCATTGGTGTCCGAGGTGCCTTCCTCGACGTCGGCAAGTGCGTTCGTCACCCGCTCGTTGAACTCGAGGCCGCTCTCGCCGCCGGGGACCGCGACGAACTGCAGGCCCAGCGTCCAGGCCAGCGGCGCGAGGATGTAGCCGATGCGGCCGATCCCCTCGCTTTCGGGCAGACCTTCGAAGATGCCGGCGCCGATCTCCTGCACGCCGGAGTTCCGCTGCGGGTTGTCGGGATCGAACGCGCCCAGGACCGTGACGGGCAATCCGCGCTTGGCGGCGAACGGCGCTGCGGTCTCCTGGGTGCGGATCATGGTCGAGGCGTAGAGCGCGTCGAACTTGGTGCACGACGCGGTGGGGCACTGAGCATCGGCCCAGGCCTGCGCCTGCTCCTCGCCGGTCGCGCCGCCGTTCTGGTTCACCTGGTCATTTGTCAGGTGCGGCCCAGGGGTGCTGGTGTCGATGTACCCGGAGGCGTTGCCCTGCGACTCGGCGTGCCGGATGAACGTCACGGTCAGCGCGGAGGCGGGCAGGGTCGCGGCGGCGAACAGCGAACACGCCGTCAGCGTGGTCGCGGCGGCACCGGCAGCCCGGCGGCGGTTGAGTCGTTGCATATGGTCTCCATTGGTTCACGAAAATGTGGGCTGCCGCTCACCTGTCGTTCACTGTGGGCGCGCTCACAGAACATAATCAAAATTCTGTCAACTCGTCAATTCTGCTACCGAGAGTTGCGTAATTGGCCAGCTCCAGGACACCTGGCAACGCAAAGCGCCCCCGACCGCGAGGTCAGGGGCGCTTTGGGCGAACGTCTATGCCGGGTCGCAGATCACGATCGGGATCTTGCGGTCGGTGTAGGACCGGTAGTTCACGAAGTCGGCGTACATCGCGTCCAGCTTGGGCCAGTACACGTCACGCTCGGCATCGGTGGCGTCGCGCGCGGTGAGCTCCAAGGTCTCGTGCTTGGTCTGGAACTTCACCCGGGGATTGGCCACCAGGTTCAGGTACCACATCGGGTTGGTGGCTCGGCCGCCCTGCGAGGCGACCAGCACGATGCGTTTGCCCTCCTGCAGGAACAGCAACGGGCTGTCCCGCTCCTCGCCCGACTTGCGACCGATCGTGGTCAGGATGCCGACTTCGGCGCCGCGCAGGAACTTGTCCCCGAAGCGTCCGCCCGTCTTCTTGAAGATCCAGGTCTGAGCGCGCGACATCCATTTGATGGCGGTGCCGGTCGATTTCGCGTTGAGGCGCTCGACCTGTTTGGCGTTGAGCGGGCGAGGGGTGTTGGCCATGCGGTGGACCTTAGCGGCTGATGAACGGGGTCAGGGAAGCGCGGATGTGGTGGATCTTGCCGTCCGACGCCGGGATCAGGAACGTCTCGTCGACGTGTGAGCACACCCGCCGCCCGAACAGGCGCGGTTTGGTGAGTACGTCGAAGCGGGCGCGGACGTGATCGCCGTCGACGGTGAATTCCGGCGCCGTCGTCTCCTCGATCAACTTGAACTGCGGGCCGTTGTTCAGGCTGCGGCGCAGATGATCTCCGGATCGGCCGGTCTTCAGTCCCATCTCGATGCGGATGCAATCCGGCGTGAACGGGACGGCGTCGGCCTGATGGGTCACCAGCGCATCGATGTAGGCCTGTGCGGCCGCGATGCGGTCAGCTTCCGAGACCGGCCCGGCAAATGACTCGGAAGACGTCATCAGATTCTTTCGATGATCGTGCCGGTGGACAGCGCGCCGCCGGCACACATAGTGATCAGTGCCGTGCTCTTGTCGGTGCGCTCCAACTCGTGGAGGGCCGTGGTGATCAGGCGGGCGCCGGTAGACCCGACCGGATGGCCGAGGGCGATGGCGCCGCCGTTGACGTTGACCTTGTCCATGTCGGCGCCGTGCACCCGGGCCCAGGACAGCACCACCGAGGCGAACGCCTCATTGATCTCGACGAGGTCGATGTCACCGATCTTCATGCCGGCCTTCTCGAGGACCTTCGCGGTGGACTGCACCGGGCCGTCGAGGTGGTAGTAGGTCTCGGCGCCGACGTTGGCCTGGCTGATGATGCGGGCGCGCGGCTTCAGGCCGAGAGCCTTCGCCTTGTCTTCGTCCATCCACAGCACCGCCGCGGCGCCATCGGAGATCTGCGAGGACGTACCGGCGGTGTGGATACCGCCCTCCATCACCGGCTTCAAAGCGGCCAGGCCCTCAAGGGTGGTGTCGCGCAGACCCTGGTCGCGGCTGACCGTGTTCCATTCGGCGGTCGGCTGCTTGTTCTCGTCGATGACCGGCGCCTCGATCGGGGAGACCTCCCGGTCGAAGCGGCCCTCGGCCCAGGCCTGCTTGGCCTTGGCCTGCGAGGCGAAGCCCAGCGCGTCGATATCGGCGCGAGTGATGCCGCGGCGCTTGGCGATCCGCTCGGCGGCTTCGAACTGGTTGGGCAGGTCGATGTCCCACGACGCCGCACGAGCACCGCCACCGTTGGCGCCCAGGCCGACCCGGCTCATCGCCTCGATGCCGCAGGCGATGCCGATGTCGATGGCGCCGGTGGCGATCAGGCCTGCGACCAGGTGGTTGGCCTGCTGGGCGCTGCCGCACTGGCAGTCCACGCTGGTGGCGCCGACGTGCTCGGGCAGCCCGGCGATCAGCCAGGACTGGCGGGTGACATTGTTGGCTTGCTCGCCGTACTGGGTGACGCATCCGCCGATGACCTGCTCGACGCTGCCGGGGTCGATTCCGGCCTTCTCGATGAGGGCCTTCTGGACGGCTCCGAGAAGCTCGGTGGCGTGCAGGCCGGACAACCAGCCGTTGCGCTTGCCGATGGGGCTGCGGGTGGCTTCGACGATGACAGGGTTACCCATGAAGTCAGGCTAGAACACGTTTCATTACTCTGACAAGCGCGGATGTATCACTGCCTTTGATCTGCGGTCAAGCCGTGTTTCAATGGTCTCAATTGGCACTAGACCACGTTGTTTCAAGCATTGCTGGCTACGCGCACGGCTTGCTACAGACACAAGGAGTTAGACACATGGGCTGCCCGAACATCCCCAAGGATTTCGACTTTCTCGATTCCGAGCTCAACCTCAGGGGCCTGCCGGTCGAAGAGCTCGCCGAGCTCCGTAAGGCCGAGCCGGTTCGCTGGGTCGACGTGCCCGGTGGCACCGGAGGCTTCGGCGACAAGGGCTACTGGTTGGTCACCCGGCACGAGGACGTCAAGGACGTCTCGCTGCGCAGCGACGTGTTCTCCAGCTCGATGAACGGTGCGATCCCGGTCTGGCCGCAGGAGATGACCCGCGAAGCGGTCGATCTGCAGCGCGCCGTCCTGCTCAACATGGACGCACCGCACCACACGCGCCTGCGCAAGATCATCTCCCGTGGCTTCACCCCGCGTGCGCTCTCGCGGCTCGAGGATGAGTTGAACAATCGCGCTCAGCAGATCGCCAAGACCGCCGCGGCGTCGAACACCGGTGATTTCGTCGAGCAGGTGTCCTGCGAGCTGCCGCTGCAGGCCATCGCCGAATTGCTCGGTGTGCCCCAGGACGACCGCGACAAGCTGTTCCGCTGGTCCAACGAGATGACCGCCGGCGACGATCCCGAGTACGCCGATGTCGATCCGGCGATGTCCTCGTTCGAGCTCATCTCCTACGCCATGAAGATGGCCGAGGAGCGGGGTAAGAACCCGACCGACGACATCGTCACCAAGCTGATCGAGGCCGACATCGACGGCGAGAAGCTCAGCGACGACGAGTTCGGCTTCTTCGTCATCATGCTGGCGGTCGCGGGCAACGAGACCAGCCGTAACTCGATCACCCACGGCATGATCGCGTTCTCGCAGAACCCCGACCAGTGGGAGCTGTTCAAGCGGGAGCGGCCGAAGACCGCCGTCGACGAGATCATTCGTTGGGCCACGCCGGTGTCGGCCTTCCAGCGCACCGCCAGCGAGGACACCGAGATCTCCGGCGTCAAGATCAAGGCCGGCGAGCGTGTGGTGATGTCCTACCGTTCGGCGAACTTCGACGACGCGGTGTTCGAGGACCCGTTCACCTTCAACATCCTTCGCGATCCCAACCCGCACGTCGGCTTCGGCGGCACCGGGGCGCACTATTGCATCGGAGCCAACCTGGCCCGCCTGACGATCAACCTGATCTTCAACGCGGTTGCCGACCACATGCCCGACCTCAAGCCCGTCGGGGATCCCGAGCGGCTGAAGTCCGGATGGCTCAATGGTATTAAGCATTGGCCGGTCGACTACACGGGCACGTGCCCCGTGGCCGGCGGGCCGGCACATCAGGCCTGAGCTACTGACCGCCTAACGGATCAAGGAGGATTCGGGTGGATTTCACACCGAACCCAGAACAGCAGGCTGTCGCCGACGTGGTGACCTCTGTTCTGGAGCGCGACAACACCTGGGATGCACTGGTTTCCGGTGGTGTCGCGGCGCTGGGAGTGCCGGAACGACTCGGTGGTGACGGTCTGGGCCTGTCCGAGCTGTCGACGGCGTTGACCGAGATCGGCCGGCACGGCACGACAGGTCCGGCGCTGGCCACCGTGGGCCTTGGTCTGGTGACGCTGCTCGACCTGGCTTCCGACGCCCAGCAGGACCGCTACCTCGCCGGTGTGGCGACGGGTGCGGTGCTCTCGGCCGCGCTCAACGAACCCGGGAAGTCACTGCCGGAGCGTCCAGCGACCAACTTCGCGGAAGGCAAGCTCAACGGCACCAAAATCGGTGTGCCCTATGCCGAGACGGCCAAGTGGCTGCTGGTCACCGCCGACAACGCGGTGGTAGTGGTCTCACCCGAGGCCGACGGTGTGACGGTCACCAAGACTCCGACCTCCAACGGTTCCGACGAATACGCGGTCACGTTCGCCGACGTCGTGGTCGACGCCGCCGACGTGCTCGACGGCGCGAGTGCGCACCGGGTCAACCAGCTGGCGCTCGCCGCCACCGGGGCGTTCGCCGCCGGGCTGGTGGCCGGCGCGCTGCGGTTGACCGCCGACTACGTGGCCACCCGTGAGCAGTTCGGCCGCCCCCTCTCGACGTTCCAGACGGTGGCCGCACAACTGTCCGAGGTCTACATCGCCTCGCGGACAATCTCTTTGCTGTCCACTTCGGCGCTCTGGCGGCTGTCCGAGGGTCTCGACGCCGACGAGGACCTGGCCATCCTGGGCTACTGGCTCACCTCGCAGGCAGCGCCGGCCATGCGGCTGTGTCATCACCTGCACGGAGGTATGGGTATGGACATCACCTACCCGATGGACCGCTACTACTCCTCGATCAAGGATCTGACCCGACTGTTGGGCGGGCAAGCGCATCGCCTCGATTTGGTGGGAGCGTAATGTTCATCGATCTGACCCCGGAGCAGCGCGCGCTGCAAGCCGAACTGCGCGAATACTTCTCGACTCTCATCACGCCCGAAGAGGCCGCCGCGATGGAGTCCGACCGGCACAACGAGGCCTACCGTGCGGTGATCAAGCGCATGGGCAGCGACGGCAAGCTCGGCGTCGGTTGGCCCAAGGAGTACGGCGGCCTGGGCTTCGGCCCGGTGGAGCAGCAGATCTTCATCAACGAGGCCAACCGCGCCGACATCCCGTTGCCGATGGTCACGTTGCAGACGGTGGGCCCCACCCTGCAGGCTCTCGGCACCGAGGAACAGAAGAAGAAGTTCCTGCCCGGAATTCTCGCCGGTGAAGTGCATTTCGCCATCGGCTACTCCGAGCCCGACGCCGGCACCGACCTGGCATCCCTACGCACCACCGCGGTACGTCACGGTGACGAATACATCGTCAACGGGCAGAAGATGTGGACCACCGGCGCGCATGACGCCGACTACATCTGGCTGGCCTGCCGTACCGACCCGACGGCGGCCAAACACAAGGGCATCTCGATCCTGATCGTCGACACCAAGGATCCCGGCTACTCCTGGACCCCGATCATCCTGTCCGACGGCGCGCACCACACCAACGCGACGTACTACAACGATGTGCACGTGCCCGCCGACATGCTCGTGGGTGAGGAGAACGGCGGCTGGAAGCTCATCACCACCCAGCTCAACCACGAGCGCGTCGGCCTCGGGCCGGCCGGCCGCATCGCCGGCATCTACGACCAGGTGCACTCCTGGGCATCGAAGCCCGGTTCGGACGGTGTCACACCGATCGAGCAGGACGCCGTGAAACGTCTTCTGGGGCAGATCAAATCGATCTGGCGGATCAACGAGCTGCTCAACTGGCAGGTCGCGGCCTCCGGCGAGACCATCGCCGTGGCCGATGCCGCCGCCACCAAGGTGTTCTCCACCGAACGGTTGCAAGAGGTCGGCCGGTTGGCCGAAGAGATTGTCGGCGGTTACGGCAACCCGGCCGACTCGGAGACCGCCGAGCTGCTGGTCTGGCTGGACAAGATGACCAAGCGCAACCTGGTGATCACCTTCGGTGGTGGCGTCAACGAGGTGATGCGCGAGATGATCGCGGCGTCGGGCCTGCGGGTGCCGCGGGTGACCCGGTAGAGCGAAGGGCTGAGATGAGCGCGAATCTTCAGGCAGGGATCGACCAGATCATCGCGTCCGGGACGAGCAAGCCGACGGTGGCTCGGGACCCGGTGAATCAGCCCATGATTCACCACTGGGTCGACGCGATCGGTGACAAGAACCCGATCTACGTCGACGCGGAGGCGGCTCGAGCCGCGGGCCATCCCGGCATCGTGGCCCCGCCGGCGATGATCCAGGTCTGGACCATGATGGGGTTGGGACGCAGCCGGTCCGACGATGATCCGCTGGGCAGGGCGATGAAGCTGTTCGACGATGCCGGGTATGTCGGTGTCGTCGCCACCAACTGCGACCAGACCTATCACCGCTACCTCCAGCCCGGCGAGCAGGTGGTGATGAGCGCCGAGATTGTCGGCATCGTCGGTCCCAAGCAGACCGCCCTGGGTGAGGGTTACTTCATCAATCAGAAGATCCGCTGGCATGTCGGTGACGAGGAAGTCGCCGACATGGACTGGCGCATCATGAAGTTCCTTCCCGCCGGTAAGCAGGCAGCCGCGGAAGCAGCCGAAACCGAGGCGATCCCAGAGGATCTCGATCCGGACAAGCTGATGCGACCGTCCTCGTCACGGGATACCAAGTTCTTCTGGGACGGCATCAACGCCCACGAGCTGCGGATCCAGCGCCGCCCCGACGGCACATTGCAGCACCCGCCGGTGCCTGCGGTGTGGGCCGACAAGGACGCTCCCGCCGATTATCTCGTTGCCTCCGGTAAGGGCACGGTGTTCAGCTACGTCGTGCACCATGCGCCGAAGGTGCCCGGACGCAGCCTGCCGTTCGTGATCGCCCTCGTCGAACTCGAGGAGGGGGTCCGGATGCTGGGCGAGCTGCGCGGGGTCGCCGCCGACCAGGTGAAGATCGGCATGCCCGTCACCGCGACCTATCTCGACTTCCCGGACAGTGAGATCAGCCCGGCCTGGACGTTGTACGCATGGGAGCCACAAGCATGAGCCCGACCGTCTCCGACGTTCGAGTCGGCACCACACTTCCCGAACTCAAGATCTTCGGCGACCCGACGTTCATCGTCTCCACCGCCATCGCGACGCGCGACTACCAGGATGTGCACCACGATCGGGACCTGGCGCAGGCCAAGGGTTCCAAGGACATCTTCGTCAACATCCTGACCGACACCGGACTGGTCGGTCGGTACGTGACCGACTGGGCGGGTCCGAACGCGTTCGTCAAGTCGATCAAGCTGCGCCTCGGGGTGCCCTGGTATGCCTACGACACCATCACGTTCACCGGGGAGGTCACCGAGATCGAGGGTGACCTGGTGACACTGAAGGTGGTGGGCAGCAACAGCCTTGGCAACCACGTCATCGCCACGTCCACACTTACTTTGGGGGACAACTGATGCTCTCCGGCAAGGCAGCCATCGCCGGTATCGGCGCCACCGATTTCTCCAAGAATTCCGGTCGCAGTGAGCTGCGGCTGGCCGCCGAGGCCGTGCTCGACGCCCTCGAGGATGCCGGGCTCAAGCCGTCGGATGTCGACGGCCTGGTGACGTTCACGATGGACTCCAACCTGGAGACCGCCGTGGCCCGCTCCACCGGGATCGGGGACCTGAAGTTCTTCAGCCAGATCGGCTATGGCGGCGGCGCCGCAGCCGCGACCGTGCAGCAGGCGGCTCTGGCCGTCGCCACCGGTGTCGCGGAGGTTGTCGTCGCTTACCGGGCCTTCAACGAGCGCTCGGAGTTCCGGTTCGGTCAGGTGATGACCGGCCTGACCGTCAACGCCGACTCGCGCGGTGTCGAGTACAGCTGGTCCTATCCGCACGGGCTGAGCACCCCTGCCGCGTCGGTGGCCATGATCGCCCAGCGGTACATGCACGAATACGGCGCCACGAGTGCCGATTTCGGTGCGGTGTCGGTGGCCGACCGCAAGCACGCCGCCACCAACCCGAAGGCGTTCTTCTACGGCAAGCCGATCACCATCGAGGATCACCAGAATTCGCGGTGGATCGCCGAACCGCTGCGGCTGCTCGACTGCTGCCAGGAGAGCGACGGCGGCGTGGCCATCGTCGTCACCACGCCCGAGCGGGCCAAGGATCTCAAGCACCGGCCGGCGGTCATCGAGGCTGCCGCCCAGGGCGCAGGCACCGACCAGTTCACCATGTACTCGTACTACCGCGACGAGCTCGGTCTTCCCGAGATGGGTCTGGTCGGCCGTCAGCTCTGGGAGCAGAGTGGCCTGTCTCCCGACGACATTCAGACCGCGATCCTCTACGACCACTTCACGCCCTACACGCTGATCCAGCTCGAGGAGCTCGGTTTCTGCGGTAAGGGCGAGGCCAAGGACTTCATCGCCGGCGGCGCCATCGAGCTCGGCGGCCGGTTGCCGATCAACACCCACGGCGGTCAGCTCGGCGAGGCCTACATCCACGGGATGAACGGCATTGCCGAGGGTGTCCGCCAATTGCGGGGTACCTCGGTCAACCAGGTCGACAATGTCGAGCATGCGCTGGTCACCGCTGGAACCGGGGTGCCGACTTCGGGATTGATCCTCGGGTAAAAGGTGCATCGCCACCCCCGATCGGCACGGTAATGTTTGCTCCGGATGTGCATCACGCGTAGAAGGGGGCCGTGGCATGGGGATGCCGCGCGACAGTAGCCCGTACGGGTCGCAGACGTTGCAGGGACCGGCTTGGCCGAACATCGATGAAGACCAGTTGACCGCGGCTGCGGCGTCGTACACGAAGGTCGCGACCAAGATCAGCGGCAGCGTCGTCCCGCAGCAGACCAACCAGCTATCGAAGCTGACCGGTGAGTGGCAGGGCGGCGCGTCAGTGGCGGCCTCGGGCGAGGCGACCACGATGATCGCCGGTCACGAGGCGAATGCAGCCCAGGCGCAGGCCATCGCCACCGCGTTGACCACGATGGCGGCCGCCGTGGTCCAGACCAAGACCACACTCAATGCGGCCGCCGAAGAGGTCCAGCAGGAGGTCACCGCCCTGCAGGCGTTGCCGTTCAGCAACAAGCAGGAGCTGATCGAGAGCCGGATCAAGATGGGGCTGTCGCAGAACATCGCGACGGTCTCGGCCGCCAGCAGTGAGATGGCCAGCAGCCTCGGGACGATAGCCAACCTCCCGCAGGTCGGCACCCCGCCGACGGCTCAGGCGACGCAAGCGGCCCAAAAGGGCAGCGAGCAGATGATGCAGATGATCAGCCAGCTCCCGCAGATGCTGGGCCAGATCCCGCAGATGCTCGGGCAGATTCCCCAGCAGCTCTCCCAACCGCTGCAGCAGCTGTCGCAGCCCCTGCAGCAGCTCACGCAGATGCTGGGCTCGGGTGGCAAGGGCACCGGTGGCGGGCCCAGCCCGTTCTCGGCGTTCTCGAACCATCCGCTCGCCGGGGGATCCGGGCCGAGCAGCGGCGCGGGGATGGTCAAGGCGGCCGGATTGCCCGGTGGCTCGGGTGGCGGGAGTCCGCAGACCCCTCTGCTGTCGAAGATGGTCGGTGGCGGTACCGCACCGGTTTCCGTCGACGCCGGGGCCAGTGCCGCCGTGATCGGCGGCGTCGCGCCGGTGGCTGCCGCCAACGCGGCAGGCGGCATGGGCGGTGGCATGGGCATGATGGGCGGCGGCCAGCGCGCCGGTGGCGGCGGCGGGACGACGTCCGGACTGGCCGTCCCGGCCCCGCTGGAACACGAGTTGGGCGATGGCGATGACGACTATGACGACTGGTGATCTGACGCAAGGAGGGGACCGATGACCGCACCGATGCAGACGCCCGGCGCACTCAACTGGAGTGCCGCTGGAATCGAGCTACCGGACATGCCGCCGATCCAGGCCGGCGAAGACGCCATGAGCATGACCATTGCCGGGATCTTGCCCACCTTGGCGGCATCGCTGACCACGAACGTGACGGCCCTGTCGGCCAAAGAGAACATGTTCAACGCCAAGCTTTCTGACGCCCAGGGCGCCTATGAGAAAGCCGATGAATCCGGTGGGCAGGGCGTCGGCCAGCTCGGCCAGATGATGGGGCAGCTGGGACAGATGGGCCAGATGGCCGGCCAGCCCGCTCAGATGGCGGGCCAGATGGGTGGCCAGTTCGGCTCGCTCATGGAGCCGCTGATGAAGGCCATGGAAGGTGCCAAGGGCGACGGTGCGGGGAAAGACGGTGCGCCAGGTGCCGGCCAGCCCGGTGGCCCGGGTGGTCCCGGCGGTCCGAACCCGCAGCAGCAGCAGGAAGAGCGCGAGGCCAAGCTCAACGACAGGGACAAGCAGCAGAACGATCGGGAGACGGCCCAGAACGACCGCGACGTTGCGCAGGACCGGCGCGAAGCGGGCCTGGATGCTCGTGAGACTCAGATGACCGACCGCACCGAGCGGGCTCCGCAGGGCGCAGGCGCTGCCGCACCGAGTGAAAATCGTCCGAGTGCCGGGCCCGCCCCGGTGGCACCGCCGCAAGCTCCGGTTACGCCGCACGCGCCGGCGGCTCCGGTGGCCCCGCACCAGCCGCCGCCGCGTTACGACGATGGTGATTTGTCGCGCCGCATGTAAGCGGTATCAGAGTTGGGGTGCGGCGCCGGGGTTGAGAATTGTTGTGGTGTCCGCACCGCCGACCACGGTGCGGGCCAGGTCGGCCAGTCGTTGATTGGTTCGTCTGGCGTGCGAGCGCAGCAATACGAAGGATTCGTCCATGCCGATCGACCCGCGTTCGGCGAGAACGCCCTTTGCCTGTTCGATGATGGTTCGGCTGTTGAGAGCACTTTGCAGCTGCTGATTGATGATCTCGGCGCGGGTCAGGATGCGTTGGTGCAGTATCCCGACAGCAGCGACGTCTGCCAATCCTTGTCCGACTGCGAGATCGCCCTCTGACAATGCCCCTGGTTCGGTGCGAAACAGATTCACAGCGCCGATGCGCTCGTCTCGCAACCGCAATGGCAACGCGAACACCGCTGCGAACCCGTACTCCGCGGCGCGCTCGGCGAACGCGGGCCAACGTTGGCTTTCGGTTGGGATATCGGGTACCAGCACGGGGTTCCGAGTGACGTAGGACTCGAGGCATGGCCCGGCGTTCGCCTCGACTTGCAGCAATTCGAGCAGCCGGGTGTGTTCGCTGCTCGAGGCGAACACGTGCAGGCGCCCGTTCGCGTCACCGAGCATGATGCCCGCCGAGGAAACCGGCAGCAAAGCAGTGAGATTGTCAACGAGGCGCTGGGCGAACTCGACTACGTCGTAGTCTGCGACGAGGGTGTCCGCCAGTCCGACGAAGGTATTCGCTAGTTGCTCGTACCGGTCCATCATATCCCCTTACCGGAATCAATTTTTCCTTCTGCGCCTGTGGTCGTCAACGTTGCTCACGAGGTCACCGAAGGATCCGGATCCGGGTCCGGGTCTGGATCCGGTGCCGGGTCGGCATCGGCGCCTGGTGCGAACCTCAGCCGGCGATGTACAACCTCATGGGCGACTTCACTGAGCAAACGCCCGTGCGCGTAGGCGTGGGCCTGCAGGCGGACGTAGGCATCTCGGGCGCTGACCCCGAGCTGCGCGACGATCATCCCGGTGGCTTGGTGAACCTCGCGACTGCCTATGGGCTGGTCCCACACAGAACCGATCAAATCGATCGGGATATCTGTTCGATCCGGGCTCAGCAATGTCGCGGTCACCATCTCGGCTACCGCCAACGCATTGGCGAAATCGATGGCGGCCAGTTCGGCCGGAGCATCGCGGTACAGATCGAGGACACCTACTTGGATCGCACCGATTTGCAGCGGTAGTGCGTACATTGCGGCGACGCCGATGCCGGCGGCTTCATTCGCGAACGTCGGCCACCGCGCGTCCGGTGCGGACAGGTCCGCCACCACCACCGGGCCGCCGGATGCGATCGCGTCCACACCGGGTCCCTCGCCCAACGTGACCTGAGTCCATTCCGCACGTTCGGCGATGGCGTCGCTGGTCCGCAGGACTTCAAGCCCAACGTCCTCCACCTTCACCGAGATCCCCGCCCATGTGATCGGAAGAACCGATACGCATGTCTCGCACAGTCGCTGAGCCGGATCGTGGTCAGGCGAGGTCGTGTGGAAGGCAGCGAAAAACCTCGCACGCACATCCAACGGATCCGGCGCATTCACGGAACGCTCCGCTCTGTCCATCGGTCGAGTCCGAACCCTTACCGTACCGGCTGACCACGGCTCACGGCCGACCACCGACCGGAGAGGACGTCGCGTCAAGGCGCGGGGTGTCAGCGCGGCGCAACGGTCAGCCCAACTAAATAGCTGATGCAGTTGAACGTCCCTACAAATATTCGAAACATGTTTGCTATATAACGATCTAGATAATAAATCCATGCCATGGAAAGTGCTTCCGGTGAGCCAGGCGGCGACGGGTGGCCAGCGACTCGATGGGTCGCCGCGATCAGTGCGCCACCAAGCTCCATGCGTCGGAAATTGCGACCGGGTAACCCGTCAGCCTGCAGTGTTTCCCATGAAAAGCTCTTTTGGCCGACGCAACCGTGGCAAGTGCGTGGTGGGAAGTGGTTCGTCATGGGGCGCGTCATCAACGACGCTTCTGGAATGGGCGGGCTGGGTTTCAGTACCGGACGCTGAAGCTATGGCAAACAAATAGGTCGTGTGCTAGATTCGCACATCTGGTAGCGGGTGCATCTCCCGCAAAATTGCTGAAGCCAGTTCAAATTGATCTTGTCGCCCGGTCCCTGCGGCAGGTGGGACAACCTGGCCATAGAGCGAGGGGCCAAGATGGCGATCGTGGTCGCATTGACGAGTTTCGAGGCCGGAGCGGGTCTTGAGCGCAAGTTCACGCCGGGAGCGCTACTCGCGGGCCGGCTCCGAAGTGAACCGGACACGGCTGAACCGTCTCCGGTTTGCGATTAGACGAAGCGGTCACATGGACGAGTTTTCCGCCAGCCCGATCTCGGCCCCGATCTGTGCCCTCACAGCGGTGGAACCCGGGGCAGGACTGCGGGTGACCGCACCTGCAGGATTAGCGCACGAGGTGTGCGGACAGGCCGGGGGCAACGGCCACCGGCCGGCGCATCCTCGTGGGTCCGCGACCGGATCTGGTGGAGTATTCGACCGACTCGTGCCGATGACCGCTGTCGGCAGGGGCGAGTCGTCCTGGGAAGCTGACTCCGGCGGGGGCCTGCTCCGCGAAGCGCGAGTTCTGATCGTCGACGACTGCACGCTGTACCGCGATTATGTGGCCGCTGTTGTTGCCTCGCATGGAGTGACTGCGCCCGGTGTTGCGTGGGATCTTCCTTCGTTGATCGCCTCGTTTGAAGCGACACTGCCCCGAGTCATTCTGGTGAACATGGCGACTCGTGACAGTGCGGGATTACTGAGGAGCGCGCTGAATTTGGGCCCGCACGTGCGAGTTGTCGCTCTGGGTGTGTTCGAGGACGACGAATCGGAGATCGTGGCGTGTGCCGAGGCGGGTGTGGCTGGGTATCACCTACGCACCGAATCGCTTGAGGACCTGCTTGTTTTGATACACAAGGTTGCTGCAGGCGAATCGCATTGTTCGCCACGCGTTTCGGCGGTACTGCTCCGCAGGCTGTCATCGCTCGCCTCGCAACGGCAGCCGGTACCAAAGGAACTAGCCCTCACCGACCGCGAAGCCCAGATCCTCGGGATGCTGAAATTGGGCCTTTCGAACCGGGATATCGCGGAGCAGCTGTGTATTGCTGTCCACACGGTCAAGAACCACGTGCACAGCCTGCTCTCCAAGCTGGGTGTGAGCACCCGCGCCCAAGCGGCGGCGCTCGCCCGAACCATTGAGTACGAAGAGGATTTTGCGGGGAACTAGTCCGGGACCCACTCGGAATTCGCTCGGATGACCTATATACCAATGCCTTTCGGCATCCGATAGTGAAGTGGTGTCTACCGAGTTTACTCAGACGGCGATTGCCGACACCGATGAGGTTGCCGACGTGGTTGCGGACTTTTCCGCCGCGGCTCGCGAGTGGCCTCATTGCGCCGCCGTCGTGCACAACGGGTCCGTCATCACCTATCGAGACCTCGCAGAGCAGGTCCGCCTTACCGCGTTGCATTACCGGCCAGGGCGATTCGGCGTCGAAGGAGCGTCCGGCCTGACCGGCGCGGTAGTTGCGCACACGCCGGCTGCGGTGAACCACCTGCTGGGAAGTCTCCAAGCCGGTGCGACCTACTGCCCGATCGACGCCGGGCTTCCGGTCGTCCGCAAGCAGGCGCTCGCGGCAGCGATCGGCGTGGACCGGCTGTTTGCGGAGGCTTGGGACCCGCGCGAACGAACGAAGCTGCGGGTCGAGTCGCTCGACGAGGACCCCGTGGTTGCGGATGTCGATCTGCCGCAGCCTTTGTGGGACCGGAGCGATGCGGCGTATGTGCTGTGCACCTCGGGCTCCACCGGGGCGCCGAAGCCAGTCGTGGTCTCGCGGCAAGCCTTGAGCGTGACGGTGCGCGCGCTGCGCCACCTTTTTGCACTCACCCCAGAGGACCGCGTGCTCCAGTTCGCGTCGCTGGGCTGGGACACCTGCTTGGAGGAGATCGTGCCTGCGCTAACCTCCGGTGCGACATTGGTTTTCGATGATGCGGCCTACTCCGGCTCGTTCCCGCGCTTCATTCGTATGCTGGCGGAGCGGGAAATCAGCGTGCTCGACCTGCCAACGGCGTTCTGGCACGAATTGGTGCTCTTCCTGGATGAGGAGCGTGCACTGCTGCCGAGCAGCATCCGGTTGATGGTGATCGGCGGCGAGCGGGTTGATCCAACACGACTGAGGCGATGGCGCGATCTAGACGTCGGGCATATCAGGTTGCTCAACACCTACGGTTGCACCGAGACGACGATGATCACCCATGCGGTGCAACTGAGCGGCCCTGGCACCGACCCTGGTGTCGCGTACGTGGACGACGACGTGCCGCTCGGGCGCCCGTTGCCCCACGTGCGCGATCACGTCTCCGATGACGGAGAGCTACTGGTGTCGGGCCCCGCCCTGGCCAACGGATACCTCGGCGCACCGGAACTGACCGCGACGGGTTTCCCGGTCGCCGATCACGGATCCGGACCGATCCGGTGGTTCCGCACCGGTGATCTGGTCGTCCGCGGCGAGCGCGGGTTGCTGTACTCCCGTGGTCGCACTGACGAACAGGTGAAAGTCCTTGGGGTAAGGGTGCATCCGGCCGAGGTGGAGGCGCAATTGACCAGCCACCCCGCGGTCGGGGGTGCGGTCGTGGTCGGCGAACGGCGACTCGGTCGAACAGCGTTGACGGCCTATGTTGTCCCGCTCGCAGAGGTTGCTCCGAGTGAGCTGCAGGGTTACCTGCGTCAGCGGCTACCCAGCCAATTCGTGCCAAGCGCAGTGAGATTCATCGCTGCACTCAGCTACACGGCCAGCGGCAAAGTTGATCGGACGGCCACGTCGCGTGCCGCAGCAGAGTACGACGGAAGAGGATCCTGCCGATGAGCGCCGGCCATATCGTCCAGATATTCCGTAGGGTCCTCGACACGATCGAGGTGCATCCCCAGTCCGACTTCTTTGACCTCGGCGGTGATTCGCTGCTCGCCACCCGGGTCCTCAGTGCGATAGCACGGGACTTCGGGCCGGAGCTGTCGTGGGAGGACTTCATCGAGAATCCCTCGGCAGAGGGGCTGTTCGCCAAAGTCTGCGCCGCGGCGCCATGACCGGGGAAGACATGCGCGTCGTCGTCGTCGGTGCCGGGCTGGCCGGGCTGACTGCTGCTCTCGACCTGGCGGCCGCCGGCGCGGACGTCACGGTGCTGGAGGCGCGTGATCGGGTAGGTGGCCGTATGCACGGCATCGCGCTGTCCGAGGGGGTCGTCGCCGATGGCGGTGCCGCCTATCTGGGTGTGCGGCACACCGAGCTGCTCGCACTGTTACGGGAATACAGACTTGGCGTGGTCTCCACGGCCATGGTCGGGGATAGCACCTTCTTGGTATCCGATCAACGGACGACAACTGTGAGTCGGGTGCCTCCGCTGGATGCGGTCGCACTCGGCGATCTGTTCGATCGGCTGGAGGACCTCGTTGCACAGGTCCGGCCAGATGCTCCGTGGCAGAGCCCACGCGCGGAACACCTCGACCAGCTGCCTGCCGCTAGTTGGCTTGCCGACGCGGTCAAGCATCCAGATGCG
This sequence comes from Mycolicibacterium nivoides, assembly GCF_003855255.1. NCBI lineage: Bacteria > Bacillati > Actinomycetota > Actinomycetes > Mycobacteriales > Mycobacteriaceae > Mycobacterium > Mycolicibacterium nivoides. The sequence continues at coordinate 3,931,452 of NZ_CP034072.1, read as the reverse complement.
CGGACCTTTTTCCCGCTGTTCATCGGCGAGATGATGGCGGCCGATCCGGCGGCGATCTCCGTTCTGCACATGGCCTTCTATCTGCGCTCCGGCGGGGGGATCCGGTACCTCAACGCCTTCGAGGGCGGCGCCCAGCAGTGGCGGATTGATGGTGGCGCACATCGGCTTTGTGAGGCGCTCGCTGAGCGGCTCGGTGAGCGCGTGCGATTGGGCCGTCCGGTCTCTGCGATCGATCAGGGCGCCGACGAAGTTGTGGTGCACTGTGTTTCGGATCTCGATGGCACACGTTCCGAGTATCGGGCCGACCAGGTTGTCGTCGCCATTCCGCCGCTGCTGGCGCAGCGGATCGAGTTCCGGCCGGTGCTGCCCGCCCCGCGAGCGACGGCGGCAACGGGCCGCGGCTGCGCGGTCAAAGTCCATCTGAGCTATCCCGCTCCGATCTGGCGTGAGCAGGGCCTGTCCGGGTGGTCCGTGAGCGCGCACGGACCACTGCTGTCCACGGTCGATGATTCTCCACCGGATGAATCTGCTGGTCTGCTAACGGGATTCGTCACCGGTGCAGCAGCATCGGCTTTCAGCGCGCTGGCGCCGGACGAGAAGCGGGATGTGGCCCTGCTTCACACCGACCGGCTCTTTCCGCAGTTGGCGCCGCCGTCGCAATGCACGGTGACCGACTGGTTGGCGGAGAAGTACAGCAGGGGATGTTATGCCGCCCTGTTCGGACCCGGCGACTGGTTGCGGCTGGGACCGACACTGACCGAACCCCATGGGCGTGTTCATTGGGCGGGCACCGAAACCAGCCTGGAGTTCTTCGGGCTGATGGAGGGCGCGATCAGGTCAGGTCGACGTGTCGCGACCGAATTGATCCATGGCGCCGAACCGGCGAACCATTCGAGAGAGGCGCTGTCGCGATGACAACACTCATTGAGCCCGAACAGGCTGGCTTCACGGCCGTTGCCGACCAGCCGTATATCTATGTACGCAAAGAGCTGTTCGAGCCCGACTGGCGACGCTACCCAGGTTGGGCGGCGGTCACCGAATCCGATTGGCGAGATCCGCAATGGCAGCGCGCCCACTCGGTCAAGAACATCGGCCAGCTGCGCGCTGTGGTGGGGGACCTCCTCGACGAGCGGTTCTATTCCGACCTTGCCGCCGACCAACAACAGCAGGCGACCATGTCGATGCTGCTGCCGCCGCAGATGCTGAACACCATGGCTCCCCATTGCGCACCGGAACGCCGCAGCCTCACCGAGGCCTTCTATGCCGATCCGATTCGGCGTTACATGTTGCCGGTGCTCAGCGATCGCGAACCGGCATGGGGATCACACCCTTACGCCGAGCGAGATTCGTTGCACGAGAGCGACATGTGGGTCGTGGAGGGGCTCACCCATCGATACCCGACCAAGGTTCTCGCCGAATTGCTGTCGACCTGTCCGCAATATTGCGGCCACTGCACCCGAATGGATCTGATCGGGAATTCCACGCCAACGGTCACCAAGGCCAAGCTCGCCCTGCGTCCGGTTGACCGGCAGGACCTGATGTTGGACTACCTGAGGGCCACACCGACGGTCCGTGATGTCGTGGTGTCCGGCGGGGATGTTGCCAACGTCCCCTGGCCGAGGCTCGAATCATTTGTCATGCAATTGCTCGACATCGACACCATCCGCGACATCCGCTTGGCGACCAAGGCGCTGGCCGGGCTGCCGCAGCACTGGCTGCAATCGAAGGTGGTCGACGGAGTCAATCGGGTGGCCCACGTTGCCGCTGCCCGGGGGGTAAACCTGGCGCTGCACACCCACATCAACCATGTGCAGTCGGTGACTCCGCTTGTCGCAGAGGCGGGGCGGGCTCTGCTCGACGCGGGGTTGCGCGACGTGCGCAACCAGGGAGTGCTGATGCGTGGGGTGAACGCCTCGGCCGACGACCTCCTCGACCTGTGCTTCGCGCTTCAGGGCGAAGCAAACATCCTGCCCTACTACTTCTACATGTGCGACATGATCCCCAATGCCGAACATTGGCGGACCCCAGTGTGGCAAGCGCAGCAGTTGCAGTCGTCGATCATGGGTTATCTGCCCGGCTTTGCGACACCGCGACTCGTTTGTGACGTGCCTTTCGTCGGTAAGCGGTGGGTCCATCAGGCGGTCCGATACGACCGAAACCTGGGCATCTCGTACTGGAGCAAGAACTACCGCACCGTGTTGGATGCAGCGGACCCAGACGCCTTGAACCACGTCTACCCGTTCTACGACCCGATCGACAGTCTGCCGGCCTCTGGGCAGACATGGTGGCGAGAAGCTCGCGACTGCCCAAGTGACACAGCAGTTCCGGTCGGATGACGGCCATGAAGTTGGGGTGAATGATGCAACAGACCGAAATCCAGGCGAGACCCGTCGATGATCGTTCCGACGATGGGAACGGGCATCGTCCCGCGGTCGGTGACACAGCCGCAATCCCGCCGAAACCCGAGGCAGCCAACGGTAGCCCTTCGGTTTCCATACCCAGTCTCATGCCGAGCCAGGTATTCGAGCGCACCATTTGGCAACGGCGCTACGCAGCCAAGCTGCGGCTGACCGACACCTTGATCGTCTGCATGGCAGTGGTTCTGGCGCAATACATCCGATTCGGAACCACCGCTTCGAGCGCAGAATACTTCAAGTACTTCGTGCCGGGCTCTTCTGTCGTGTTCATCTTGGTGTGGCTCGCTACTCTGGCCGGACTCCACACTCGGTCCGCGCGGATCATCGGTTCGGGTATCGAGGAGTATCGGCGCGTGGTCGCCGCGTCCTTCTGGACGTTCGGAGCGATCGCGATTGTCACGCTTCTCCTCAAGGTCGACGTCGTGCGCGGCTACCTGGCGGTCGCGCTGCCCGTGGGGACTCTGTGCCTGGTACTGAGTAGATTGCTCTGGCGCGGTCGCGTGGCGAGCAAGCGCACTTCCGGCGGCTGTCAAACTGCGGTGTTGGCCATCGGAGAACTCGATGCGGTGCAGACGCTTGCCAACGAGCTGACCCGAAATCCGGTCGATGGCTATCGCGTGGTGGGGGTCGGGATACCAGGCTATGGCCCCCCTCGGGGCGAACAGATCATCGTCAACGGTCGGTCTGTCCCAATCATCGGCGCAGAGAGCCACGTGTTGGCGGCGATCCGCACTTGCGAGGCCGACACCGTCGCCATTGCAGGCACGGAACACTTCGGTGTCAAGGGAATCCGCCGACTGATCTGGGATCTCGAGCCGATGGGCGTTGATCTCGTGGTGTCCACCGGAGTCATGGACGTTGCCCTTGCCCGGCTTGTGATGCGACCAATAGCCGGACTACCACTGCTGCACATCGAGAAGCCCCAGTATCTCGGCGCGAAGCGGTTCCAGAAACGGGCTTTTGACATTTGTTTCGCGTCGGCGGCTCTCATCGTGACCCTGCCGATACTGATCACCACCGCCATAGCGATCAAACTGAGCGGCCGGGGCCCCGTTTTCTACTGCTCCGAACGGATCGGCATCGATGGCAAGCCGTTCTCGATGATGAAGTTCCGCACCATGGTCAAGGACGCCGACAAGCAGTTGGCCAAACTGTTGAGCGCCAACGAAGGTGACGGCCCGCTTTTCAAGATCCATGACGATCCGCGCATCACCGGTGTCGGCCGTACCCTGCGGCGGTTCAGTATCGACGAACTGCCCCAGTTCCTCAATGTGTTGCGGGGGGAGATGAGTGTCGTCGGCCCCCGGCCACCGTTGCGGCGGGAGGTGGAGGCATACGACTGCGACGTGTTGCGCCGACTGCTGGTGAAACCAGGTGTAACAGGCTTGTGGCAGGTGAGCGGACGATCCGATCTCTCCTGGGAGCGATCCGTCCGACTGGACCTCTCGTATGTCGACAACTGGTCGATGATCGAAGACGTTCTGATCATCGTCAAGACACTGCGGGCAGTGTTCCGACGCGCCGGGGCCTACTGAGGTTGTCATGGGCGATCAGATAGCTGTCACGGTCCTGGGGATCAACTATTCTCCGGAACCCTTTGGCATTGCGCCATATACGACAGGACTGTGTCGTGGCCTGGCGAGCAGGGGTTACCGGGTCAATGTCGTAACCGGAATGCCCCACTATCCCGAGTGGAGGTTGCCGGAGGAATATCGCTGGAAGTGGACATCGAGCGAGATGGTGGATGGCGTCTCCCTGAAGCGGGTACGACATTCGGTTCCGGCAAGGGCGTCGAACGTTCGCCGCCTTCTCATGGAGGCAACCTTCGGCGCGCGCGCCGCGGCATCACGGTGGAACCGGCCAGACGTGGTCATCTGCACAACACCGGCACTGATCTCGACTGCGGCCCAATGTCTGAGACGTCGTGCATCCGTCCGGCACCGTCCCGCATTCGGTGTCTGGGTTCAGGATCTCTACGCCGTCGGTCTGAGTGAAACTCAGAATCGGGGATCCGCCGCGGCCGGGCTTGTCGGTCGGCTGGAGAGCTGGGTGATGCAAGAGGCCGATGCCATCGTGGTGGCACACAACCGGTTCCGGGATCAGATCGTGCAGGCAGCGCAGGTAGATCCGGTCAAGATCACAACGATCAGAAACTGGACCCACGTTCGGTCGTCTGACACAAGCGACCGAACTGTGAGCCGTGGGCGCCTGGGTTGGGCAGACCACGAAACGGTGGTGCTGCATGCCGGGAACATGGGTGTCAAACAGGGTCTCGAGAACGTCGTCCGCGCCGCTCAGATCGCAGAGAAAGATCAACTGAACCTGCGCTTCGTTCTCATGGGCGACGGAAATCAGCGAAGCACGCTCGAAGCGATGGCAGGTCAGATGACCCGCTTGGAGATCCGGGACCCGCTCCCGCAAGGAGATTTCGCGGCGGCTTTGAAGGCCGCCGACATCCTGCTGGTGAACGAGAGACCCGGGGTGGCCGAGATGTCGATACCGAGCAAGCTCACCTCTTACTTCCAGAGCGGGACACCTGTACTGGCATCCATTGGCCCGGAAAGCAATGCAGCACAGGAGATCTTGGACTCAAAAGCCGGAATTGTGGTCCAAGGAGGGGATCCGTCGCTGCTCGTCGATGCTGCCGCATCACTCGGCGGAGACGCCGATCTACGGATGAAGTTGGGGGCCAACGGTGTCGAGTACGCGGCGGCTGAACTCAGCGAGAAGGCGTCGATAGACAAGTTCGACCAGTGGATCAAGAGCGTGTTGGCGGCGCAGAAGAGTTGAGGGAGTGGGATTGTGCTGATGGACAGAGTGGCACTGATTACCGGGATCACCGGGCAGGACGGCTCGTATCTGGCCGAGTTGCTGTTGGCCAAGGGCTATGAAGTTCACGGCCTGATCAGGCGGGCATCGACGTTCAACACGGTCCGTGTCGAGCACATCTACCAGGATCCACACAGCCCCGATGCCCGGTTGTTCCTGCACTACGGTGACATGTCCGACGGTGCCAGACTGTCGATGCTGATGAGCAAGATCAATCCCGACGAGGTCTACAACCTTGCGGCGCAATCTCACGTGCGGGTGTCGTTCGATGAGCCGGAACACACCGGAAGTGTCACGGGTGTTGGTTCTGTCCGCCTACTTGAGGCGGTGCGGCAAGCCGGACTGTCGTGCCGGTACTACCAAGCGTCGAGTTCTGAGATGTTCGGCGCCTCCCCACCGCCGCAAAGTGAAGCCACCCCGTTCTATCCGAGGTCTCCCTACGGCGCCGCGAAGGTGTACTCGTATTGGGTCACAAAGAATTACCGGGAAGCCTACGGGATGTTCGCGGTCAACGGGATCCTGTTCAATCACGAGTCTCCTCGGCGCGGTGAGACCTTTGTGACCCGGAAGATCACCCGCGCCGTGGCCCGGATCAAGGCAGGCATGCAACACGAACTGTTTCTGGGCAATCTCGACGCGGTGCGTGACTGGGGATATGCGCCCGAGTTCGTGGAAGGAATGTGGCGGATGCTCCAAGCCGACGAGCCGGATGACTATGTACTTGCCACCGGCCAGGGGAACACCGTGCGGGAGTTCGTCCGAATCGCATTCGAACGAGCGGGGCTGAACTGGCCGGACTATGTGAGATTCGACGAGAACTACGTGCGTCCCGCTGAGGTCGACGCGCTTGTCGGAGATTCCTCCAAGGTTGCCCGACTGCTCGATTGGAAGGCGGAGGTCTACACGCCCGAACTAGCCGCGATCATGGTGGACGCGGATATCGCGGCTCTCCGGTGTGCAGGCACTCCATGGGTGGACAAACCCGTGTTGGCCGGCTGGGAATAGCGGAGCGAGCCCGAACATGACGACCACAAGGCCCATCCAGTCACATGCGAACGCCGGTAACCGCTTCTCCCTCGACGGCTTCACCGGAAGTGGATACAGTCGCGGCCGCGGAGTGGCGATTCAGCTCCTGTGGCTGATGTCGCGCGGATTGTTGATGAAGTGGTGGTGCCCGAACGCAGTTCGCATCACAGTGCTCCGGTTGTTCGGAGCGAGAATCGCTGCCGGAGTGATTGTTCGGCACCAGGTGAAGATCCATTGGCCGTGGAAATTGGCGGTCGGACGCAATTCCTGGATCGGCGAGGAGGTCTGGATCCTGAACCTCGAACGATTGCAGATCGGATCGAACACCTGCATATCGCAGGGGGCGCTCCTGTGCACCGGGAGCCACGACCGACACAGTGCCACTTTCGAATTCGACAACGCTCCGGTTGTCATCGGGGATTCGGTATGGGTCGCTGCGCGAGCGACTGTGCTGCGGGGTGTTCACATCGGAGACGGCGCGACGGTCGGGGCAACGGCGGTGGTGGCCGGTGACGTTCCCGCCGGTGCCACAGTGCTGGCAGCTCAGCCACACGTCCGGTGATCCCCACGATCCTCACATGGAGATACGCATGCATTCTGATTCCCTGATCTACGTCGCCGGCCACCGCGGCATGGTCGGCTCCGCGATTGCGCGCCGACTGCGCGACGCGGGCTACCGAAATGTCCTGACTCGCACGCATCAGGAGCTTCCCCTCGACGACGCGACGGCGGTGGAGGGGTTCTTCGCCTTGCAGAGACCCCAATATGTGGTGCTAGCAGCTGCGAAAGTTGGTGGAATCATTGCCAACTCGACCTACGGTGCTGACTTCATCCGTGAGAATCTCAAGATTCAGACCAATGTCATCGACGCTGCGTATCGGTACGGAACACGAAAGTTCATGTTCCTGGGGTCGAGCTGCATCTATCCCAAGTACGCCGAGCAGCCGATCGTAGAGGATGCGCTTCTCTCGGGTCCGCTGGAAGAGACCAACATGCCCTACGCGATTGCGAAGATCGCAGGTATCGCGATGTGCGATGCGTATGCAAAACAGCACGGTTTCAACGCATTCGCAGTGATGCCGTCGAACGTGTACGGGGTGGGCGACAACTTCCATCCGGAGTATTCACATGTGGTTGCCGGGCTGATGCGTCGATTCCACGAAGCCAAGTTGGCGAACCTGCCGGAAGTCGTCGTGTGGGGAACCGGGGCACCGTTGCGGGAATTGATTGATGCCGATGACCTCGCCGACGCATGCGTCTTCTTGCTGCGGGACTACGACGACGGGGGGATCATCAATGTCGGTTCCGGACAGGAGATCTCCATTCGAGATCTTGCCCTGCTGATGAAATGTGTGGTGGGTTTCGAGGGTGAGGTGACCTTCGATGCGTCCCGGCCGGACGGGACTCCGCGCAAGATCATGGACAACGGCAAACTGAGGAGTCTGGGTTGGCGTCCCACCCTCACGATCGAAGCCGGGCTGAAGAAGATGTACGTGTGGTTCTCCGAGTCGCAAGCCGGTGACGGTGGGGCGAGGAGATCACCGTGAAGAAGCTCGAATTGCTGGTTTGGCTGCTGCCCAGCAGTGCGCTGAAGAACAAACTGCTGCGCATGTTCGGCCACGATGTTTCCCCGTCCGCCAGCATCGGTCCAGTGTTGGCATTGAACGTCGGTCGTGCCGTCATCGGAAGAGGCACAACGATTGCCGCGCTGAACGTCTTCCGCTCCTTGCGATTGCTGAAGATGGGTGATGGGGCCACGATGGGTTCGTTCAACATGATTTCTGCGCACCCCGCGTATCAGGAATTGCACCCGGATGTTGGAAGCCTGATCATGGGCGACGGCGCAGCCATCACCAGTCGGCACAATGTCGACTGCTCGGGGACAGTCCGGATCGGCGACATGTCCGCTGTCGCGGGTCAGCGGACGACCATTCTGAGCCACGAAATCGACATCGTCCTCAACATCCAGTCGGCAGGGCAGGTCGTCATAGGCGAGCGTTGCGCTGTCCTGACCAACTGCTTGGTGTTGAAAGGCGCTGTCCTTCCGCCTCATTCGCTGCTGATTGCGAACTCGATGCTGATCAGGAGCAGGGAGCTCAATCCGGCCCCGGGCATTTACGGAGGCTCTCCTGCTCAGTTCATCAGGACCAATCCGGCGGATGATGAGAGTTGGTTCGAGCGGAAGACGAGCGCTACGACGGAGCTGAGGATCGACCTTCCTCGCGGCGCAAACTCGAACGGCCTAGCCTGCGGGTCCCGGCAAAGTCGTACTTCAACAATGCAGCAATAGCGATGGGGCGGGCGATGGTTGACTTCGCGCAGTCGAGGATCACGATCGTGATCCTCCAGGCCCGCAGGGCCTTTCGCGACATGCGCGATCGGTGTGCCCTGCCTTCTGTCCTTCCTCCCATGATCCTCGATTGTGACCGCGGCGATGGCGGGACGGACCTGGTGGAGACGGTCGTCCTATGAAGGTCTTGCAGGTGCTCACGCTGATGTCGCCCGACGGGGCATATGGCGGTCCGGCCCGGGTCGCGCTCAATCAGTGTGCCGCCCTGCTGGAAGCAGGCCATGAGCCGACCTTGTTGGCCGGAGCGCACGGCTATTCTGTTCCACCTCAACAGATCGACGGCACACCGGTCCGGCTGTTTCCGGCTCGGCGAGTGCTACCGCGGGTCGGCTACGCCGCGACCTGGGCACCCGCGATGGTCCGCTGGCTCAAGCGACACGGATCCGGCTTCGATGTGGTGCACGTGCACCTGGCGCGCGATCTGGTGACCATCCCGGCCGCCCGGGCCGCACTGCAACTCGGGCTGCCAGTCGCGGTGCAGACGCACGGGATGATCGTCACCGGTACGCACCCGCTCGCCGCACCCATTGATGCACTGTGGACGAAGAAACTGCTCGGATCGGCCGGCGCCGTCTTCTACCTGAATGAGGAGGAACGCACTGAACTGAGCATCATCGGCGGTCCGGGGCTGCGGCTCGAACCGCTCGCAAATGGTGTCCCGGTGACAGCAGAAGCTTTCTCGGACCGGCGGACTCAGCCCCCCGAGGTGCTGTTCCTCGCGCGCCTTCACAGTCGGAAGCGTCCCGAGGTTTTCGCCGCTGCGGCACTCGAACTGCTGCGCAAGGGTATCGATGCGCAGTTCGCTCTCGTGGGTCCGCCGGAAGGGGCTGAAGCGGAGGTCGACCGGATCATCGCTGAAGCACGCGCGGATGGCTTCAGCGAATCACGCCTGCGTCGGGAACCTGCTGTGGCTCCAGGGTATGCGGCCGAACGGATGCGGGCGGCGTCGGTGTATGTGCTTCCTGCCGTGCGTGAACCGTTCGGAATGTCCATCATCGAAGCTCTCGCCGAATCGGTGCCGGTGGTGACCAACGCGGACGGGGGGCTCGCCGGCTTCGTGGAACGGAGCGGTTGCGGTGCGGTTGTCGCGGGCACCCCGCACGACTACGCAATTGCGATCGCGCGCTTGCTGGACGATCCCGTGACCGCGCGAACACAGGGTGCGGCCGGGCAGGCGGCGGTACGCGAGACGTATGGCATGGCGTCAGTGCGCCAGAGACTCGAAGACGTGTACGGATCGATCATGGTGCGAAGGATGAGATGAGCAAACGGACCCACGGCTCTCTTTGGCCGGGCCTACAGGTTGCATTGGCAGCGGTGCTCGCCGCTGTGGTGACCGGCGCGCTGTGGTGGGGATTTGTTCGAGGGCGAACTGCTGTTGCCGCACAAGGGATCAGCGTGGAAGCCACCTTCGCGGACAGGCCCAACGGGCCCGCGCCCGAGCGGTTCGACGGTGGTGAGCCGGCGCGCGTCATCGGTACCCCGGGGGACCCTGGCGCGCAGCCCCGGATCCTCGACGGGCGGCTCACCTATCAGCCCGCAGGGGAGGAGAACGCGGCAGGGTTCTTCAGCACCCCGGATCTGGGAGCGCCGGTGCGGTCCATGGGCGCACGATTCGTATTCCGGCCGAGTGGCGGCACCAAGGGAGCCTTGGCGTTGGTGGTGTCCCGCGGCGTCAACTCCGAGTTCCCGCCGATGATCCGGCCGCTGCCGGTGCACTTCGTGTTGACGCCGGTGAACTGGAACGTCAGCGTGTCGCATTCTGCCGGAGACCCATTGGATGTCATCGCGGCCGGCGAGTTTCCGGAGACATTGGCCGAAGACGGCACAAGCGCGTACGAGGCGCGGCTCACCATCAACGGTTCCGACCTCACCCTGGATCTCCCGCAGGGCGTGCACCGGACGATCTCGGATCCGCGGATCTCGGAATGGCAAGGGAGTTACGCAAACTTCGAACTGTTCGTCAACCACGGATTGACCGATTCATTGCCTGCCTTGGAGAAGGTATGGGCGTCGGCGGCGGGGGAGTAGCCGCCGTGGCGCGGCCGTCGACGTTCAGCAAGGCGCGGGCGCTGGCCGGCGGAATCGATCAGGCGTTCTCCAGCCTGAGCAATGGTCTGATCATCTACGCGATCGCGGTCGTGACCACGGTTGCCGACTTCGGTCGGGTCGGCCTGGTGATGACGCTGCTGGCAGCCGCCATCGGTGTGTTGCGCGGTGCCTTGGGTACACCGCTTCTCCTCAGTTCGGCGAAATCCGTTACCGATGTCCGCCGGGAAGGCGGATATGCGATCACGACCGCGTTCGTCATCGCGCCGGTCGTCGGAATCGCGATGGTCGCTGTCGCCGGTCCGGCGGTGCGCACTCAGGCGGTGTTGCTGCTGCTGGCCACCCCGGTGGTGCTCGTCCAGGATGTGTTGCGTTACATCGCTATTGCTGAGGGCTGCTCGTACATCGCGGCGATCTGGGATGGCGTGTGGTTCGTCGGCTCGGCACTTCTGCTGGTGGGGACCTGGCTCAGGCTGCCGTACATCACCGCCACTTCCCTGGTGTGCGCCTGGGGTCTGCTTGCCCTCGTAGCTCTGCTCGGCATGCTGGTCACGGTCCGGGTGCGCCCGAGGCTCGCGGGCTGTGGCGATTGGCTGGCCGACGGTTGGAGACACCGCCTCCGCTACGGCACTGAGGCGGGACTGGAACAGGTCACCGTGTTCGCCGTGCTGCTATTCGTGATGCTGGTGCTCAGTCCGGCCGTGACTGCCGCGATTCGGGGCGCAATGGCGGTCTTGGCGCCCCTGGCGATCCTGGCCAGTGCAGTGCCACTGATCGTGATATCCGAGGGTGCACGCCTCACGATGCGCCCGACGCAGGTGTGGCGAATCCTGGTCCGGGTCACGGCAGCGTTGTCGCTGGCCGCCGTCACGTTGGGAATGGTCCTGTACTTCCTGCCACTGAAGTGGGGCGAGTTCCTCCTCGGTGAGACATTCGCCGCGACGCAACAGATCGTCCCGATCATCGCCTGTGAGTACGCGCTCGGCGGCTGGGCGATCGCGGTGGCCATCTATCTCCGTACCTTCAACCGAAGTCGTGATGCGCTCGGGTTGAAGGTCGGCTACGTGGCGGTGATGCTCGTGACCTCATTCGGAGCCGCGGTCGCGTTTCGCACGGCATCCGGTGTGGCACTCGGCATGGTCGCCGCGACGGCCTTCGTCGCGACGATGGCTGTGCTGTGGTTCCGGCCGTGGGCCGGTGACGACGTACTTCCCCGAATGCCGCACCTGCGCATACTGGCCGACCCGAAACGGAAGGTGCGGCCCCTCACCGCGGATTCAGTCGCCCGGCCTGAGCTGGGTAACACCATGGCCGCACGCCTGGCGTCGCGCGTACCCGCTTCCAACGGCCTCCTGACCCTGTGGGTGGGCGCCATCCTGGTCATCTTCGGACCGGTGGCGATCATCAGGTACACGGGCGTGCCGGACAACGGACTGTGGCTGTGGTCGTTGCCGGTGATCGTCCTGGCCGGAATGCGATTCGCCTGGTTGATCGGCACCGGCGAACGTCGGCTCTTCGAGATGATGTATTGGGCCTTCGCTTATGCGTTCCTGGGCCTCGCGCCGTTGGCCCAGCTTCGGATGGACGCGTTTCCCACCACCATTGCCCGAATTGACCAGAGCCTGATCGGGGTAGGGTCCCTGATCGCGGTCGTAGGCTGTTGTGCCTTTCTGCTCGGCGCGGTGACGGACAACGCAATGATGTTGCGCGGCAAGGCTGGACTCGCCAGGCAGGCGAGACACCTGTCGCGTGTGTTCACCATCGATCACACGCGCCTGCTGTTGTTGGTGGCGTTCGCCGTCATCTTGAACGTCTATTACCTGTCGAAGGTCGGCTGGATCCAGTTCCTCAAGAGTCGCGACGCAGCGTTCGCGGTATACGACGCGATATGGCAACCCGGCACGCCGGGTGCCATGGTTCGTGGCTGCTCTTACATGGCTCTGCTGATGGCTTTCGTTGCGCTGGTTCGGTTTCGCCGAGAGTTGAAGCGCGCCACCGGGTGGGGATTCCCTGCCTCGGCAGGGTCGCTGAGACTGAATCTCGTTCTGATCCTGTTGATCGGGGCGTTACTGGCCAACAGCGTGAATCCGATATCGAACGCCCGGTACCTCTCCGGTACGGCGATCTTGGGCGCGGCGACGGCCTTGGGGCTGGCGGCGACGAGAACCAGATTCCGAATAATGGCGGCATCTTTCCTGCTGGGCCTCCTCGTTGTCTTTCCACTGGCTGACGCATTTCGATACGGGAGTCAAGCCGATTTCAAAGCGGCCAATCCGATTGAGGCATTGTTATCACCCGATTACGATTCGTTCGGGCAGTTGGTCAATGGATTTCTGGTGGCCGAGCGGAACGGAATCGTCCCCGGCAGGCAACTACTGGGCATGTTGTTGTTCGCTGTCCCGAGAAAGTTCTGGGAGGACAAACCCGTCGATTCCGGCATTCTCATCGCAAATGTGCGCGGTTACTCGTTCACGAACCTCTCGGCGCCGCTGTGGGTGGAGTTCTATTTGAACGGCGGCTGGATTCTGCTGGTCCTGGGCATGTTCGGCCTGGGTTGGTGGCTGCATCGGATCGATACGGGAATCGAGCGACAGTTCAATGCGGTTGGAATGCCCGCTTTGCTCAGTTGTGTCCTGCCGTTCTACATGATGATCCTGTTGCGCGGATCGCTCCTGCAAGCAGCTTCGTATCTGTTCTTCATTCTGCTTTTCGCGGCATTCCTACGAAGATCCTCGGCGGGTCCACAACCGGCGCACGGTCTCGCCCGTGCGCCGGACGATCCCCTTGTCTTCGAACTGCCCGATCGGCCCAGGGAGAACCATGTTCGGGTCTAGCGGGAGGTCGGCCGGCTTGACGCGCACCACTTTGGTGCTGGTCAGCAGCGTTCTCGTGGCACTGATTGTGGGTGGCGGATACGTGCAGTGGCACCGCAACGATGCAGCTATGCGTGGGCAAGCGCCCGACTCCGCAGTGCCCTCGATCGGGTCGATGTTCGACTACAAGCCGACACTGCTGATTGTCGGTGATTCCTTCGCCGGCGGCACTGGCGATCCCACGTTCCGCCCGTACCCATATCTTCTCGGCGATCGGCTCGGCTGGAATCTCAATGTGGATGCCCAGGGCGGTACGGGATTTGTCAACGCCGCGGGTGATCGCAACGCGCGCGGTGTCCCTTTCATCGACCGCCTTGCTCGGGATGAACAGCTGTACAACGCGGATTACGTTCTGATCGACGGTGGCCGCAACGATCTCGGCCTTCCTCCCGTCGAAGTCATTCCCGCTGCCGATGAGTACATGAAAAGGGCGCATGCCGCCTGGCCTAAGGCGAAGATCATCGTGATTCTGCCGTCGTACGTCTCGGCCGAGGAAGCGGCGAACTATTACGCAGTTTCTGCCGCAATGAGGCGAAGTGCCGAAGAAGTAAACGCCTATGTCATGGATCCGGTAGCCGAGGGCTGGTATCGCGGGAAGGATCTCGCTCCGTTGTTCTGGAAAGACGGTGTTCATTTGAATGCCGCAGGCAACGAATATTACGTCAGTCGGATAATCGATGACCTGAGAGCCATGGGGTTGGCGAAATGAAAAGTATCGGCACCTTGCTCGCGATTGCCCGACGTCACTTTCTGACGCTGCTGTGCTGCGCGTTGCTCGGCGGCGCCATCGCCAGCGCCATTACCGTTTTCATGCCGGTGGAGTACCAGGCACGTGCCCGCGTGATGATCGTGGCGCCCTACTGGAACGATTCGACAGCCATTGCGGATCCGAATATCGGCGGTGCGGTCCTGGCTTATGGCGACGAGTTCACCCAGCAGCGGGTGGCGAGCTATGGCCGGCTGGTGGAAACCCCGTTCGTCACGGGGCCGGTGAGCCAACGTCTGGGCCTGGGGATCTCGGCACAGGATCTGAGCCGGAAGGTGTCCACCCATGTGATCCCGGATACGGTCATCATGGAGATACAGGCGGTCGACCCGTCTCCGACAACAGCAGCCCTGATCGCCGACGAGACGGCGCGGCAGCTGATCGATACCGTCAAGGAGGTCGAGCGACCGCCTTTCACGCGGGTGTCGCCGATCCAGCCGCTGTTGGTGGAAACCGCCGCTGTTCCCACTCGTCCGGTGTCACCGCGGACGACGCTGTATGTCGGATCGGGATTACTCCTCGGGTTCCTGACCGGCTTGACCTACGTGTCGATGCGGGAAGGCAGGGCACTTGCGGAGCTCGTGGGCTCCGAAGGTGACGACGACGTACTCGGGATTCTGTCGGCGGATGAACCGGACAGTGATCTCGTAGATGCGGACGCGGGTTTCGCCGAGCTCCAGATCAACCGGCTGCGCGGAGATGTCTGGGCACCTTTGCTTTTCGTCGCCCCCCGGGGCACACCGGCGGTGATGGTGGCCGCTCGGCGACTCGCGGCAGTCATGTCCGCCACCGGGAGTCGGCAGCCGGTCGTTGTCGTTGCCGATTCGTCGGTGGACACCGGTGCGGCGGGACAACCGGGGCTTCTGGATGTGACCGCGGGCCGGGCCGCGCTCGACGATGCGCTCGTGCTCGACGAGGTCGGGGGATTCGAGTGGCTGCCGTTCGGGCGTTCGAACGACTCTGCCGCGCGTGCGCGTTGCGACGCACTGAGTGCTGTGCTGGATCAATTGGTGGTCTGCAACGACGTCCTCGTCGTTGTGCCGGCGGTGCTGGAATCGGTCGACGCGATCGATCTGGCGGGTCCGGAAAGCGTGACGGTACTGGTAACCGAAGCCCCGGGAACATCGAGGTCCGAAGTGCGAGAAGCCGAGCGGCTTTTGAGGATGGGGCAGGGGCGGTACGTCGGGCGGATCGTCGTGGCGACGCCTGCATTTGCACACAACAGCTTGGTCGACAGGTTGTAGTCGGCATTACGAATCGATGATCCGGAGGACCATGGAACTTTTGAAGCGATGGTGGATCGTATTGCGACGACACTGGTTGGTCGTCGCCGTCTGCCTGGTGGTGGCGTTGGTCGGGGTCAGCGCCTACAACGTCACCGCCCACAAGGAATACACGGCTACGACCCAATTGTTTCTGCGGGCACCCGATGTCAAGACATCGGCCGGCGCATACCAGGGCGACCTCTTCTCGCGGCAACGTGTTCTGACGTACTCGAAGATGTTCAAGAGCGACGATCTCGCTCAGCGTGTCATCGACCGGCTGGGACTCAAGCTGACCCCCCAGCAGTTGGTCAGCCAGGTGTCCGCATCGACTATCAAAGATACTGTCCTGATGGTGGTTTCGGTGACCGATCCGAATCCAGAACGGGCGGCAAACATTGCCAACGCCTACGGTGACGTGCTCGATTCCTACGTGGCGAAGATCGAGTACATCGACAACAACCCAGATATCCCGCCGCTGGTTCAGGTGGTGACCCGGGCTAATCCGGCCAGCGCGGTTCCGACCGGATATCCGTTGTGGCAGATCATCGCTGCTGCGTTGGTCGGTGCCCTGGTGATGGCGCTGACGCTGATCTGGCTCCTCGAACGCTTTGACACCAAGGTGCGGTCACGCCGTGGTGTGGAGGCGATCACCGGCAGCCCAGTGATCGGCCAGTTCGCGCGCAACAAGGCGTTGGCCCGGAATGCTGACGCGGAAGCGGTTTTCGATACCGACGAGAGTTTCAGGCAAGCTGCCTTGCGCCTGAGTGTCAACGTCGATTCGGTTCTGGACCGTCTTTCCGACCTGAGCAAGCCGCCCGTGTTGGCGGTGGTTGCACCCCGCCATGGTGACGGCGCCAGTACGGTGTCGCGAACGCTCGGCCGAGCATTCGCCGAACGCGGAAGATCCGTCGTCCAGATGCAGTTCGGACCGGAAAGCGAAGTGTCGGAGCCGCAGCACGCGTATGCCGGTTCCGTGACGATCAGGACGGTCAGCCTGGTGCCCGTGCTCTCCGCTGAAGCCTTCGATTACCGCCTGGATGCCGCGAAGGACGGTGCCGACATCGTCATCATCGATTGCCCAGCTTTCACGGAATCCGTTGAGGCCCACGTTCTGGTCGGTGCTGCCGACGTCGTCGTCGAGGTGGTCGACGCCGGCGCGACGACGCGTTCTCTGACCGAGATCACGGACGGCACGGGGGTAATCGGCACCCCGGTCCTCGGGGTGGTCGTCAACTTCGCTCGTGTCTCCACGACGGTGGACGGCCGCTATCTGTAGGGGCGGGGTCGCGTTGGCGCGTCGGTCGGTCATCTCGGTCGTCGCGCTCGTGATGGCATTGGTCGCCGCCAGCCTCTATTCCCCCCATTCCAATCCTCAAGAGGAGGAGACACGCACCGAGCACGCCATCACCGCGTACCTACCTTTCGACCTGCCCGCCGGCCCGGCGCCTCGTAAAGTATTCGCGCATTACGTACCGAACTTCCCCATATCAATTGACAATGTGGACGGCAGTAATGATTATTACGAGCTCCAATACCGTTCCCAGGAAGGCGAAGGGGGCATTCACGCCAGTTACGGCGGATTGCTCCGAGATCGGCCGCTGCCCCGCAAGCGCATCGATCAGGCGGATTGGCAGATCGCGGATTTCACGACCGAGATCGGTCAAGCCAGATCGGTGGGCATAGATGGATTCGCAATAGACGTCATCAAACCGCGATCGCAATCTAACGTGGTGGACAATCTCTTGGCGGCCGCCCAGATTGCCAACTTCGGCATTCTCATCACTGCCGATATATCTGGTCCGCTGTCCTATCTTTCTGTTGAGGAGTTCGTCGCAGACATTGGCACGTATCTCGCCGCGCCTGCTGCATATCGGCTGGCAGACGGCACTCCGGTGCTCAGCGCGTTCGCCGCGGAGCTCCGAACGCCGCAGTGGTGGGCGGTAGTGCTGGAAGCCCTGACCGCGAAATTGCATACCAAGATTGCCTTCGTTCCCATTTTCGTCGACGCCTCGAACAAGATCGCCGCCTACAATTCGATCTCCTACGGATTCTCCGCCTGGGGCGGCAGAAATCCTCGCGGAATGTCCCTGTCAGATCACTCTCACGGCTCGCCGGCGGATCTGATCAACCAAGCACATTCTCTTGGAAAGATCTGGATGCAGTCCGTTCCGTTTCAGGACAGCAGGCCACGCAGCGGTACCTTCGAAGAATCGTTGAACGGGACGACCAATCGAATGGCGTGGCAGCTGGCGATCGCGCGGGAGGCCGAATGGGTTCAGCTGATCACCTGGAACGATTACGCGGAATCGACGGCGATGGCTCCATCGGTCGCCCACGGATGGCGAATGCTCGATCTCAACGCGTACGACATCGCCAGATTCAAATGGGGTGAGCCGCCCAAGATCACCCGCGATGCGGTTTTCGTCTCCTACCGTATCCAGCCGGTCGCAGCTCTTCCGACATACCCCGAAACCCTGCTGATGCGTCCGGTGGCCGAAACCACCGAACCGCGGGATGCCATCGAGGTAGTGAGTTTTGCCACCGCTCCCGGCCGAATCGACATCGTTGCCGGCGACCAAGTGACAACATGTTTCGCCGCCCCCGACCGCGGAGTCTGTGTGGCACCGTTGCGTCCGGGATCTTTCACGGTGACTATGACCCGTGCCGGCGTCGTGGTGGCGTCGGCGCAGACAGATGTCCCGGTGGAGGACCCGCCATTCGTCCAGGACCTGCAGTACCGATTGGTGGGAGGTTTGCGGTAGCACCCCTTGCAGGGTGGCTTGGCCCGGAAGTTCCCCAGCGACCCGAGGGCGCATCTTCTTGCCTACGCAGGCATTGCCCGCGAACTGATCGAGCAACGCTGACGCGGTTTTGGCAAATGCCTCCCGCCGGTGCAGTCCGGTTGCGATCATCAAGAACGCCGGATTCCTCGCGGGGAGGGTCGAAGTGAAGATCGTGTGTGTCGGTGGGGGACCTGCCGGATTGTCGTTCGCGACCTTGATGAAGATGCGTGACCAGGCGCATGAGATCACGGTTCTGGAACGCAATCCCGCAGGATCGACGTACGGCTGGGGAATCACCTACTGGCAGCCACTTCTGGACAAGCTCGTCGATATCGATCCGCGCCTGGCGGACGAGATCCAGGAGAGTTCCTTCCGTTGGTCCGGCAGCCTGGTTGACCTGGAAGGCACTCGGACGGAGAGCCTCGGGCACAGCGGATTGAGTATCAGTCGTCAGGCGCTGGTCGACATATTGGCCAGGCGTGCAACAGAACTCGGAATTGACATTCAGTTCGAGCACGATGTGGCGGACCCGTCTCAACTACCTGAAGCCGATTTGATAGTCGCGTGTGATGGCGTCAACAGTCGGCTGAGGAAGCTCCACTCCGGTACTTTCGGGACCAACGTCGTCACGGGCAGGAACAAGTACATCTGGCTGGGGACAGGCAAGGTTTTCGATGCGTTCAACTTCGCATTCACCGAGACCGACGCCGGCTGGATCTGGTTCTATGGCTACGGTTTTGACGGGCAGACCAGCACCGTCATCGTCGAGTGCTCACCGGAGACCTGGGCCGGGCTCGGCTTCGACGCGCTGGACGAGAAGGGTGCCACGGCGCTGTTGAGCAGGATCTTCGCGCGGCAGCTGGACGGTTATCCGCTGTTGAGCGCCGCGCCCAATCACACCGGGGCAGTGTGGGGGAACTTTGCGACGGTCACCAACGAGCGATGGCACCACGGCAACATCGTCTTGATGGGGGATGCGGCTCACACCACGCATTACAGCATCGGATCGGGGACGATCCTGGCGCTTGAGGACGCCATTGCTCTCGCTGAGAAGCTCTGCGGGGAGCAGGATTTGGTGTCCGCGCTCGATGCGTACCAAACCGAGCGCTTGCGCGCGATAGTGCCTCACCAGGGCTGGGCACGAAATAGTGCACGGTGGTACGAAGACCTTCCGCGTTACATTCGATTGCGGCCGGCGGAGTTCTCGGTAGCGCTCCGGGCGCGCCGATCACCGATGTTGCCCCACTTCCCGCCGCGGATCTATTGCCGGCTGTACCGAGTGGTGGAGCGACTGTACCGACTGACACAAGAATCGGCGGGGCTGCGCAAGTTGCGGGAACAGTTGGGGCCCAAAGCTATCCGATCTGGTGGGTGACATTGCCCCCAAAACGACGCTGGAGTGGCTGTCGATGTCGACAGCCACTCCAGCGTGACAAAGCGGGTGGAGAAAGAAGGCTAGGCCGGGACGAGCTCCACGCCCGACAGTACGACGGCGTTGTCCCGCGACGGTGCGGTGAGCACGCCGATGAACTTGCCGTCTTCCTTCCAGATGTTGGCCTGCAGGGTCTCGCCGGGGAACACCACGCCGGCGAACCGCGCACCGTAGGACGCCACCTGCGAGACGTCGCCGTCGAGCAGGTTGTCGACGATGGCCTTGCAGCCGATGCCGTAGGTGCACAGCCCGTGCAGGATCGGTCGATCGAAGCCAGCTGCTGCGGCGAAGGCCGGGTCGGAGTGCAGGGGGTTACGGTCGCCACACAGCCGGTACAGCAGCGCCTGCTGCGGCAGCGTCGGCAACGAGATCTCGATATCGGGTGCGCGGTCAGGCAATTCGGCCGAGGTCGCGGGTCCGCGCTCGCCGCCGAATCCGCCCTCGCCGCGGGCGAAGATCGACCGCTTGGTGGTCCACAACACCTTGCCGGATTCATCGGTCACCGTGGATTCGCTGACGATGACGGCGGCCTTGCCCTTGTCCCAGATCTCGGTGAAGCGCTGCACAGACTTCGCGGTTCCGCTGGTCGGGATCGGACCGGGCACGCTCACGGCCTCGCTGGCGTGCAGCACCTTGGACAGCTCGATGTCGATGCCGGGGAACTGCACCTTGGGCGGCTCGGTCATGTGGAAGCTGACCGCGACGTTGCCGAACGTCGGCAGCACCTGCGGGGTGTCGTCGACCAGATAGCTCAGCTCACGCGCGTCCATCGGGTCGGCGCCCGCGCCGAGACCCAGGTGGTAGAGCTGGATGTCGCTGCTGGTCCAGGAGAACTCGATGGGTTCCAGCTCGGCGCCGAGCGCCTTGTCGAGATCGATGGGCATCTACTTCTTCCCCAGGTTCGAGGTCGCCGCCGGGGCGGCTCCGGCGATATCAAGTGCTGCGAGGTAACCCCAGGTCATGGCCGGTCCGATGGTCCCGCCCGGGCCGGGATAGGTGTGACCCATCACCGGTGAGCTGACGTTACCCGCGGCATAGAGACCCTCGATGACCGAGTTGTCGTCGCGCAGCGCGCGTCCCTGCAGATCGGTGCGGATGCCGCCCTTGGTTCCCAGATCGCCCGGCACCATCTTGGCCGCGTAGTACGGGCCGTGCTTGATCTCGCCGAGGTTCGGGTTGGGCTTGTTGGTCGGATCACCGTAGTAGCGGTCGTAGGCGCTGTCGCCGCGCTTGAAGTCCTCGTCCACCCCGGTACGGGCGAACCCGTTGAACCGGTCGATGGTCGCGGCGAACGCGTCGGCGGGCAGGCCGGTCTTGGCGGCCAGCTCCTCGAGGGTGTCGGCCTTGACGATGACGCCTGATTCCAACCACTTCTTCGGAATACGTTGTCCCGGCTGCAGACCCGCGAAGATGAAGCGGTCACGGTACTGCTGGTCGAAGATCAGCCAGGCCGGGATGTTCTCGCCCGGGCCCGAGCCCTGGCCGTATTCGCCG
The DNA here is from genome assembly GCF_003855255.1 of Mycolicibacterium nivoides. Lineage (NCBI taxonomy): Bacteria > Bacillati > Actinomycetota > Actinomycetes > Mycobacteriales > Mycobacteriaceae > Mycobacterium > Mycolicibacterium nivoides. Next base: position 3,910,168 of record NZ_CP034072.1, on the reverse strand, counting down.
CCGTACATGTGGTGGCAGGCCTCGACGTAGGGCATCGACTCGTTCATGAACCGCTTGCCGGCCATGTTGACGATGATCGAGCCGGGGGAGTTGCGCTCGGACAGGGCGAACCACGGCGAGTCGGTCAGCGGGACCGTCGGGCCCCACCACGAGTCCTCCATGAATTCGAGTGCGGCGCCCTGCTTTTCGGCGGCAAGGATGCCGTCGCCGGTGTTGGCCACCGCGCCCACGGTCCACTCGGTGGTGATGGGTGCGCGCTGGTACTTCACCCGCATCTGTTCGTTGTGCTCGAATCCGCCGGAGCCCAGGATCACGCCGCGGCGCGCCCGGATCAGCCGCGGCTCAGCGGAACTGTCGCGGGGATCGACAACGTAGATGCCGCGGACGACGCCGTCCTCGACGTAGAGATCGGTCAGCGCGGTGTTCAGCTGGACCGGGACGCCGGCCTGCTGCAGGCCGATGCGCAGCGGGGCGATCAGTGCGCGTCCCATGCCGACCAGGTTCTTGCCGGTGGCGTTGGCCCACACGGAGCGGACACCCACCTTGATGCTGCGCAGCACGCCGCGGGGATGACGCTTGAGCTGGTTGAGCCGGACGTAGTCCTGCTGCATCACCACCATGTTCATCGGCACCTTGCCGTACGGCGGCTCCAGGCCCTTCTCGTCAACACCCAGCTTCTTGGCGTTGAACGGCTTGGGCTCCACCGAGCGACCGGTGGGCTTGCCGCCCGGCGTCTCGGGGTAGTAGTCGGAGTACCCGGGCACCCAGCACAGCTTCAGCGGGGAGTTCTTCAGGACAAAGGACAGCATCTCCGGCGAGCGGTCGAGATAGGTGTCGATCTTCTCCGCTGGCACCACGTCGCCGATGATCTTGTGCAGGTAGGTGCGGGCGGCCTCGGGGGTGTCCTTGACCCCGTCACGCTTGAGAATCTCGTTGTTCGGGATCCACACCCCACCACCTGACCGCGCAGTGGAACCTCCATAGTGCGGCGCCTTCTCTACGACTACTGTCGAGAGGCCCTGGTGGGCTGCGGTGAGGGCGGCGACCATGCCGGCAGCGCCGCTGCCGACCACGACAACGTCGTACTCCTGTCCAGTCATGTAGAACACGTTATAGAATTGACCGGCAATCCAACAACCGCCCCGGTCAAAGAAGTGAGGGGAATTCACCAGAATGCTTAGCGACGAGGTGCGTGCCCAGCTGGCCGCCGACCTGGCCCAGGCCGAGCGCAGCCGGGTTCCGATGACCCCGTTGACCGACGGTAACCCCGACATCGATGTGGTGGATGCCTACGAGATCCAGCTGATCAACATCCGGCAGCGGGTCGCCGAGGGTGCACGGATCATCGGCCACAAGGTCGGGCTGTCCAGCAAGGCCATGCAGGACATGATGGGCGTCGACGAGCCGGACTACGGCCATCTCCTCGATGAGATGGAGGTGTTCGAGAACGTCCCGGTGAAGTCGTCGAACTTCCTGTACCCGCGGGTCGAGGTCGAGGTTGGCTTCATCCTGGCCGACGATCTGCCCGGGGCCGGATGCACCGAGGAAGACGTGCTCGCCGCGACGGCCGCGTTCGCTCCCGCGATCGAGCTGATCGACACCCGCATCACCAACTGGCAGATCAAGTTGTGCGACACCATCGCCGACAACGCCTCCAGCGCCGGGTGGGTGCTCGGGGAAGCGCGGGTCTCGCCCAAGGACATCGACATCTGCAGTATCGACGCGGTGTTGACCAACCACGGCAAGGTCGTGGCCGAGGGACGCAGCGATGCGGTGCTGGGAAATCCGGTCACCGCGGTGGCCTGGTTGGCCCGCAAGGTGGAGAGCTTCGGGGTGCGCCTGAAGGCCGGTGACATCGTGTTGCCGGGCTCGTGCACGCGTGCGATAGATGCACCTCCGGGCAGCGATTTCGTCGCTGACTTCGCCGGGCTAGGTTCAGTGCATCTTTCTTTCGAATGATGTTTCGAGGATAGGGAGCCGATATGGCTGAAAAGGCATCAGTTGCCATTGTCGGGTCGGGCAACATCAGCACCGACCTGCTGTACAAGTTGCTGCGGTCGGAGTGGCTCGAGCCGCGCTGGATGATCGGTATCGATCCGCAGTCCGAAGGTCTGGCACGTGCCCGGAAGCTGGGCCTGGAGACCTCGCACGAGGGCGTCGATTGGCTGCTCGCCCAGAGCGAGAAGCCGGACCTGGTGTTCGAGGCGACCAGCGCCTACGTGCACCGCGATGCGGCCCCGCGCTATGCCGAGGCCGGCATCCGCGCCATCGACCTGACCCCGGCGGCCGTCGGCCCCGGCGTGATCCCGCCGGCCAACCTGCGCGCGCACCTCGATGCGCCGAACGTCAACATGGTCACCTGCGGTGGCCAGGCCACCATCCCGATGGTGTACGCGGTGAGCCGTGCCGTCGAGGCACAGGGAGGCGTGCCTTACGCCGAGATCGTCGCGTCGGTGTCGTCGGCCTCGGCCGGTCCGGGCACCCGCGCCAACATCGACGAGTTCACCAAGACCACCAGTGCCGGCGTGCGCGACATCGGTGGGGCCCGCAACGGCAAGGCGATCATCATCCTCAACCCGGCCGAGCCGCCGATGATCATGCGCGACACCATCTTCTGCGCGATCCCCGAGGACGCCGACCACGCCGCGATCACGCAGTCGATCAAGGATGTGGTCGCCGAGGTGCAGACCTACGTCCCGGGCTACCGCCTGCTCAACGAACCGCAGTTCGACGAACCGTCCGTGGTCAACGGTGGAAACCACCTGGTCACGGTGTTCGTGGAAGTGGAGGGTGCCGGTGACTACCTGCCGCCTTACGCTGGAAATCTGGACATCATGACCGCGGCCGCGACCAAGGTCGGCGAGGAAATCGCGAAAGAGTCGCTCGCGGTGACTGGAGGTGCTCAAGCATGAGTGACATTTTCTTCAACCCCGCATGGGACGTCCGGATGACGGACACGTCGCTGCGCGACGGGTCACACCACAAGCGGCACCAGTTCACCAAGGACGAGGTCGGCGCGATCGTCGCCGCCCTGGATGCCGCCGGTGTCCCCGTCATCGAGGTGACCCACGGTGACGGCCTGGGCGGGTCGAGCTTCAACTACGGGTTCTCCAAGACCCCGGAGCAGGAGCTGATCAAGCTGGCCGCCGAGACGGCCAAGGAAGCCAAGATCGCCTTCCTGATGCTGCCCGGTGTGGGCACCAAGGAAGACATCAAGGAAGCCCAGGGCAACGGTGGCTCGATCTGCCGTATCGCCACCCACTGCACCGAGGCCGACGTGTCGATCCAGCACTTCGGGCTCGCCCGTGAACTGGGCCTCGAGACCGTCGGGTTCCTGATGATGAGCCACACCATCAGCCCGGAGAAGCTGGCCAAGCAGGCCCGCATCATGGCCGACGCCGGCTGCCAGTGCGTCTATGTCGTGGACTCCGCGGGTGCCCTGGTACTCGAAGGTGTCGCCGACCGGGTGGCGGCCCTGGTCGCCGAATTGGGATCGGATGCCCAGGTTGGCTTTCATGGCCACGAGAACCTCGGCCTCGGCGTGGCCAACTCGGTCGAAGCCGTGCGCGCGGGTGCCAAGCAGATCGATGGCTCGTGCCGTCGCTTCGGCGCGGGTGCGGGCAACGCGCCGGTCGAGGCGCTGGTCGGGGTGTTCGACAAGATCGGCGTCAAGACCGGCATCGACTTCTTCGACATCGCCGATGCCGCCGAAGAGGTCGTCGCCCCGGCGATGCCGGCCGAGTGCCTGCTGGACCGGAACGCGCTCGTGATGGGCTACGCGGGGGTGTACTCCAGCTTCCTCAAGCACGCAGTGCGCCAGGGTGAACGCTACGGGGTGCCCGCCCACGAGCTGTTGCTCCGCGTCGGCCAGCGGAAGCTGATCGGTGGTCAGGAAGACCAGCTCATCGACATCGCGCTGGAGATCAAGCGCGAGCAGGAAGCCGCGGCCGCCAAGGCCTAGCCACCGACTGTGAGTTGATCGGGATGGGACCTTGGGTCCAGTCGTGGATCTGGCCCATCCCGATCACCGGTGTTTGGCAGCAGTTGACACAGTTTTATTTTTAAGCGGATTGCTTAGTGCCCCTTCGGTTTCGGCGATTGAGCCGTTGGCGTGGTGAATGATGTCAGTCGAGCCCGGCATGATTGGGCCATGGCAACCCGCGAGCAGGCTCAGTCGATCCTCGAACAACTGGCCGGGTCCGAGGCGGTTCTGCGAGATGATCAGTGGGCCGCCATCGAGGCCCTGGTGGTCGAGCGGCGCCGGGCGCTGGTCGTACAACGCACCGGGTGGGGCAAGTCCGCGGTCTACTTCATCGCGGCCAAGCTGCTGCGCGCCTCCGGTCGCGGGCCGACGGTGATCGTCTCCCCGCTGCTGGCGCTGATGCGCAACCAGGTGGCCGCTGCCGAGCGCGCCGGGGTGCGGGCCGCCACGATCAACTCCGGCAATGTCACCGAGTGGGACGCGATCCACCAGCAGGTCGCCGATGGGGAACTCGATGTGCTGCTCGTCAGCCCCGAGCGGCTCAACAATCCTGACTTCCGCGACAACGTCCTACCGGCGCTGGCCGCTGATGCGGGCCTGGTGGTGGTCGACGAGGCGCACTGCGTTTCGGACTGGGGACACGACTTCCGGCCGGACTACCGCCGCATCCGTACCTTGATCGGCGAATTGGGTTCGCAGATACCGGTTCTCGCCACCACCGCGACCGCCAACGACCGGGTGGTCGTTGACGTCGCGGCCCAACTGGGAGTCGGCGGGTCGGACACCCTGGTGCTGCGCGGTGGTCTGGACCGTGAATCGTTACGGCTGTCGGTGGTGCAGGCGGGCACTCCCGCGCAACGTGCCGCCTGGATTGCGGCGCAACTGGATTCCCTGCCCGGCTCCGGCATCATCTACACCCTGACGGTGGCCCAGGCGCATGACGTGGCGGCACTCCTTGCCGAGCGTGGCCACAAGGTGGCGGCCTATACCGGGTCCACCGACACCGCCGAACGCGAACAACTCGAAGCCGACCTGCTCGACAACCGGGTCAAGGCACTGGTGGCGACGTCTGCGCTGGGGATGGGCTTCGACAAACCCGACCTGGGGTTCGTCGTGCATCTGGGGGCGCCATCGTCCCCGATCGCCTATTACCAGCAGGTGGGCCGCGCCGGGCGTGCGACCGACAGCGCCGAGGTGATCCTGCTCCCCGGCACCGAGGACCAGGACGTCTGGAGGTATTTCGCGTCGGTGGCCTTCCCATCCGAACCCATGGTGCGCCACGTCATCGGGGCACTGGACACCGACCGTGCACAGTCCACACAGGCGCTGGAACCGCTGGTCGATCTCAACCGGTCCCGACTCGAGATGGTGCTCAAGGTGCTCGACGTGGATGGTGCGGTCCGCCGGGTGAAGGGCGGCTGGATCGGCACCGGAATGCCCTGGAGCTACGACGAGGCCCGCTACCGGGCACTTGACGAGGCGCGGCGCCGGGAGCAGCAGGCAATGCTCGACTATCAGGCCACGGACGGCTGCCGGATGGTGTTCCTGCGCGGCCAGCTCGACGATCCCGAGCTGGTGCCTGGCGCGCGATGTGGACGATGCGACAACTGCACCGGTCGGCGCTACCAGGCTGCGGTGGCGCAGGACATCCTCACCGATACCGCGCAGCGGTTGGCCAGGCCAGGTGTCCTTGTGGCCCCGCGCAAGCAGTGGCCGTCCGGGCTGGCGGCGCTGGGTGTGCCGCTGTCCGGCCGAATCACCGAGGGCGCCGCGCCGGGCCGGGCGATCGGCAGGTTGACCGATCTCGGCTGGGGATCGCGGCTACGGCGCCTGTTGGCCGAACCTGACGGCCAGGTGCCCGACGACGTCATCGGCGCGGCCATCGAGGTGCTCAAGGCATGGGATTGGGATCAGAGGCCGGCTGCGGTGATGGGCCTGGACTCTCGGACACATCCGGTGTTGATCTCCTCGACGGTGGCGCGGCTGGCGCAGATCGGGCGGCTGACGAATCTGGGCGTCCTGCCCTACGCCCCGCAGCACCGGCCTGTCACGGCCGCGAATTCGGCCTATCGGGTGGCCGCGCTGGACGGCGCTTGGGAACTGCCACCACTCGATTCGAAGGGTCCGGTGTTGTTGGTCGACGACATGACCGACACCGGATGGACCTTGACGATGGCCACCCGGCTGCTGCGCGATGCCGGAGTGGCCGAGGTCTTGCCATTGGTGTTGGCGAGCGTCAGCTGACTGCGAGCGAACTTCTGAGGTTCGGTCGGCGTGGTGGAAAACCCGGTGCAAAGTGACGCTGCCAGCAATTAAGCCCTGAGTTTGTTTCACAAGGCAAAGAGTGTTGTTTACTGCTTCTGCAAGTGTGTGCACTTATCGCGCCAATTGGCCTGGGTTAGACGCCGGCCGTCGGTCGCTCGGGAAGCGGCGATGAAGATCAAGTGGGCATCGGTCCGGTGCTGCGGATTCCGTGCCAATTGTTCGCTAGTTTTTGCGATCGAAAAGTTTGAAAACAAACGATCTTGATAAAACGGTAAGGATTGCCTGGCTAACTGTCGCTCCACGGTTCCGATCGCGATTCATCGCGAGTAGCGGTTCCCGGTCGTTTCGCTCTGATTTTGCTGAAACCGTGACGCCGGGGGTTGAGCCACCCATAGCCGGGGCTGGGGCGTTGTCGGCGTGCCGGCACTATTGGGCTCAGCTTCGCTAGATAGAACTACACGCGTGTTCTTGATATCGGCGGCGGTCATCGTATCGCTGTCAATCCCGGGAGTTGCCCGGATGGAATCGATGTGCGGATGCCGCTTCTTCTCTGTTCTGGGTCAAACGAGCTGCCGGGAACGAGCTCGGTCCTGCCGCCGCTCGGACGGAACTCGAACGACGCGGTCGGCGTGTGTTTCTGCTGGGAATCGCCTGTGTACACGGTTTGAAGGGCCGTTGTGACCAGGGTTCTGGGGCGCCCGCGAGGCGACGCTGACCTCGCTGTGTACCCGATCCGCTCGCCGCACCCCGTCCCCGTCGTAACGGTGGATTACTCGTCACCCGCATGCGGAGAATTCGGCGATGGATCTCGTCGGTCGTCGCGCGCGATGAAGTTTGAGGGCGACATTCACCCGTAGTTGTCGGCGTCGAGGGGCGACGAGTCGTTCTTCCGAAACCGCTGAAAGGTCGCGAGTCGCGCACGCCAGTCAGGTCGTAGCCGCGATTGCGGAGTGAATTTGCTCGACATCTGCGGGGTCCTCGATCGGGAAGGTGAATACCCTCGATGCAGCAACAGATAATTCTTGGATCGCTAATTTCTGCACCCCCGTCAAGAAGATGTGGATATGCTGGCGCTCTGCAACTAGACACGTCATAGCTGGAGTGGGCCAAAGAAACAGGCATCGTGCGGACAAGGTGCGGGACTGGGTGTCGTGCATCGGATTCCTGAGCGATTTTTACTGGTCGACTCGACGGTGGGGAGGACCAGGTGAGCATCAACCCGTTTGACGACGAAAATGGCCGTTTTCTCGTCTTGATCAATGACGAGGAGCAACACAGTCTGTGGCCGACTTTCGCGGACGTGCCGGCCGGCTGGAAGGTGGTGTTCGGCGAAGCCGATCGCGCTGCGTGTCTGGACTATATCGAGCAGAACTGGCCGGATATCCGGCCGAAGAGCCTGCGTGATCGATTAGCGCAGAGCCAGGGGTCCGATCGGTAAATAAGGGGGCCGGGGGGGCTCGCATTACATCTCGCGGTGGGAGAGTCCGATGCAGCATGTTGAACAGGCGCTGCCGGTAACACGTGCACAGCTAGACATTTGGCTTGCGCAAGACGTCGCCAGCTCCGGTTCGGAGTGGCAACTCGGTTTGTTCGTGAAGATCGCGGGTGCGGTAGATCGCGATGCCCTTGAGTGGGCGATCTGTCGTGTGGTCCGTGAGGCGGAACCTATAAGGGCGACGTTCTTCGAGGTAGACGGGCAGGTGTTCCAGCGGCCGGTCGACTACCCGCAGGTTGAACTGGCATTCCACGACCTGACCGGCGCGGCCGATCCCGAGCAGGAAGCCCGGGACATGGCGGCGGCGATCCAGCGCACGCCCCTGCCTCTGACAGGACCGCTGTTCAAATGCGCACTCTTCAAGACCCGTGCCGACGAGCACTTCCTGCTGGCGTGCTGCCACCACATCGTTGTGGACGGAACGGGTATCGCACTCGTCGGAGCCCGGCTCGCCTCGGTCTACTCGGCAGTTCTCACCGGCGCGCCGATCCCAGGCGCGATCTTCGGCTCGCTGTCCGATCTGGTCGACGGCGAGTCTGACTATGAAGCGTCCGGCGACTATCTCGATGACCAGGCCTATTGGGATGGGCATCTGCCTCCGGCAAGCGATCCGCAGTACGGGTCTACCGACGCTACCGACGTCCAAGACGTCAATTGGCCGTCGGCCGCAGTGCAATTGGACTCTGATCTGCTCCGCAGTGTTGACAAGTTGGCCCACTCGCTGAACGTTCCCCGCTCATCGGTCGTCACCGCGGCGTGTGCGCTTCTCGTACATGGCTGGTGTGCCGACGGCCCAGATGTCGTGCTCGACTTCCCGGTCAGTCGTCGCGTGCGTCCCGAGTCCCGGACGCTTCCCGGGATGGTTGCGGGAGTCGTGCCACTGGTGTTGAAGGCCTCACCGGCGTCGTCGATTTCCGATTTCATCAGCCATGTCGAGGCCCGCATCCAGGAGGCCGTGCAGCATCAACGGTTTCCGGTGCATGCCCTTGAGCGCAAGGTCAACCCGCGCGCGGCGGGCCAGATGGCCAACCGGGTGAGCGTGAACTTTCTCCCGTCGACCTTCACGCTGGACTTCGGTGGTGTGCCGGCATCGGCGTCGCTGACCAATGCGGGCGTTGTCGGTGGGTTCGGACTGATCTTCTCCAGTGCAGGAGAGGACCTGCTTCTCAGCACCATGGGAGCCGGTCAGCCGTTCTCCAGCTTTGAGGTCCCCGACCTCGCGGCGCGGTTGGAGCGGGTGTTGGGGGCGATGGCGGCTGACCCGGACGGGTTGTTGTCGTCGGTCGATGTGCTGGAGGTCGGTGAGCAGGTTCGCCTTGATGAGGGCGGTCATCGGGCGTTGTTGGCGCAGCCCGTGTCTGAGGTATCGGTTCCGGAGGCGTTTGCGGCGCAGGTGGTTCGGGCTCCGGATGCGGTGGCTGTTTGTTTTGATGGCCGGTCGATGTCTTATCGGGAGTTGGACGAGGCGTCGAATCGGTTGGCGCGCTTGTTGATCGGCGAGGGTGCGGGGCCTGGCAGGTCGGTGGGCTTGTTGACGGGCCGGTCGCTTGATGCGGTTGTCGCGATTTTGGGTGTGTTGAAGTCGGGGGCGGCGTATCTGCCGATCGATCCGGCGGTGCCTGATGCGCGCGTCGAGTTCATGATCGCCGATGCGGGGCCGGCGGTTGTGCTGACCACGGGTGCTTTGGCAGGTCGCCTCGACGGGTACGGCGTGCCGGTGATCGAAATCGACGATCCCCGTATCGATGCTCAACCCGGTACCGCGCTACCACTTCCTGAGCCGGACGATATCGCGCACATCATCTATACGTCGGGGACGACGGGTGTGCCGAAAGGTGTTGCGGTTACGCATCAGAACGTGACCCGTCTTTTCGACGGTTTGGATGTGGGTATCGAGATGGGTCCGCAACAGGTGTGGACCCAGTGTTCGTCGTTGGCGTTCGACTATTCGGTGTGGGAGATCTGGGGCGCTCTGTTGTTCGGTGGGCGTCTGGTCGTGGTGCCCGAGTCTGTGACACGGTCGCCGCAGGAGTTGCAGGCGTTGCTCGTCGAGGAGCAGGTGACGGTGTTGAGTCAGACACCTTCTGCGGTAGGGGTTTTGGACCCTGTAGCTCTGGACTCGGTGTCGGCGTTGATGGTGGCTGCTGAGGCATGCCCATCGGATGTGGTGGATCGGTGGGCTCCGGGCCGGGTGATGATCAACGGTTACGGTCCGACTGAGACGACGGTGTACGCCACGATCAGCCGGCCCTTGCAGCCTGGTTCGGGTACCGTCCCGATCGGCGTGCCGGTGCCGGGTGCGGCGTTGTTCGTCCTGGATCGATGGTTGCGTCCGGTGCCGCCTGGTGTGGTGGGTGAGTTGTATGTGGCCGGCCGCGGGGTGAGCGCGGGATATCTGCGCCGCGCTGGGTTGACTGCGTCGAGGTTTGTGCCGTGCCCGTTCGGGGGACCGGGGGCGCGCATGTATCGGACCGGGGACTTGGTCTCCTGGGGTGCCGATGGGCAGTTGCGCTACGCCGGGCGGGCTGATGAGCAGGTCAAGATCCGTGGCTATCGTATCGAATTGGGTGAAGTCCAAACAGCTTTGGCCGACCTGGATGGTGTGCGGCAGGCGGTGGTGATCGCCCGTGAGGATCGCCCGGGTGACAAGCGCCTGGTCGGCTACATCACCGGCGCCGCGGACCCGGCGGAAGTACGGAATGCGCTGGCCGAGCGGTTGCCGGCCTACATGGTGCCCGCGGCGGTCGTCGTCCTCGATGCGTTGCCGCTGACCGTCAACGGCAAGCTCGACAAGCGGGCGCTGCCCGCACCGGAATACACCGGTGACCGGTACCGGGCACCGAGTACCGCGGCCGAAGAAGTCTTGACCGGCATCTACGCCCAGGTGCTCGGACTGGAACGGGTCGGCGTCGACGACTCCTTCTTCGATCTCGGTGGGGACAGCATCATGGCGATGCGGGTCGTCTCCGCGGTCAACACGACCTTGGACGCCGGGCTGTCGGTGCGCACACTGTTCGATGCACCTACCGTCGCGCAGTTGGCTCCGCGTCTTGGTGAGGGATCTGACAGACGTGCGCCACTCACCGCAGCCGAGCGTCCCGCGGTAGTGCCGCTGTCGTATGCGCAGAATCGTATGTGGTTCCTCAACCGATTCGAAGATGGCGCCGCGACCTACAACATGCCGATGGCTTTCCGCATCGACGGTGCGCTGGATGCCGAGGCTCTGGGATCCGCGCTCGATGATGTGATCGCCCGCCACGAATCGCTGCGCACGGTGTTTCCCGATGTCCAGGGTGTGCCCTTGCAGCAAGTAATTCCCGCGCAGCCGGGTCTCTGGCGGCGCGGAGGCCCTGCGGTGGTGCAACTCCAGGAGTCCGACGTGGTCGACGAGCTGATTTCGTTGGCCGAGTACCGTTTCGACCTGTCGGCTGAGATCCCCTTCCGGGCGGAGATCTATGAAGTAGGGCTTGACCGGTACGTCCTCGGGTTCGTGCTGCACCACATCGCCTTCGACGGGTGGTCGATGGCACCGATGGCGCGTGACGTGGGCGACGCGTACCGGGCGCGGGTGCAGGGGCAGGCCCCGGACTGGGTGCCGTTGCCCGTGCAGTACGCCGATTACACCCTGTGGCAACAGGACTGGTTGGGGTCAGAGTCCGACGCTGACAGTGTGATCGCCCGCCAGCTGGCTTACTGGCGGCGAGAGCTGGCGGACCTTCCCGAGGTGTCGTCGTTGCCGGGGGATCGTCCCCGGCCGCCCGTGCCGAGTTATCGCGGCGATGCGGTCGATCTGCGCATCGATCCAGAGTCATGGGCGGGAATCAAGGCAGTCGCCGCGGAACACAACGCCACGGCATCGATGGTCTTGCAGGCCGTGATGGCGGTGGCTTTGCACCGCGCCGGGGTCGGCGAAGACATCGCGCTGGGAACCCCGATCGCGGGTCGCGTGGACCAGGCCCTCGACGAGCTGGTCGGGTTCTTCGTCAACTCCTGGGTGCTGCGGGTAGGAGTCGACCCCGCACTGCCGTTCAGTGAGTTGCTGGAGCGGGTTCGACAAAAGGCGCTCGATGCCTACGCCAACCAGGACGTGCCATTCGAACTGCTCGTCGAGAGGCTCAACCCGACCCGCTCCACTTCTCATCATCCGCTGTTCCAGGTGGCGCTGGCATTCCAGAACAATGTGCGGCCCGAAATCGAGCTCGACGAACTCGACGTCGAGCCGCTGGCGGCAGACATTCGCACCGCCCGATTCGACCTGGAATTCGATCTCCGAGAAATATCGAGCGGCGATGCCAGTGCGCTCTTCGATCTGAAGGCGGTACCGGCCGAAGGCCGTGGCGCGCTGATGGCCGCAGGCACGGTCGCCTACGCCACCGACCTGTACGACCGCTCCAGCATCGAGCGGTTGGTGAGTTGGTTCGGCCGGGTGGTCGAGGCCGTGGTGGCAGATCCGTCGACGGTGGTCGGCGAGGTGGGCCTGCTCGATCATGACGAGCAGGAACTGCTGCTGCACAAGTGGTCTGGAGCCGAGGTCGGCGCGCCCATGGGGTTGGCACCGCAGCTGCTGGCGGCGGCGGTCGCCGCGGATCCGGATGCTCCGGCGGTCGTGGATGGGTCCAGAGTGCTGTCGTACCGCGAGTTGGACGAGGCATCCAATCGGCTGGCACGCGCGTTGGTGGAAGCCGGCGTCGGTCCGGAGCGCGCGGTCGGCGTGGCGATGGGCCGGTCTGCTGAGCTGGTGATCGCCTGGTGGGCCGTGCTGAAGGCCGGCGGGGTGTACGTGCCCGTCGATCCGGGCCACCCGGCCGAGCGGATCGCCACGGTGCTGGACACCGTCGACGCGGTATGCGTACTGACGTGCGGTGTCGATCTGGTCGACGGCACCGGCGGTCGACTCGTGATCCCGCTCGATCTGGTGGACCTGTCCGACCACAGTGCGGATCCTGTCACCGACGCGGATCGGTTGGCGCCGTTGAGTCTTGATGATGCGGCGTATGTGATCTTCACGTCGGGTTCTACCGGTGTTCCGAAGGGGGTGGCGATCAGTCATGCCGGTGTGTTGGGCGTGGCTGCGGCGCATCGTGAGTTGTTCGGGGTGGGTGCTGGTGCGCGGGTGTTGATGGTGGCCGCGCCGACGTTCGATGCCTCGGTGTTCGAGTGGTTGTGGGCAGTCGCCTCAGGCGCGGCGTTGGTGGTGGCCCCACCGGACGCCTACGCCGGCGAGGCGTTGACCGAGATCCTGTCCGGCCAGAACGTCACTGCCGCGTTGATCACTCCGACGGTACTGGCGACACTGGATCCGGCGCGGGTCGACGGACTGGGCACGTTGGTCACCGGTGGTGAGGCGTGCCCGGCGGAGTTGGTGGCGGCGTGGGCGCCGGGGCGGCGGATGTTCAATGCCTATGGCCCGACCGAGGTCACCATCTGGGCCACCTGGAGTGCACTGTCCGCCGGCGAGCCGGTGCGCATCGGCACCCCGGTCCCCGGTACGTGTGCGCTGGTGCTGGATTCGCGGCTGAACCCGGCCCCGGTTGGGGTCGTGGGCGAGTTGTATCTGGCCGGTCCGGTGTTGGCGCGCGGCTATGTGGGCCGACCGGAGCTGACGGCGGACCGGTTTGTGGCCAATCCTTTTGGCGCTCCGGGGTCGCGGCTGTACCGCACAGGTGACCTGGTGCGCTGGACCCCGGCGGGGAGTCTGGAGTATCTGGGTCGTGCCGATGCGCAGATCAAGCTGCGCGGGCAGCGTCTGGAACTCGGCGAGATCGAGAACACCTTGCTGGCCTGCCCCCAGGTCACGCGTGCGGCCGCGGCTGTTCATCGAGGCAGCACCGGTGTCGATCATCTGGTCGGCTACATCGCTCTCGAACAGACCAGCACCGCCGATCACGACGCCGAAGTCGTCGATCAGTGGCAGGACATCTACGACGAGCTGTACGACGCCGATATGCAGGTGGCGGAGTTCGGTAGCGACTTCCGCGGTTGGAACAGCAGCTACACCGACGAGCCGATTCCGCTGGATGAGATGCGGGAGTGGCGCTCGGGTGCAGTCGACCGCATCCTGGCTCTGAAGCCGCAGCGGGTGTTGGAGATCGGCGTAGGTTCGGGCCTCGTTCTCTCACAGGTCGCGCCGGAATGCGTGGAGTACTGGGGGACAGACTTTTCCGCGCCTACCATCCGGAAGCTGCAGGCAGCAGTCGCCGGGCAGCCGTGGGGAGAACGGGTTCATCTGCTGACCCGACCGGCGCATGTCACCGAGGGACTGCCGGAAGGCCAGTTCGACGTGGTGGTGATCAACTCGGTGATCCAGTATTTCCCCAGCGCGGGGTATCTGGCCGAGGTCATCGACAAGGCAATGGAGCTGCTGGGTCCGGGCGGGGCATTGTTCGTCGGCGATGTGCGCAACCACAGCCTGCAGGGTGCGTTCCAGACCGGGATCGCGCTGGCGCGCAGTCGTGCCGGGACCGATACCGACGAGGTCCGCCAACGGATTCAACGTGCGACCGTGGGCGAGCACGAGTTGCTGCTATCCCCAGAATTCTTCACCAGCTGGGCGGCTGACCACCCGGCGGTGGGGGGCATCGGGGTCTTGGTCAAGCGCGGCGAGGCCGACAATGAGCTGACTCGGTACCGCTACGACGTCATCGTCCACAAGTCTCCGACCCAGGTGTGCTCGCTGGCCGGTGCACCGAACTGGGCCTGGACCGACTGCGCAGGCCTGAGTGGGCTACACGCCGAGTTGACGGCGCAGCGCCCACAGACGGTGCGGGTCAGTGCGATTCCGCGAGCGGGCGTGATCGCCGATGTCGTCACCGAACAGGCCCTGGCTGCCGGTCTCCCGCTCGCCGAGGCCCTCGACCATGCCGACTCTGTTGCCGCTTCCGAGGATGCCGTCACACCTGAACTCTTGTATGGACTCGGCGAGGCCGCCGGGTACCACGTCGCGGTCACATGGGGCGGCCAACCCGGCACGCTGGATGCCGCCTTCATCTCGGCTGCCGATGGCGGGGCGATGCCGACGCTCACCGATCTCTACCAACCCACCACCGACTCGCGCCTGCACGGCGGGTACGCCAACGACCCACACACCAACGCCAAGGTGAGCGAGGTGCGCCAGTGGTTGGCCGAGCAACTGCCTGAGTACATGGTGCCGACACAGATCATGGTGCTCGAAGAGTTCCCCTTGACCTCCTCGGGCAAGATCGACCGAAAAGCGCTGCCGGAACCGACGTTTGCCGCGACCTCTTTCCGGTCCCCGCAGACCGATACCGAAAAGATCGTTGCCGAGGTGTTCACCGAGGTGCTGGGGCTCGGCAGAGCCGGCCTCGATGACGACTTCTTCGCCCTCGGCGGTGACTCGCTGATCGCCATCCGGGTGAGCGCCAGGCTGCAGTCGGCACTCGGCAGGGACGTGCCGGTGCGGTATCTGTTCGACGCACCCACCGTCGGAGGACTTGCCGACTATCTGGACCGGCATCAGGACGGCATAGCCCGCCCACCGCTGACGGCGCGCCACCGTCCCGAATCTGTGCCGTTGTCCTATGCCCAGCAACGGTTGTGGTTCCTGGAGCAGTTGCAGGGGCCGTCGCCGATCTACAACATGGCCGTCGCATTGCGGCTGCGGGGACGCCTGGACGCCGATGCGCTGGGGGTTGCGCTGGCGGATGTCGTGGCCCGGCAGGAGAGTCTGCGCACAATCTTCGGATCGGTCGACGGGGTACCCCACCAACTGGTCGTGGACGTCGACAAGGCTGACTTGGGTTGGCGGGTGGTCGATGCCGGAGGATGGTCGGTAAGCCGGCTTGACGAGTCCATCAATGAGACGGCGCGCCACAGCTTTGACCTGTCGCGCGAGATCCCGATCAAGGCAACGCTCTTCCGGGTCGACACAGACGAGCATGTGCTCGCGGCCGTGGTGCATCACATCGCCGCGGACGGTTGGTCGGTCACCCCTCTGGTGGCGGATCTGGGAGCGGCGTACGCCAGCCGGAGCGCCGGGCAGGCCCCTGAATGGGAGCCGTTGCCGGTGCAGTACGCCGATTACACACTGTGGCAGCAGGATTGGATGGGCTCTGTCGCAGATCCCGACAGTGTGATCTCCGGCCAATTGACCTATTGGAAGGATGCGCTCGCCGGGCTGCCGGAGCAGTTGGAATTGCCGACCGACCGTCCCTACCCGCCGGTGGCCGACTACCAGGGTTCGAGCGTCGCGGTGGAATGGCCGGCCGAACTGCAGCAGCAGATTGCCCGGGTAGCCCGTCAGCACAATGCGACCAGCTTCATGGTGGTGCAAACCGCGTTGGCGGCGCTTCTCGGCCAGTTGAGCGCCAGCACTGATGTGGCCGTGGGCATCGCGTCCGCCGGCCGCGGTGAGCCCGCGCTGGACAATCTGGTGGGATTCTTCGTCAACACTCTGGTGCTGCGGGTGGACCTGTCCGGAGACCCCACAGTTTCCGAGTTGCTGGCGCAGGTGCGTCGGCGCAGCCTGGGGGCCTTCGAACATCAGGACGTGCCCTTCGAGGTCTTGGTGGATCAGCTCAATCCGACCCGCAGCCTGACCCATCACCCGCTCGTACAGGCGATGCTCACCTGGCAGAACCTGCCATGGCAGCACAGTGACCCTGCCGCCGGACTGGCGCTGGGCGAAGTCCAGGTGACCCCGTTGGAGGCGGGAACCCATTCCGCTCGGATGGATTTGGTGTTCTCACTGGCCGAACGGTTCAGCGACACCGGTACGCCGGCCGGCATCTCGGGAATGGTGGAGTTCCGCACCGATGTTTTCGACGCGGCCGGCATCGAGACACTGATCGACCGGTTGGTGCGGGTGTTGGTGGCGATGGTCGCTGATCCGGATGGGTTGTTGTCGTCGGTGGATGTGCTCGATGCCGCTGATCGTGCGCGACTGGATGAGGTCGGTCATCGGGGAGTCCTGGGCGGGTCGGTGGTGGAGTCCTCGATTCCGGCGCTGTTCGCGGCACAGGTGGCCCAGGCTCCGGATGCGGTGGCTGTCTGTTTCGATCGCCGGTCGATGTCCTACAGGGAGTTGGACGAGGCGTCGAATCGGTTGGCGCGCTTGTTGGTCAGTGAGGGTGCGGGTCCGGGTAGGTCAGTGGGTTTGTTGACCGGCCGGTCGCTTGATGCGATTGTCGCGATCTTGGGTGTGCTGAAGTCGGGGGCGGCGTATCTGCCGATCGATCCGGCGGTGCCTGACGCGCGGGTCGAGTTCATGATCGCCGATGCGGAGCCCGTGGCGGTGATCGCCACGGCCGAGTTGGCGGAGCGGCTTCGCGGACGTGGCGTGCCGGTGGTCGAGATTGACGACGATCCCCGCATCGATGCTCAGCCCGGAACTCCATTGGTGGTGGGTCCTGCAGCCGATGACTTGGCGCACATCATCTACACGTCGGGGACGACGGGCGTGCCGAAAGGTGTTGCGGTTACCCATCAGAACGTGACCCGTCTTTTCGATGGTATGGACGTGGGTATCGAGATGGGTCCGCAACAGGTGTGGGCTCAATGCTCGTCGTTGGCGTTCGACTATTCGGTGTGGGAGATCTGGGGCGCCCTGCTGCACGGTGGGCGCCTGGTCGTGGTGCCCGAACAGGTCACACGTTCACCAGAAGACCTACACGCGCTTCTGGTCAGCGAGCACGTCACCGTCTTGAGTCAGACCCCTTCGTCGGTGGGGATGCTGGCTGCGGAGGGGCTGGAGTCGGCAGCGTTGATGGTCGCCGCTGAGCCATGCCCTGCCGAGGTGGTGGACCATTGGGCACCCGGTCGGGTGATGATCAATGGCTACGGTCCGACTGAGACGACGGTGTACGCCACGATCAGCGCACCGTTGGTGCCCGGCTCGAACAGTGTCCCGATCGGTGTGCCGGTGCCGGGTGCGGCGTTGTTCGTCCTGGATCGGTGGCTGCGTCCGGTACCGCCTGGTGTGGTGGGTGAGTTGTATGTGGCCGGCCGCGGGGTGAGTGCCGGGTATCTGGGCCGCGCCGGTCTGACGGGGTCACGCTTTGTGCCGTGCCCGTTCGTGGCACCGGGGGCCCGCATGTATCGCACCGGAGACTTGGTCTCGTGGGGTGCCGATGGGCAGTTGCGGTACGCGGGGCGCGCTGATGAGCAGGTCAAGATCCGTGGCTATCGTATCGAATTGGGTGAAGTCCAAACGGCTTTGGCCGATCTGGATGGCGTGCGGCAGGCCGTGGTGATCACCAGGGAGGACCATCCCGGCGACAAGCGCCTGGTCGGTTACATCACCGGCACCGCCGATCCTGCGGAAGTACGGGCTGCGCTCGCCGAGCGGTTGCCGGCCTACATGGTGCCCGCCGCGGTCGTGGTCCTCGACGCGTTGCCGCTGACCGTCAACGGCAAGCTCGACAAGCGGGCCCTGCCGGTACCGGAGTACATCGACGTCGACCGTTACCGGGCGCCGACGACTCCCACCGAAGAAATCCTGGCCGGCATCTACGCCCAGGTACTCGGACTGGAACGGGTCGGGATCGACGACTCCTTCTTCGACCTCGGCGGCGATTCCCTGTCCGCCATGCGCCTGATCGCTGCGGTCAACGCCGGCCTCGACGCCGACGTGGGCGTCCGGACCCTGTTCGATGCACCCACGATTGCGAACCTCGCACCGCATATCAAGGCAGGCTCGGGTGGACGTCAGCGGTTGACTCCGCAACAGCGCCCAGCCGTCATTCCGTTGTCGTACGCACAACAGCGGTTGTGGTTCCTGGAGCAGTTGCAGGGCCCGTCGGCGATTTACAACATGGCGGTCGCGTTGCGATTGGTCGGAGACCTGGATGCCGATGCGCTGGGTCAGTCCTTGGCCGATGTGGTGGATCGGCACGAGAGCTTGCGCACCATGTTCGGGGCGGTCGACGGGATTCCACAGCAAGTGGTGGTACCGGCCGGGCAGGCGGAACTGGGCTGGCAGATAGTGGACGCCACCGGTTGGTCGGCGGATCGATTGAAGGAGGCCGCCGGAGCGGTTGCACAGCACCCGTTTGATCTGACTCACGAAATCCCGCTGCGGGCCGCACTGTTCCGCATTGCGGACGACGAACATCTGCTGGTGGCGGTGGTACATCACATCGCTGCAGACGGTTGGTCGATCACCCCGCTTGTGGCGGATCTGGGTTCGGCCTATGCGAGCCGCTGTGCCGGCCAGGCCCCGCAGTGGACGCCGTTGCCGGTGCAGTACGCCGACTACACGTTGTGGCAACAGGGTTGGCTGGGTTCGGAGTCCGATCCGGACAGCGTGATCGCCACGCAGTTGGCTTACTGGGAGCAGGCGTTGGCGGGGCTGCCCGAGCGCCTTGAGCTGCCGACAGATCGGCCGTATCCGCCGGTGGCCGACTACCAGGGTTCCAGCGTGGCGATCGACTGGCCCGCTGAGTTGCAGCAGCAGGTGGCGCGGGTCGCTCGTGAGCACAATGCGACGAGTTTCATGGTGGTGCAGGCTGCGCTGGCGACGTTGCTTGCTCAGCTGAGCGCGAGTTCCGATGTGGCGGTGGGAATTGCGACCGCAGGACGCAGCGATCCGGCGCTCGATGAGCTTGTGGGGTTCTTCGTCAACACCCTGGTGCTGCGCCTGGACCTGGTCGGCGATCCCACGGTTTCTGACCTGCTGGGCCAGGTGCGTCAGCGCGGCCTCGCCGCATTCGACCACCAGGATGTGCCGTTCGAGGTGCTGGTGGAGCGGCTCAACCCGGCTCGCAGCCTGACGCATCATCCGCTCGTACAGGTGATGGTGTCCTGGCAGAACTTCGCTGCGGACCAGGCTTCCAGTTTGACGCTGGGGAATGTCCAGGCCACGCCATTGGACGCCGAATCCCGCACGGCTCGTATGGATCTGGTGTTCTCCCTCGCCGAGCAGTTCAGCGACGCCGGCGCACCGGCGGGGATCGGCGGTGTGGTCGAGTTCCGTACCGACGTATTCGACGCGGCCAGCGTTCACCGACTGGTCGAACGGTTGCAGCGGGTGCTGGTGGCGATGACGGCTGACACAGCGCAGCGGTTGTCGTCGGTGGATGTGCTCGATGCCGCCGATCGTGCGCGACTGGATGAGGTCGGTCATCGGGGGGTGCTGGGCCGGCCGGTGGTGGAGTCGTCGATTCCGGCGTTGTTCGCGGCGCAGGTGGAGCGGGCTCCTGGCTCTGAAGCGGTCAGCTTCGAGGGTCGTACCCTCAGCTACCGAGAACTCGATGAAGCGTCGAACCGGTTGGCGCACATGTTGATCGACCGGGGTGCACGTCCCGGCGAGTGTGTGGCGTTGTTGCTGGAGCGCTCTGCGCAGTCGATTGTGGCGATCCTGGGTGTGCTGAAGTCGGGGGCGGCGTATCTGCCGATCGACCCGGTTGTGCCTGACGCCCGTATCGAGTTCATGCTCACCGATGCCAGGCCGGTGGCGGCGGTCACCACGGGTGGTTTGGCCGAGCGGCTCGATGGCCGCGATGTGCCGGTGGTCGAAGTCGACGATCCCCGTATCGATGTGCAGTCGGCTACCGCGCTGCCGGTGCCCGCACCGGAGGATATCGCGCACATCATCTATACGTCGGGGACGACGGGTGTGCCGAAAGGTGTTGCGGTTACCCATCAGAACGTCACCAGGTTGTTCGACGGACTGGATGTCGGCGTGGCGATGGGGCCCCGACAGGTCTGGGCTGCGTGTTCGTCGTTGGCGTTCGACTATTCGGTGTGGGAGATCTGGGGCGCGCTGCTGTTCGGCGGGCGTCTGGTGGTGGTGCCTGAGCAGACCACGCGCTCACCGCGGGACTTGGAGGCGTTGGTCGTTGCCGAGCGAGTAACGGTGTTGAGCCAGACGCCGTCCGCGGTGGGGATGTTGTCGCCGGAGAAGCTGGCGTCGGTGTCGGCGTTGATGGTGGCTGCCGAGGCATGCCCTTCGGACGTGGTGGATCGGTGGGCGCCGGGCCGGGTGATGATCAATGGTTACGGTCCGACTGAGACGACGGTGTATGCCACGATCAGCGCCCCGTTGGTTGCTGGTGCGAGCACGGTGCCTATTGGTGTGCCGGTGCCGGGTGCGGCGTTGTTCGTCCTGGATCGGTTGTTGCGTCCGGTGCCGCCTGGTGTGGTGGGTGAGTTGTATGTGGCCGGCCGCGGGGTGAGTGCCGGGTATCTGGGCCGCGCCGGTTTGACGGGGTCACGCTTTGTGCCGTGCCCGTTCGGGGCGCCGGGGGCCCGCATGTATCGCACCGGGGACCTGGTCTCGTGGGGTGCCGATGGGCAGTTGCGGTACGCGGGGCGCGCTGATGAGCAGGTCAAGATCCGCGGCTACCGCATCGAATTGGGTGAAGTCCAAACAGCTTTGGCCGATCTGGATGGTGTGCGGCAGGCCGTTGTGATCGCCCGGGAGGATCGCCCGGGCGACAAGCGCCTGGTCGGTTACGTCACCGGCACTGCGGATCCGTCGGTCATCCGTGCACAGCTTTCACAGCGGCTGCCGTCGTATATGGTTCCGGCGGCGGTCGTGGTCATCGACGCTCTACCGTTGACTGTCAACGGCAAGCTCGACAAGCGGGCCCTGCCCGCACCCGAATACGCTGGCACGGACCACTACCGGGCGCCGACAACCGCCACGGAAGAAATCCTGGCCGGTATCTACGCCCAGGTACTCGGACTGGAACGGGTCGGCGTCGATGACTCCTTCTTCGACCTCGGTGGCGACTCACTGTCGGCCATGCGGTTACTCGCCGCGGTCAACAGCCACCTCGACGTCGACCTCGCGGTGCGTACATTGTTCGACGCACCCACGATCGCCCAACTCGCCCTACGCCTCAGCGCCGGTTCCAGCGGCCGTCGCCCGCTGGTCCCGCAGCAGCGTCCCGCCGTTATCCCGCTGTCGTATGCGCAACAGCGACTGTGGTTCCTCAACAGGTTCGAGGGTGGGGTCGCGACCTACAACATGCCGATCGCGTTCCAGATCAACGGTGCAATCGATGTCGATGCTCTGGGATCGGCCCTTGACGACGTGATCACCCGCCACGAATCGCTGCGCACGGTGTTCCCCGATGTAGACGGTGTGCCATCGCAGAAGGTGATGCCGGCGCAGGAGGGGATGTGGCGCCGCGGTGGTCCGGCAGTGGTGCAGGTTGCAGAGGACCAAGAAGACGCTGTGCTCGGCGAATTGATCGCGCTGTCGGGGTACCGGTTTGATCTGGCAACCGAGATCCCGATCCGGGCGCAGATCTACGAGGTGGGCTCGTCCCGGTACGTCGTGGGAATTGTTCTGCACCACATCGCCTTCGACGGCTGGTCGATGGCGCCCATGGTCAAGGATGTCGGGGTCGCCTACGCAGCCCGCGCCGGCGGGCAGGCCCCGGCCTGGTCTCCGCTGCCGGTGCAGTACGCCGATTACACACTGTGGCAGCGTGAACATCTGGGAGACCTGGAAGATCCGGACAGCCGAATCGCTGAACAGCTGGCTTACTGGCGACAGGAGCTGGCCGGCCTGCCGGAGGTGGTGTCGCTGCCCACCGACCGTCCCCGGCCACCCGCGCCCAGCTATCGCGGCGACGGGGTGGAACTGCGAATCGATCCCCAAACCTGGGCCGGTGTCAAGGCGGTGGCCGCGGAACACAACGTGACCACGTCGATGGTGTTGCAGGCCGTGATGTCGGTCGTGATGCACCGGGCGGGCGTCGGCGAGGACATCGCCCTGGGAACCCCGATCGCCGGACGCAACGATCAGGCCCTGCAGGAGTTGGTCGGGTTCTTCGTCAACACCTGGGTGCTGCGAATCGGATTGAACTCGCAGCAGCGGTTCAGCGATGTCGTCGAACAGGTGCGGCAGAAGGCACTTGATGCCTACACCAATCAGGACGTGCCTTTCGAACTGCTTGTGGAGCAACTCAACCCGGCGCGATCCACATCGCATCACCCCTTGTTCCAGGCCGCCCTGGTCTTCCAGAACAACGTGCGTCCTGAGGTGGCATTGGAGGGTGCGGGGATCGAGCCGATGTCGATGGTCACCCGCACCGCCAAGTTCGACCTCGATGTGGACATCAGGGAGGTGCCCGACGAGCATTCGGGCGCGCCGATGGCCGCTGGTGTACTGACATACGCCACGGACTTGTTCGATCGGTCGACGATCGAGCGCCTGGTGGGTTGGTTCGGCCGGGTGGTCGAGGCCGTGGTGGCAGACTCGTCGGTGGTGGTCGGCGAGGTGGGCCTGCTCCACGGTGATGAGCGCAATCTGGTGTTGCACAGGTGGTCTGGTGCGGGCATCGACTCACAGGTCGGGCTGGCACCGGAGTTGCTGGCGACGGCGGTGGCTGCGGATCCGGATGCCTTGGCGTTGGTGGACGGGCCGCGGGAATTCACCTACCGGGAGCTGGATGCGGCTTCCAACCGGCTGGCACGAGTGCTGATCGCAGCGGAGGTGGGTCCGGAGCGCGCGGTCGGCGTGGCGATGGGCCGGTCTGCTGAGCTGGTGATCGCGTGGTGGGCGGTGCTCAAGGCCGGCGGGGTGTATGTGCCGGTGGATCGGACGCACCCGGCCGAGCGGATTGCCACGGTGCTGGACACCGTCGAGGCGGTGTGTGTACTCACCCGCGGTAGCGACCCCGTGGCGGGCGCTGGAAGTAGCCCGGTACTGGATATCGATTCACTGGATCTTGCGGGCAGCTCCGCGGAGCCGATCACCGATGCGGATCGGTTGGCGCCGTTGAGTCTTGATGATGCGGCGTATGCGATCTTCACGTCGGGGTCCACGGGCACGCCGAAGGGTGTGGCGATCAGTCATGCCGGTGTGCTGGGTGTGGCTGCGGCGCATCGTGAGTTGTTCGGGGTGGGTGCTGGCGCGCGGGTGTTGATGGTGGCCGCGCCGACGTTCGATGCCTCGGTGTTCGAGTGGTTGTGGGCAGTCGCCTCAGGTGCGGCGTTGGTGGTGGCCCCACCGGATTCCTATGCGGGTGAAGCGCTGACGGCGTTGATCGAGGAGCAACAGGTCGAAGCGGCGTTGATCACCCCGACGGTGGTGGCGACGCTCGACCGTAGCCGGCTGGGTGGGTTGAAGACGTTGGTCACCGGTGGTGAGGCATGCCCGGCGGAGTTGGTGGCGGCCTGGGCGCCGGGGCGGCGGATGTTCAATGCCTATGGCCCGACCGAGGTCACCATCTGGGCCACCTGGAGTGCACTGTCCGCCGGCGAGCCGGTGCGCATCGGCACCCCGGTCCCCGGTACGTGTGCGCTGGTGCTGGATTCGCGGCTGAACCCGGCCCCGGCCGGCGTGGTGGGCGAGTTGTATCTGGCCGGTCCGGTGTTGGCACGCGGCTATGTGGGCCGGGCCGACCTGACTGCGGATCGATTCGTGGCCAACCCCTTTGGAGCTCCCGGGTCGCGGCTGTACCGCACAGGTGACCTGGTGCGCTGGACCACAGCGGGCAGCCTGGAGTATCTGGGTCGCGCCGATGCCCAGGTGAAGTTGCGCGGGCAGCGCCTGGAGCTCGGCGAGATCGAGAACACCCTGCTGGCCTGCCCCCAGGTCAATCGTGCTGCGGCCGCGGTCTACCACCATGATGCCGCTGACCACCTGGTCGCCTACGTCGCGCTGGAGCGCGCCAGCAGCGCTGATCATGATGCAGAAGTCGTCGATCAGTGGCAACACGTATACGACGAGCTCTATGACGCCGACCTGGAAGCGGTGGAGTTCGGCAGCGACTTCCGTGGATGGAACAGCAGCTACACCGGCGATCCGATTCCGCTGGATCAGATGCGGGAATGGCGCTCGGGTGCCGTGAACCGGATCCTGGCACTGCGCCCTCGGCGGGTGCTTGAGCTCGGCGTGGGTTCGGGTCTCGTACTGTCACAGGTGGCCCCCGAGTGCGTGGAGTATTGGGGAACGGACTTTTCCGCGCCGACCATTCGGAAGCTGGAATCGTCGGTGGCCGGACAACCGTGGGGGGATCGGGTCCGGCTACGGGTGCAGCCGGCCGATGTGGCCGACGGGCTGCCCGATGGTTACTTCGACACGATCATCGTCAACTCTGTCATCCAGTACTTCCCCAACCCGGCCTATCTCACCGAGGTCATCGACAACGCCGTCGAGCTGTTGGCTCCGGGCGGGACGTTGTTCATCGGGGATGTGCGCAATCACAGCCTGCAGGGTGCGTTCCAGACCGGTATAGCGTTGGCACGCAGCGGCGCGGGTGCCGACAGCGACGAAATCCGTCAGCGAGTGCAACGCGCGATCCTGGGCGAGCCAGAGTTGCTCTTGGCCCCAGAGTTTTTCACGACCTGGGCGGCTGACCACCCGTCAGTGGGCGGGATAGGCATCCAGGTCAAGCGCGGTGAGGCCGACAACGAGTTGACCCGGTACCGCTATGACGTCGTCATTCACAAGTCGGCCGGCCCGGTTCGTTCGCTCGCAGATGTACCCGTCTGGGATTGGGCTAGTTGTGCGGGCCTGAGCGGGTTGCACGCGGAGTTGGCGGCGCAGCGCCCACCGACGGTGCGGGTCAGCGCGATTCCGCGGGCGGGTGTGATCGCGGATGTGATCGTCGAACAGGCTCTTGCCGACGGACGCCCGTTGGCAGATGCGCTGGCGCAGGCGGACATTGCGGCCACACCCGCGGATGCCGTCACCCCAGAACTGCTGTATCGGCTCGGTGAGGCGGCCGGATACGACGTCGCAGTCACGTGGGGCCCGCAGCCGGGGACCGTCGACGCGGTCTTCACCGCCGCCACCAACGGAGCAGATGTCCCGGTACTGACCGATCTCTATCTGCCGCCCGGCGGGTCGCATGAGCGCAGCACCTACGCCAATGATCCCGACACCAACAGCAAGGTCAGCGAAGTGCGCCAGTGGCTGACCGCTCGGTTGCCGGAATACATGGTGCCGACCCAGATCGTCGTGCTCGAAGAGCTTCCCTTGACCTCCTCGGGCAAGATCGATCGCAGGGCGCTGCCCGAGCCGGTGTTCGCGGCCGTTACCTTCCGGTCACCGCAGACGCCGACGGAGAAGACCGTCGCAGAGGTGTTTGCCGAAGTGCTCGGCCTCGATCGGGTGGGCCTCGATGACGATTTCTTTGCCCTGGGCGGTGATTCGTTGATCGCAATCCGGGTCAGCGCCCGCCTGCAATCGGCACTCGGCAAGGACGTGCCGGTCCGCTACCTGTTCGACACTCCGACCGTCGGGGGACTGGCCGCGTGCCTGGACCGTCAACTCTCTGATGCCGCACGCCCGCCGTTGCGGGTGATGCCGCGTCCGCAGACCATTCCCCTGTCCTATGCCCAGCAGCGGCTGTGGTTCTTCGACCAATTGAACGGCCCGTCACCGGTTTACAACCTGGCCGTGGGACTCCGCCTGAGCGGCGACCTCGATCCCATCGCGCTCGGGCAGGCGTTGGTGGATGTGGTGGGCCGCCACGAGAGCCTGCGCACACTGTTCACCCTGGCCGACGACACGCCTCAGCAATTGGTGGTGCCACCCCAGAGTGCCCGCACGTGCTGGCAGGTGATCGATGCGATCGGCTGGTCGGGGGACCGGTTGGCCGAGGAAGCCGGCGCAGTCGCGCGCCACACGTTCGACCTGTCGGCTGAATTGCCCTTGAGGGCATCACTTTTCCGTGTCGCCGAGGATGAGCATGTTCTGATTGCAGTGGTGCATCACATTGCCGCTGACGGCTGGTCGGTCACCCCGTTGGTGGCGGATCTGGGTGCGGCCTACGCCAGCCGGTGTGCCGGGCGTGCACCGGAGTGGTCACCATTGCCGGTGCAGTACGCGGACTACACCCTGTGGCAGCGTTCGTATCTGGGTGACCTGGCCGACCGTGACAGCCGCATATCCGGGCAGCTGGCGTACTGGGAGCAGGCGCTGGCCGGGTTGCCCGAGCGGTTGGAGTTGCCGACGGATCGGCCGTATCCGCCGTTGGCTGATTACCGAGGCGCCAGTGTGGCGGTTGATTGGCCGGCTGAGTTGCAGCAGCGGGTCGTCCGGGTGGCACGAGAGCAGAACGCGACGAGTTCCATGGTGGTCCAGGCCGCGTTGGCACTGCTGCTGTCCAAGCTATGTGCGACGTCGGATGTGGCACTGGGCATCTCAATCGCCGGTCGCACAGATCCCGCGCTGGATGATCTGGTGGGGTTCTTCGTCAATACTCTGGTGCTGCGCGTCGACTTCGCCGGCGACCCGACCATTGGTGAGCTGCTGGAGCAGGTTCGTCAGCGCGGTCTGGCGGCCATCGAGCATCAGGATGTGCCGTTCGAGGTTGTGGTGGATCGACTGAACCCGACCCGCAGCCTGACCCACCATCCGCTGGTACAGGTCATGCTGTCCTGGCAGAACCTGTCCTGGCAGCACAGTGCCGATACTGCCGGCGGCCTGACGTTGGGCAATGTGCGGGTGACCCCGTTGCCCGCACAGACCCACACAGCGCGTACGGACCTGACATTTGCGCTGGGCGAACGTTGGAGTGAGACCGGCGAGCCCGCCGGAATCGGTGGAACCGTCGAGTTCCGCACCGATGTCTATGACGAGGCGAGCGTTGTGCGGTTGATCGATCGGTTGCGCCGGGTGCTGATGGCGATAACGGCCGAGGCTGAGGCGTCTTCATGACCGCTGACCTGACCCGGCGGCTCTCGTCGATGGATTTCCTCGACGAGGACGAGCATGCCCAACTGTTCGCGTGGGGCAATCGGGCGGTGCTGGACGAGCCGGTGAGTTCATCGGCGTCGATCCCGGGGCTGTTCGCCGCGCAGGTGGCTCGCGCGCCAGAGGCGACTGCGGTGACTTTCGACGGCCGTTCGATGTCGTATGCGGAATTGGATGAGGCGTCGAATCGATTGGCGCACTGGCTGGTTGAGCAGGGTGCGGGACCCGGCCGGAGCGTGGCGGTGCTGTTGCCCCGCTCGGCGGATTCTATCGTCGCGATACTGGCGATCTTGAAGTCCGGTGCAGCGTATCTGCCGATGGATTCGGCGCATCCCGATGCGCGGGTCGAGTTCATGCTCGGCGATGCGGCACCGGTCGTGGCGGTGACAGCGGGTGGTCTCGCCGAACGGCTGACGGATTCCGGTGTGCCGGTCGTCGACATCGGCGATCCTCGTATCGCCACGCAACCCGGCACCGAACTACCGGGGCCCGCCGCTGATGATGTTGCGTATTTGATTTATACGTCGGGGACGACGGGTGTGCCGAAGGGTGTGGCGATCACTCATA